>JADJPK010000009.1:0-300000 GCA_016713305.1 Betaproteobacteria bacterium
TCGCGGAACCGCCCGTTGAAGCTTTCGATGTAGCCGTTCTGCATGGGCCGTCCGGGCTGGATCAGCAGATGCCGGATGCCGTGGGCCTGGGTCCAGGCGATGAACGCCCGGCTGGTGAACTCCGGGCCGTTGTCGGTACGCACCGCTGCTGGATAGCCCCGGAAGGTGGCGGCCTGGTCCAGCAGCCGCGTGACGTAGGCGCCGCCGATGCCGAAGTCCACCGCGATGTCCACGCATTCGTGGCTGTAGTCGTCGGCCACGGTCAGGCATTTCAGGCGCCTGCCGCTGGCCAGACTGTCGCTGACGAAGTCCATGCTCCACACCTCGTTGACTTGGGTGGCGATGCCCAGCGGCGTGCGCTCGCTGGCCGCGCGACGCGCCTTGCGGCGCTTGCGCACGGCCAAGTTGGCGGCCTTGTACAGCCGGTACACCCGCTTGTGGTTCACGCCGGGGAACTGCGCGCGCAGCATGTCGTGCACGCGCCGGTAGCCAAAGCGCCGGCGTTCATGCGCGATGGCCACGATCTGCCCGCTCAGCGCCTGGTTCTCGGCACTGGTGTGTGGCGGATGCCGGTAGCTGTCTCGGCTCAGCCCCACAAGCCTGCACGCGCGGCGCTCGGACAGCCCGTGCTCGCGCACCAACTGCCCGATGGCCTCGCGCCGGGCCTGTGGGGCTAGCGCTTTACCCCCAGGACGCTCTTGAGTGCGTGCATGTCCAGGTGCGCCTCGGCCAGCAGCCGCTTGAGCTTGCCGTTCTCCTGCTCGAGCTCGCGCAGCCGGCGCGCGTCCGACGCCTCCATGCCGCCGAACTTGGCGCGCCACTTGTAGAACGTCGCGTCCGAGAACCCGCCTTTGCGGCAGATCTCAGCCACCGCGATGCCGGCCTCGGCCTGCTTGAGGAACCCGATGATCTGTTCCTCTGTGAACTTGCTCTTCCTCATGTCCGCCATTCTCCTGATAGGCGGACCCCTGCTACTTCACGTTGGTACGGCGGATGGGGAGCACGTCACCTGCTTCGGATTCCGAAGTGGGGTCATCACGATTCCGAAGAAGGCTCGCGGCCCCTTCTTCGGAATCGTGGATGTCCTTCTGCTGTGGATAACTTTCGGTGGTCGCGATGCCCTGGCTGGCGAGGCGTTCGGCCAGGACCTGCAACCGCGACGGCAGCGTGCGACCGGAGAGCAGTGGATCGTCCGCGATCTCCTTGAGGGTATTCAGGCCGATCACCTGGACGGCTTTGGCCGAATGCCCCAGGGATTGGCTGACCAGCGCCAGGTAGTCGGCGTCGAGCTGCATCGCCTCGAACGGCGTCAGCGGTTCGTCGTGCAAGACGTAGAGGTTACCGAGGATGCGGCCGGTCTTGGGGTCGCGCCGTCGCCGCACCAAGCTCAGCCATCGGGTGAGGCGCAGCAGCGTCAGCGCCCGCGCCACGGTTTCGTGCGAGGCCTGCCCGGCGCAGGGCATCGACGCCAGCCACGGCCGAAGCTGCTCATAGGTCGGGAACGCCGTCACGCCATCGTCGTTGAGCATCAACCGGAACACCTGCCAGGCGTTTCGCTCCAGCGGTGTCAGGCGGCGGTCGAGGAACAGCCGCCGCGGCACGGTCTCATGCCGGTTCCCGCTGAACAAGAAGGCATCGCCGGAGGTGCTGGGCGTGGGCGACTGTGCCGCCGCAGGCGCGCTGGGGCTGGGTTCGGAGTGGGCGTTGGGCGCAAGGTCTTGCAGCACAGCGTCGAACAGGTCAGCGAGTGCGACGGGGCCATGGCGTGGTGCAGTGTCGTCCACGGCCATGGCTCAACCCAGTCCCTGATCGACCCACGACTTGATCGCGGCCCAGACCACCGACAGGGGCAGCGACATGCCTTCGGCCAAGTCCATCGCGGCATCGAGGATGGAGGTCTCGTCTTCAAGATCGACGTTCCTGCTGCCGGTCACGGCCTTCCACTGCCGCCACAGTTCCGTGTCCTGCTTCTCGTCCAGCACGGGGTGGCGGCCTTTGCGCTTGGGCATGCCCAGGATTTCGCGACGAAGCGCCACTTCCTGGTGGGTGAGGCCGTAGAAGCGGCTGACCATCTCGGTGCTTGCGCCCAGCCTGAGCATGCGATCGACCGTGGCGATTTCCTTCTCCACGTCCTGCGCCTGTTTGAGCAACCGCCGGAGCACTTCGCGGTTGACCGTCACGGAGCACCACGAGACATTGGCGTTGGCCAGCACGCTGATCAGCGCGGGATGCTTGAGGGCGTCCAGTTCTTCCTCGCCAAACCCCATCAGCTTGCAGCGGCGCAGTTGCCCATTTCGCAGGTCATAGAGGGCTTGGGCGATGACGGCCTGGTTGAGTGGGTGTGGTGCGGACATGCTGGCCTCCCTCGCTCACGTTCCAGAAGCCGTCGCGCCAGCTTCCAGATCGAGCAGGCGGCGGGCCAGCCGCAGCAGCCGGAACAGCTTGACCAGTGCGGTGTCGCTCAATCGCCGGGCCGCATCGCCTTGACCGTGCAGCAGCGCCGGCAGGCCACTGACGACCTGTCCGTCATCCATGCCGACGTTGGTGGGCTGCTGACCGGCCAGACATGCCAGCAACGAGAGGACGGCACTGCCCAGCGGCCCCGGGTCTTGGGCGTAGGCCCGGCAGGCAAAGCCGATGCCATCTGCACGGTCATCGATGCACTCGCCCAGGCCAGCTTCGCCCACGATCTCGCGGGCGAACTGCGCGATGTGGGTGCGCAAACGCTCGGGCGTATCCAGTCCGGGCTCGATGTACCAGACATCGGAGATGGGATAGAGCCCGCCGGCCTGCACCGGGATGGACTGCAAGACATTCGCCGAGAAGTCGCGCGGCAGTGCATCGCCCAACTGGTCGGCGACCATGCGCTGGATGGACTCAAGCCGCTCGGTCGTCGGTGCCGGCGAGACGATGTGCTCCCGAAGCAGATCGGCGTCCGCTGCGGGGCTGCCTGCGCCTGCCTGGCCGGTATCCGCCTCGCTCTCGTGCGTCGAGGGGGTAGCCGCTGGCCGACCTGCAGGCGGCGCGGCCGCTGCAGATCCTGCGGTGATTGACGCGGTAGTGGCAGGTGGACGCGCGATGGCTCCCGGCTCCGGCAATACCGGTGGTCTTGAGGGCGGTGTCGGATCGCTGGTCAAGGCGCGCTGCCGGCTCTCGGATTCGGTCATGTCCAAAGCGAGCACGTCGTAATCAACACCCAGCAGCTCGGCCATCTGGCCGATCAGCTCGTCCTGTACGCGCTGGGGGGCGAACTCGTCGCCTAGCGTGTCGAATTGCGACAGCACTTCCTGAAAGAACTCGTCGAAGTCCTGAACCAGCGAGCGGCCTTTGCCGTAGCGCTCCCACGCGAACATGCAGGCTTTGCGCAGGACCGACAGGCGTTCAACCTGATGGCGTCCGAGGCCGCCATAGAGCACTGCGGGGATCGCGGGCAGGAGGTAGCGTACCGCGTCGCTCATGCGGCTGATGTGCGACTGCTGGACCGGGAAGCCATCGGCAGCGAGGCGGCGGGCCAACTCGGTTTGGCTGACGGCGGCGCTGCTTTCCTGCTCGTAGAACTCGCGCGCTTTCTCCACGCCCAAAGCCCTCTCGATGAACGTGAGGCTCCCGCGCAATTCGTTCTCGGCCAGGTGGCCGGTCAGCATGACCACTTCGCCACGGCTGGGCCAGGGACGGAACAGGCACGATATGCGAAAGAACTGTTCGTCTTTCGTCTCTGACCACAGTTCGCGCAGGATCGCCAGGCGTGTGTTGCCGCCGTTGCGGATGATGTAGTGGTCTTCACCGGGACGCCGCGTGATGGCCGGCGCTGCGTCGAGGCCACGCTCGCGGATGGATGCCTTGATTTCCTCGTAGGCCGAGTTGCGCTTCTTCCTGGGGTCGTGGTCGTAGGGGCGCAACTGGTCCAGCGTCACGACCATCGGCGTGTCGGCGATGGGGTCGCTCAAGGCCGACGCGGACGGGCCGCCGCGCTCGAACCCCGCCGCGAGCAGCTTGCCAGCCATCTGCTGGGAGGTGATCTCAGCCATGGTCGTTTCCCTGCACCTGGAACTGCGCTTCGCGCTCGGCGCGGCGGATCTGCGAACGGGCGTTGAGGGCCGCGCGGTGGTCGCTGGCCGTCGAACTGGTGTAGATCGCGGCGCAGCCGGCCTTGGTGAACTTGAGGTGGCCGCCAGGCGTGCGCTTGACGTGCCAACCTTCGCCGATCGCGAATTCGATCAGGGCGCGCAGCCGCTTGTGGCCGCGCGCCAGTTCATGTGCGTTCGCCATGGGGCCTCCCGGTATCAAGAGGGACAGGCGAACGGCCGGACACCGTGGCAAATCGGTGTTGCCACTGCGGGAACAGCTCGCCGGCGAGACCGCGCATGGTGTCTAGCGCGGTGGGGGCCACTCTGCCTAGCGGCTGTCGATACTCGACCCGATGCACCGGCAGGCCGCGCGTCGCGGCGCGCGGATAGGCTTCGATGGCCGGCACGTCGGTAGCCAACACCCGGATGCCGGCGTGGTCCTGGAACAGATCGCGCAGGGCTTGCTGGATCAGCCGGGCGTTCGCCGATATCGGATGGACGCGGTTGATGAGCAGGTGCAGCGGCGGCGGCTCGATGCCCAGGTGCCGGTACGGCGCGATGTCTTCGAGCAACTGGATGGTGCCGCGCCGCAACTCGCGGGCGGCGAGGATTTCCGGAGTCACGGGCGACAGTGCAATGTCAGAGGCAAGCACCGCCATCTCCAAGGTCACGCTGCGCGCGCCCTGGGTGTCGATCAGCACCAGGTCATAGAGGGGAGCCAGCACCGACCGCAGGTGGCGCAACCGAAGGCGCCCATCCGGGGCGTGCAGCAGCAAGGTGTTCAACTCGCCCCGGTGGTCGTTGGAGACCACCAGGTCCAGGCCCGCGATGATCGTGCGGGAAACGAGCTGGCTGAGTTCGCGCTCGTTGAAGGCCAGCAGCTCATAGATGCCGCCAGGTGCGCGGTGGCCCAGTTCGTAGTAGGACGACAAGGTGGGCTGCACGTCGAGATCGAGCAGCAGCACGCGCAGCCCCGCGTCGGCGGCGAGCCCGCCCAGGTTTGCGGCCGTGGTGGTTTTGCCGACGCCACCTTTCGTTGAAATGATGGATACAACCTGCATGGCGTTCTCCGTGTGAGGATGGAAGGTCCGCTGGAGAACGGGTCAGGCCCGGCTGTTGACGCGCTCGGCGATCCACTCATCGATCTCGATGGAATCCCAGCCGACGGCGCGCACGCCCAGGCGCAGCGCCTTGGGGAACTTGCCGGCGCGCATCAGGTTGTAGAGGTGGGCACGCTTGAAGCCGGATTTCGCTTCGACTTCTAGCAAGCGCAGGATGCGGCGCTCGGGCGGTGGAAGTACAGGTGTTTGCGACATGGCGGTCACTCCTGAACGCTCAGTGGCGTTTGTTGGCTTGACCTCTATTCAATAGACACGGCTGCGGAAAGCCATTGCAAATGCAATCTCCGCGGTTGCACATACAAGCTGGAAAACTTCAAACTGCCGCGCTACGCACCCGGCGTCTCGCCGTGGCGAACTTGCCGTTCAAGGTTCGCTCTGCGCTGCCCATGGCGCCGCTGTGATGCGCGACCAAGGCACTGACCACGGCCTCCTGCGTCTTGAAGCTGGAGTAAGGGGTGCCAGAAGGGGACTGACCGAGCATCAACTCCAGCATGCCTCCGATGCTGTTCTGGTAGGTGGCCTCGGCCCGGTCGCTGATCGGACACTGCGCGCATGCGGGGATCGCCGTGGACTGCTTAAGCAGCGCGTCGTGCTTTTCTTGTAGATCGCGGAGTTGGCGCTTGGACTGCTCCAGGGCGGATTTCAGGGCGAGCCGCTCGACCAGCATGGCTTGCCCGGTTTCCAGCGAGATGAAGGGATGGGCGATACGTTCGCTGCGGGAGAAGAGAAAGCCGGGCCGCTGCTCAGGGTAGTGCTGACGCATCCAGCGCTTCAGATCGACGTGGCGTACCGTCAGATCAGGGGAGTCGATTAGTGCGGTGTCGCGTGACGTGATGCCGTTCTGCCCGAAGGGCAGTTCCCCATTGAGGATGCCGTCGTAGATGCGGTCGGTGTACAGCAGCAGTTCGCCCCAGCGGGGGCAGTCCAGCGACTGCGGCAGGTTCCTCGGCGACGAAATCGAGGCCAAGATTACCTGCTCGTACCGCAGCAGTCCTGCCCAGCGGATGGACGCTTCGATCGGGCGGTAGAACACCTTTGATGATGGCGCATCATTCTTGTTCTCGTGCATGCTCCGTCTCCTTCCAGGAGAAAAACTACATGACCGACTCCTTTGCCGGCGTCCTCATGGTCGGCTTGTGGTCTGTGCAGGAAGCGAGTCCAGCGACTCGCTTTGAGTACTTCTCACCGGTTAGCGCGGCTGGTAGCCGTTGTGTGTTCGATGTGCAAAAATCCATCGATCGCTAGAGGATCGAGCGTCGGTATGCAGGCTCGACAGTGTCGCTCACGCTATCAGGGTCGTAAGAAGTAGCGGCTTCTGCAAAACCGTCTCGGTATGGCCTGATATGCCAACGGTTTCACGAGGCGCGAGGGGGATGGCCATCGTCGTCCAACGTCCGGGCGGACGTGGTCAACCGTTGCCTGTCATGCTTGCCCTAGCATCCTGATATATCGATAAAGAATCGCGCGCCGACACACCATAGCTACGGTGTGCGTTCTTTCGACGTGGCTTGCGATGATGAGCGCCGCGATGTGCGATGCGCGCCTTTCCACGGCGGCATCCGACCTGCGCCGCAACACCAGAAGCATCGACCTTGTCGGCATCGCGGTGGGGATGTGGGAGCAGAAAATGGTAGGTGGGTGGCCAGTCCGAGCCCGTCGCTGCTGGCGATATATCGAGCGTGTGTCTTTGCCTGCCAGAGCATCGCCGCCTACGGCTTCTTGATGGCGCAGTAGGTTCGGCATCCCGAGGGTACAGGCAAAAAACGCCGCCCAACGCGAAGAACCTGCACTACCCACGCATTACAAGCCTCGCGGCAACCCAGCGCAAGCAGCGCAACGTTCCATCATCGATCACGAGCTTGAGGCTGCGTATCACCGCAGCCTTGCTCCGGACCCTGTCTCGTTGCTCGTGCTTCCTGCGCGTAAACGCAAGGCTTCGCATATGACATAGTAAGACTAAGAATTACACTCAGAACTCGATAACAGCGCGAATCTCGAGCCGGTCGTTCAGCCGCTGCAGCGCGAGATTGACGTCTTCAAGCCGAAGTCGATTAGTGACATAGGGCTCGAGCAGCAAAGTCCCTTTGAGGTAGGCGTCGGCCAGGACGGAAAATGTTTCCGCGGCTGAGCCTCCGCCGTAACTGGAACGGGTGATTCGCTTCTCCCCCATCAAAGAACCCCAGCGGAACGCGACTTCCTGCCCTACAGGTACCTTACCTAGCCACACCACTTGGCCGCCTGGCCGGACGAGTTCCAAGCTTGCTCGGAAAGCCGCCTCGTTACCCGCCGCCTCGAACACATAGTCGGCTCCGCGGCCGTGCGTCAACACTAAATGCTCGCCCACTAAGTCCGATCCTAGCTGCATCGTATGCGTGGCACCCATGGCAACGGCGAGATTGAGCCGTTCCGGATCTCGATCAATGGCGATCACGGTGCCTGCGTCTGCCATTCGCGCGCCTTGGATCGCGGACAGACCCACCGCCCCGCAGCCGATCACAGTGACGCTGCTTCCCGGCACCGTCTTAGCTATGTTGAGCACTGCACCAACACCCGTGGCCACTCCGCAGCCCAGTAAACACGCCAAGTGCATCGGGATATCGGGGGGTACTGGCACGGCGCAAGCCCCGGTTACTACCGCCAGTTCCGCGAAGGTACCAGCATACATTAGCTGCTTTATCGGTGTGTCTCCGTAGTACACCCGAGGACGGCCGTCAAATGCAGCGCCGCTGCGGCGTGGTTGCGGTATTGCTGGCACAGAATCGGCTGGTGGCGGCTGCGGTGAAGCAACCTCCGCAATGAGGGTTCCACGAAATTACCACTGGATCCCCTGGCTTCACGTTGCTCACATCCCGCCCGACTTGTTCGACCACGCCAGCCGCCTCGTGGCCGGGTATGAACGGCAACGGCATGCCTAGGTGCCCCTGCACCGCTTCCAGATCAGTATGGCAAAGGCTTGTTGCCGCGATGCGCACCACCACATCTCCGTCGGCGAGGTTGCGCAATTCCAAGTCGCGCAACTGCAGTGGCTGGCCCGCCTGTTCGAGTACAGCAGCCTTCACGCGGTGTTCCCCCAGTAAAACTCGCGTCGCCCGCCGTCAATACAGACGATCTCGCCGTTGATAAAGCCCGCCTGGCGCGAGGCCAGGTAGGCCACCAGCGCTCCTATCTCATTGGGCTCACACAGCCTTCGCGTGGGATTCTGCTCACGGATCACCGCAAGCATCGGTGATGAGAAGCCGTCGATCAATTCGGTGGCAACGTAGCCAGGCGCGATCGCATTAACGGTGATCCCATCCGGTCCCATCTCCTTAGCGAGTGCGCGGGTGAAGCCAGCGATGGACGCCTTGGCTGCAACGTAATGCGAGGCTCCCGGGCGACCGCCTCCGGTGTAGTTCATAGACGAAGTGTTGACGATGCGCCCGTAGCCACCGAGGCGCATGAGAGGAATAGCCGCGCGCGACCAGAGGAAGGTGCTGCGCACATGCGCGCGCTGCATACTGTCCCAGACTTCCGCCGGCATCTCGTACGCGCTGTAATCCGGCTTTACTCCGACGCCGGCATTGTTAACGAGAATGGCTATCTTGCCGAATTTCTCGGCAATCTTGCGCATCGCTTCCGCCACTTCAGCTTCGTCGGCGGCGTCGGCGGGGAACGCCGACGCTTGGATGCCACGCGCACGCAGAATAGCGGCCGCGTCCATTGCTGCGACGGAGTCTATGTCGTTGATCGCGATCACCGCGCCTTCCGCCCCGAGCGCCTCGGCTTCGGCAAAGCCGATTCCGCGCGCCCCACCGGTGATAACGGCCACACGGCCTTCGATGCCCAGATCCATGGTCTGTTACTCAACATCGTCCGTGACGAACTCAGTCGCCGAAGGTTTCACTTCGGTGCGAGGCACGCAGAGATACTCTGATGGTTCGAACCGCTGGGTGATCTGCCAATACTCAAGTTGCTTCCAAGGCGAATTGACGGTTACCCGTCCGGCAGCATTTTTATACCAACTGGTAACGCGCGGGTGAGACCACACCATGTTGGCGCAACGCTCGTCGACCACGGCGTTGTAATGATCATGTACTTCCTGCTTGACTTCAATCGTTGCGAAGTCACTGTCGATCATTGCACGCAAGGCCTGCATGATGTAGCGGATCTGGCATTCGAAATAAAAGATGGTGCTGCCGCCCGGCCCCGGGTTGGTGTTGGGTCCATACATCACAAAGAAGTTGGGGAACTGGGGAACGGTCATCCCCTTATAGGCCCGCGGATCGTCATCGCCCCAGAGCTGGCGTAGGTCGACACCGTGGCGCCCCCGAATTTCCATCGGCCACAACATGCGTGACGCCTGGAAGCCAGTGGCGAAAACGATAGCGTCCACTTGATGGCGGGTTCCGTCTTCCATCACGATCGCGTTCTCGGTCACATGAGAGATTGCGTCGGTGATGAGCTCCACGTTGTCGAGCTTGAGCATGCGGTACCAGTTGTTGTCGCGCAGCATGCGGGAACCATAAGGCGGATAGTTGGGTGTGCACTTTGCGATCAGCGATTCGTCGCCTTCCAGTTCGCTGCGGATGTAAGCAACCAGTTGCTCACGAATTGCATGGTTCTCGCGGTTCAGGGAGATTTCGCTCATGGCCCACTTGGGATCCACCCGCAGCGTGTCATGAAAGCTCTCAGCCGACACCCAGAAGAGCTGGAATCGCTGCCACTGGGAGAAGAAAGGAATATGGTTCAGGGCCCAGCGATGGCCGTCAGTGACCGCCTTATGGTAGTTGGCGTTGCGCATCGCCCAATTGGGCGCGCGCTGGAACACCAGCAGCTCAGCCACGTCGGGGGCAATGCTGGGACCCACCTGCATGCCGCTGGCGCCAGTTCCGACCAGCGCCACCCGTTTGCCATTCACCTCGAAACTGTGGTCCCAGCGGGCGGTGTGGAACTTGGCACCCTTGAAGAACTCGAGCCCTTCGATACGCGGGATGAACGGGCGATTGAGCTGGCCCACCGCGGAAACTAGTGCCGTGGCACGTAGCCTCTCGACTCGGCCTTGGCCATCCACCGTCTCGATGTTCCAGCGATTGACGGCTTCGTCGAAGCTTGCTCGCGTGACCTCAACACCGAGTCGGATCCGATCGCGCAACTTGAATTTTTCCGCTGTCTTACGGATATAACTCAGTATCTCGCCCTGTTTGGAAAAATGATGGGGCCAGTCATTGTTGGGGCTGAAGGAGTAAGAGAAATAATGATTCGGCGTGTCGACGCCGCAGCCGGGGTACGAGTTTTCGAACCAAGTGCCGCCGATGTCTGCATTTTTCTCCAAGATCACGAATGGGATGCCCGCTTGCTCGAGTTGGATTGCCGCGCAGATTCCCGCCAAGCCAGCCCCAATCACCACGACCTTGAACCCTTTGGGAGGTTGCCGAGCCTCGCCGCCTGCTGCCGTAATGCGCGAATGCCTCTCGCTAAGCCCCATTTCTTCCAGCAGCAGTGGCACGTATGCTGAAGGCACTGTCTCGCCGACCGCTACGCTCATCATTTGGCGGAGGATGTCCTCATCTGGAGGGGTCAGGTTAAGGCTCGACGCCAGTGTGGCTCTTCAGCGTTTCCACCAGTCGGTCTCTGATTTTTCCTTCAGTTGCTCGGGAATCTCCTCCTGAAAGCTCCAGGCCCCTTTGATGAAGGGCGCCGCTTCGTGAAGAATTTTCATGTCGCCCGTGAGCTGCACCAACACCAGGAGCGTGGGAACAATGTCCGCTTCCTGCAGTGCCGCCCGGAGCGCACGTTCGTCATAGATTGCCGTACTGAATGATGCCTGCATTGCGAATTCCTTTCTAGGTGCGTTTGCCGTTTTGCGCAGAGGGTCAAACGATAGAGGTGAAAGCGCAGGCGTGGGTTGATATCGGATGAGCGCGTGGGTCAGAAAACGTGATTGATCGTGCGAGGCCCTAAGCGGCACGCTGCATTGGCGTTAGCGTCAGTCGAAGCGCTGGTCCAGCTGAAGTGCAGCTGCGGCGTTCTAAGACTTCAGCAAACTTTCTCTCCAGGATGTCGACGAAGCATCTCGCAGCAAGAGTGAGCGGGCGTCGCGGATGGTGTACGAAGTAAAGATCAAAGCTCATCTTCGGATTGACAATCGGATAGATGAAGATGTCCTTCCGGTCAAGCTCTTGCATCACGCCGATAGATTGGCATACGGCGCCCCAATCGGAACTTCGGATAGCTTCCATGGTGGCCACGAGTCCGTCGATGCGCATCACACGATTCACGGCGATTTCCCCCCTAGTGATGTAGTCAAGCAACGTGGCGCCCATCAGGTGGCGTTCGGAGGGAACTATCAACTTGAGGCTCGCGCATGGTCGACAAGTCGCAAGGTGTGAACTGCGGCCCGTTGATGGGCTGGCCGGAGATAAGGGCGAAGTGATCCTGAAAGCCTGGTCGGCAGGCAAGCCCGCTATGCTCCAGCGGCAAGGCGCCCAGAGCGACGTCAAGAAAGCCTGATTGCACCTGCTCCGTCACGTAGCGGCTGTAGGCCTCCACGACAGTCACGTCCACATTGGGGTAGAGGCCCATGAACTCATCTAATATTTCACCCAAAACTCCCTGACAGGTAGCCGAGGGAAGCCCTACGCGCAGAGACCCCGATACGCTATTGCCCTGGACCAGATCGCTCATCTCTTGCTTGGCAAAGGCAAGTGTCCGTGCGATGGGTTGGCACAGTTCATAGAACCGTCGGCCGGCCACGGTTGGCTCGACTCCGCGTTTGGTGCGGTCGAACACTACCGTGCCGAGTTCGTCCTCTAGGTTGCGAATTTGCATGCTCAGCGCGGACCGCACTACGTGCATCCGTTCGGCGGCCTTGGCAAAGCTTCGCTCCTCGTAGACACTCATGAAATAGTGGATAAGCCGAATGTCCATGCTGTCCCGTCTCCTTTTTAGTTAGCGAGAAAGTTCGAGATCTCGCCATTGAGCGCGAGAGCCGCATTCGGGTCCAGAGCGCTAGCCGCTAAATGGCCGTAATTGCTTTGAATATCGACCCACCGACAGTTGGCCACGTGACAAGCCACGCGATGCGCGGCCTCTACAGGGTTATATAGGTCCAAGGGCGGGGCGCCCACTAGGGTGGGGACGCATATCGAGGCAAGCGCCTTATCAGTGTCACCACCATGATCGGCCAACAGCCCCACGTCAAAGGCGTCATAGGCATAGGACTGCCAGATCCAGTCCAATGGATCGAAGCCTTGCGCAATCCACGCTCGCGTCTGGGCCGCCAGCCACGTCTCCACGCGCTCGCTATCGGCAATTTCACAGTCGAACTGCGACGGAGTGCGCATGCTCGCCGCTTGCATGAGGGGAACCCAATCCGTCCATACGTCGTGCGGCGGCGCTCCACGTTCCACGCGAGCCAGGCCTGCCTCTAGGTGCGCGCGGGCCATCAGGTTTATTAATCGCGCCCAGGGAGTTGTTTTCGCCATGGGAGTGAGCGCAACCACGCGCCGTGCAAACCCTGGGTACAGTACCGCCCATGCAAGCGCCTGCATTCCGCCCATGGAAGCGCCCACTACCGCATGAAGCTGCCTAATTCCCAACTGCGCCAGCAACGCATGCTGGCTGTGCACCATATCATCGATACCGAAGCGCGGAAAAATGCGGCCCGACTGACCGGGAGAATTGGACGGGGAACTGGTTAACCCGTTGCCGATGGCATCCACCGCCAGTATGCGAAAGCTCCGGGGGTCCAACGCTCGGCCAGGGCCGATCAGAAAGTCGAGGCGATGATGTGTGCTGCCGATGGCGCTGAGTACCAGCACGACGGGTTTTTGCGCCACCCCATCATGTCCATGATCCGCATATGAGATGCGCATGTCGGCGATCTGCCCGCCGCCGGTCAACGAAAAGTCGCCCAGCGAGACAACACCATGCGGTGCATCGACGCAGCCGGGCAGCAACCGATGTCTCGATTCAGGGGAGTCAGCCAGGGGGCACTGCAGCGCGCATAGATACCGCGCCGCGTCATTTAGCGCAGTGGCCGCTTCGGGCACCACGGCCGCCATCTGGAGAAACCCGTGAACAAGACCAGGCTGTTCCGCTTCAGTCACGACCAGTCCGGCAGCGCGTGCGCGCCTAGCCAAAGCGCGGCTGTCATCAGCGAGCGGATCGCACTGCGCCGCCATGATGAGCATTGGCGGCAGGCCGGACAAATCGGCCAGCAGCGGTGAGATCCGCGCATCGGTGGCTCTTGCTTCGCCTGCGGCCTGTAAGTAGTTCGAGCGGAACCAAGCCATGCGAGCGGTTGAAAGCCCATAGTCTCCCGAGCCAAATCTGTCGTTCGACTCACCGCAGCAGTCAGGCCCGAACACGCCATAAAATAGCAACGCTGCGGACGGCATCGCCACATGTTGTCCGCGGAACTCCAGCATCGCCGCCAGCGCCAGGTTGGCGCCAGCCGAATCGCCGGCAATGAACAGCGGTCTTCCGGTACTGTCAGCCTCAAGCCAGTGCCACGCGCTCAGGCAGTCGTGCAGGGCCGCCGGAAACGGTGCTTCGGGCGCCAGTCGATAGTCGATGCCGACAACTTCGGTGCCTGAACCTAGCGCCAGCCGCGACATTGCTGCGAGGTGGGTGTCAACGCTGCCCAGTACCCAGCCGCCGCCATGTAGGTAGAGTACCCGCGCTGCGGGCAAACGCCCGCCCTGAGCACGAACGGCCACCGCAGGGAGTGGTCCGGCACCAGTGGCGATAGAAAACCTGCGGATGGTGACCCCCGGCGGTACGCGGGGCCGCCATAGTTGCTGTTGCGCTGCGTAACATGCACGGGCTTCTCCTAGCGGCATGGTAGTGATGTCAGGGCCTTCACGCATTCCCACGCGCAGGGTCGCGACAACGTGGCGAATGCCAGGCGCTAGCAGCGCATCGTCCGCCAGCGCGAGCGACTCTGCCTCATGGTCCGTCGGCATCCTGGTTACTCCAAGCCTTTAATGATCTTCATGGTCGCGGCATCCGCCTCCGCCTGCGCCCGCGTCCCCTCAAAGACGATCTCGCCCCGCTCGATGACGTACAGCCGATCTGCGAAGCGAGGTAGATGATAGAAATTTGATTCCGCGAGCAGCACCGCGCGTCCTTGATCCAGGATGCTTCGCAGTCCGGCGCTGATGGTTGGCAGGATTGCAGGCGAAAGGCCTTCGAAGGCTTCGTCCAACAGCAGAAGATCTGGATCAGTGCAAGGGCGCGAAATTGAAACCATCTTGCGTTCGCCACCGGATAGCTGCTGCCCTCCGCGATGCGCGTAGGTGCGCAGTTTGGGAAATATAGAGTAGGCAGCCTCCAGTCGCTCGCTTGCAGGACGAGCAGTCTTGCGCGTCCAGGTCGGCAATGCGATGTTGTCCTCGACAGTGAGGTCGCCGAACACATCGCTGCCTTCGGGGGTGTAGCCCACGCCCTTGGCCGCGATCCGGTGCGTAGGCCACCCCTCTAGCGAGTCGCCGCCAAACCGGATCTCGCCTGAGGCAACTTTGTGGTAGCCCATGATGGCGCGAAAAGTGGTGGTTTTGCCTGCCCCGTTTCGTCCGACAAGGCACACCAGCTCCCCCGGTTCAACCCGCAGCGACAGATCGTGCAGGACATGGTTTCCTTGTCGGTGGACGTTCACATTCTCAAGTTGTAGCGTCATGCCGTTGTCTCCAGTTTCCCGACGACGACTGACAGGATCTCTTCATTAGAGAAGAAGTCATCAGTGGGTTGGTCGGCGATCTTTCGCCCCCCCTGCATTGCCACGATCCGACTGGAATAGCGCCGGACTAGGTCCATGTCGTGCTCGATCAGCAGGATCGCGCCGACATTCATCTCGCGCGCCGCCACCAGGAGGGTTTCCATGACGCCATGCTTGTCGGCGGTGGAAACGCCGGCCGTTGGCTCGTCAAGAAGTACGACCTTAGGTCGCAGCGCGAAGGCACTAGCCACGTCCAGCAGCTTGCGCTTGCCGTGTGGCAGTGAGCTTGCAACGATGTCAAGCGCATCTTCGAACCGGAATGCAGCCGCCGTGGCGCGCACTACTTCCGCTGCCGACCGATGAGACCGTGCATCGCCAAATAGCCTCCAGCGCAGGCCCAACTGAGAGCAAGCGGCAACTGTGAGCGTGTCCCGAACAGTCAAGTCGGGGAACACATTCACCAGTTGGAATGTTCGTGCGAGGCCGCGCGTTGACAGCTCGACCGAATTCGAGCCACGGATGTCGCGACCCATGAAGTGTGCCCGGCCATACGTAGGTGGAACAAAGCCAGTGAGCACGTTGACCAGCGTCGTCTTGCCGGCGCCATTTGGACCGACGGGGGATACGAACTCGCCTTGGTTGAGACGCAGATCTACACCTTCCAGCGCGATAAACTGTCCGTACGATCTTCCGACACCCTGTGCCTCCAGGAGCGGGGTTTGCTGCGTTGATGTCATCTGTTCCTCCAGCGATTCCAGAGCGTGCGCACCGTCCCAAGGAGGCCGCCGGGCATACCGATTACCAGAGCCGCGAGAGCTACACCCAGGAAGAAGCGCCAATACTGTGTTGCTGCCTGGAGTTCGTCTTGCAGCAGGATAAAGACAAAGGCCCCTACTACAGGCCCCAGGAATTGCTGGAAGCCTCCGAGCACCGCCATGAAGACGAGGTGCCCAGAATGCGCCCAGTGGGCAAGCTCCGGGTCAGCAAGACCTGTATTCACGCCAAGAATCACACCACCTACCGCGCCGTACATTGCCGAAATCAGAAACGCAACACCGCGAACCTGACGCGTCTTTACGCCGAGGTAATTGGCCTTCACCTCGTTGTCGCGAGTGGCCTGCAGGTGTAACCCGTAGGGGGATCGGACGATACCCCACATCACCAGAACGCCTAGCGCCAGCAGCACAAGGCAGTAGTAGTAGAAGGGCCCGGTCAGAAATTCCATCTTGCCCATTGCGGCGTAGCTGCGGCCCAGCAGCGTCGGCTGAGGCACATTCATGCCGCTATCTCCTCCGGTCAAGTGATAGAACTTGTTGAGAAAAGAATAGAACAGCATGCCAAAAGATAGGGTCAGCATGCCGAAAAAAATTCCAATGAATCGGCTGGCTACAAAGGCAATCGGCAGAGCCACCAAAAGCGAAACACCCACCGCGCATAACAGCATTCCCTCGATCGAGGTCAACCCAAAATACCGTGCGGATATGGCGGAAGCATAGGCGCCAAGGGAGAGAAAAAGAGCGTGCCCAAAAGACAACAGTCCTCCATAGCCGAACAGAAGGTTGAAGCCGAGCAGCGCCACAGCGTAGGCCATGAACGGAATACCCAAGCTGACGTAATAGGCGTCGGCGAACTGCGGCACGGCGGCCAGCGCGATCACGCTCAAGAATATTGCAGCTTGAAGCCCCCGGCGCGCGAACCTGCTTGGCTTGTTGTCGCGCAAAGATGCGGTGTGGCCTGACGCCACCGATCTAAATACAGTACTCATACGGCCGCCTTCCCAAAGATTCCAGAGGGCTTGAAAACGAGAATGCCGAGGACGATGACGTAGGTCGCCAGAACTTCAACCTCGGGGTACAACACCAGCGCCGCGGCACGAATCAAACCGACGATCAACGCGCCGGCCACGGCCCCTTTCATGCTACCCAGTCCACCAATGACGATCACCGCAAAGGCTTCCACTACCAGATCCACGCCAATCTGCAGCGAAACGGCCGCGGTCGGGACTACCATGGCGCCGCCCACTGTGCCGAGTGTGGTGCCCAAGGTGAACACCAGTAAATAGACCATCCGAACGTTTACGCCCATCGCCGCGCTTGCTTCGCGGTTCTCCGCTGTGGCGCGCAACATCTTGCCCAACGTTGTGCGACTCAAGAACCACCCGAGACCAACGGCTATGGCTATGGCCAGCAGAATAACGAATACGTTGTAAGCGGGCATTTGCGCGCCCCACAACGATACGCTGCCATAGTGCATCGCGACGTTGGCCAACTGTTGGGGATTGGCGCCCCAAAAAAATCGCAACACATCCTGGAACACCAGGATTAGCGAGAACGTCGAGGCTGTAGAAAAACCCCCGTTCTCCCCTTGATCGCCGATCTGGGCCTCGGCACCGCGCGTTGCGCGGAGAAGTCGGCCGCCGATCCGTCGACAGGAACCTCAAGTTCATCGCCGTCGACTTCGACGCGCAGATCCTCCCGGCACCTTCGAGCACGCGTCAGGTGCGGTGGACTCGCCGTTCATCGAGACCTACCGCAACGACGCACGGCGCGCCCTTCACCCTCGGTTCTCTCGTCATCGGCTGGCGGCCGATCAGCTGCGCCACGCGGTGCGGCAGCACGTGCAGTTCATCGCCCGCGGGACGGCGGACTTTCCGCAGGCTTCGTCAGCCGGCGGGCGCGTCGCTCTTCCCCAGGTGCGGTCTCTGCAGCGGCCTCCGGCCACGGATGTTCGCCCGCGGGGTCGCGCGGCAAGTGCGGGGCTTGCCGCGGGCAAGGTGGAACACGCGGGAAGTGTTGGCCCGGCGAAGTGGCCGCGCAGGAACGCGGTCGAAGTCGAGCGGCTCGACGCAGCGAGCTCGGACGGCGGAGAAGCCCCAGGGACGCTCGGGCGGGAAGCCGGTGCTGAGGCGCCCGTCGCATCCGGGCCGGCGGGCTGCGGTGTCGCGCCGGATGGAAGCCCAGATCACGTCGCCAGGCGGGGGCTCGAACAGGGCTGCCGGAAGGGAAGCCGAACCTGTTCTGACGCCGGGTGATCGGGCCGATGCGGTTACACGCGAAGCCAACCTGCCACCTAGTCCGCGAGGCCGGGCCCCCCCGCCCCACCACAACCCGGGGCCCGCCATTTCAGCTCGTTAGCAACAACTGGAAGGATTCGGGTCGTTTGTAGATGGTGCTGATCAATCGCTCTAGGGGTAATCCGATGAGGCCGGCAAGTAGGCCCGCCGCCAGCAGGGCCAGCGGAAACATCGGAATGGGCAACCCCTGTGCCAGCGCCCAAGTGGTGAAGGAAATGCCGACGTAAGCGCCAAGCGCGTACAGAGAACCGCAGGCCAGGTTCACGACACGTTGAACGCCAAACACAAGTTGCAAGCCTGAGGTGAGCAAAAAGAGTGCGGCCGCATGAAAGACGCCGGCCATCAAAATGCCGATAAGAGATGCCATAGTAATCTGGCGCGGCTCGCTTGGTCGCGGCCGAGCCTGTCTCCGGTTGTTTTAGACCTCGAATTTTGTCGATTCAAGCCACTGCCAGAAATCTGCACCTGCTGGCTTCTGGATATGCTCAGTGGACATGCTCTCGACCGAGGCGAGCGTAGGAAAGTCGTAGGCGTTCTTATGCGTCGTCAAGCCCTGGAATATCACTTGGTTGGCGATGTGGTCCGCACGCATGGATGCTGGTCCGCCGAGGGATTCGACCTTTAGGCCTGGCATGGCCATCGCGATCTCGGTGGAGCTTGGCCACGAACCCGACTTCGCCGCAAGCGCACGCTCTACTCCCGCCTTGTAGAGCTGCAGGCAGAAGTAGGCGCGGTCGCTTTCCCAGTGCGGGTAGTCCTTGTATTTGTCGGCATACCATTTGACGAACTCTTTTTGTAGTGGCGAAGCGGCCGGATTTTCGAAATACATAGTGCTGTGCCCGAACACAACGCCCTCAGGAGTGAACTCTTTCTTCATTGCCGTGTGTTGCCACCCCGCCGCCGGCATCACGAACTTGCAGTTTTCCGTCAGGCCGACATTGTGGGCTTGACGCATGAATACCGGAAGATCGGCGAAAAGCATGGACGTGAAGATCACGTCTGGCTTAGCGGTCTTCAACGCGGCGACGTTGGAGGTGAGGTCCATGGTGCCGACCTTCACCCACTGCTCAGCCACCACCTCGTGCGCGATGCCAAACTTCTTCAAAATGGCCGTGAAAGTTGTCCAGGTGTTGCGCCCGTAGGTGTAGTCAGCGTTGATGCCGGCGACGCGTACCATACTGCCCTTGAAGTGGCGAATGGCGAGCAGGGAGGACATGACAGCATCGACCTCATTGTCGATTGCGCGAAAGACGTACTTCGGATTCGGCATCATCTCCTTCACGCCGTCTTGGGTCGTGCCGTCCCACAAAAGCGTTAGCATCTGTGACTGCTCGGCGGCTGGTGCCAAGGCCAGGCTGACTCCCGACGAGATCACGCCGTGCACGGCGTCCACCCGGTCCTGCAAAACCAGCTTGCGATAGCGATCAATCGTCTCCTTGGGGGTGGTCTCTTCCTGGATGACCAGTTCAATCTTCCGTCCCCCGATACCGTTCATGGCATTGAGTTTGGCCACCGACCATTCCATCGCCCGGATGCCGCCTTCGCCAGCCGTGCCCGCGATTCCGCCACGGGGGGCAATGACGCCGATTTTCAGCGGCTTGTTTTGCGCAAAGGCTGGCGCAGCTAAAAGGCCGGACGCCCCCAACGCCATGCCGGCGCCAATTTTCTTGAGTGCCCTGCGGCGGTGAACATTCAGGTTGTCGGTCATGTGTTGTCTCTCTAGGTTGTGGTGGAGGCTCGAAACGTGTCAGAAGACACCAGGCTGGACCTTAGCCAAAGAGTCGTCAAAACCAAAGCAAGATCGAATGAATCGAAGCGTCAGAAAAGCTGATCCTTGCGGGTTGCGTCCAAGGGTGCGACATCGGTTCTCGTCGCATTTAGGGATTAATTGAAAAGCGCGATTCGCAGCGTGCTACCGCCGCGCGATTGACCTGCCGATGACCTTGTCGTATTGGCGCCGACCGAAATCTGAGCCACTTTTGAAGGGTCCGCCGATTACAACTGAGCCAGGTGAGCACCTACTCTGCTTATTTTTTGTGCAGCAGAGGAAGAGGAGTGATCACCATGGACATGGTTGACAGAATCCGACGGCTGCACAGCCGGGGAAACAAATCGGAGCGCGAGATCGCGCGCATCACAGGGCTGTCGCGAAACACGGTCTCCAAGTGGCTGCACGGGCAGGTCGATGGTCCGCCGAAGTACCAGCGCGGCGAGCAGCCGACTAAGCTCACGGCGTTCCACGAGGCGCTGCGCCAGGCCTTGAATGCCGATGCCCGTCGCCCCCGGCAGCAGCGGCGCACCGTCCGCGCCCTGTACATCGAGATCAAGGCAGCAGGCTACGAGGGCGGCTACAGCCGCGTGATCGACTTCATCCGCGCATAGCGCCAGTCCGAGGGCCAAGGCGCTGCGACCAACGCCTTCATCCCGCTGGCCTTCGCGCTCGGTGAGGCCTACCAGTTCGACTGGAGCGAAGAGGGCCAGGTGGTGGGCGACATCTCTACTACCGCGTGCAGGTCGCGCACGTGAAGCTGTGCGCCTCGCGGGCGTTCTGGCTGGTGGCCTATCCCAGCCAGGGCCACGAGATGCCGTTCGACGCCCACACGCCTTCGTTCGCAGCGCTCGGCGGCGTAGTCCGGCGCGGCATCTACGAATGCCAGTGACTTCCCTGGTCGTAGCGGCGCTGGCTGGTAGCAGCATCGTCGATGTCAGCATGGAGATCTCACCGTCAGCTGAAGCCGAAGGAGATGACCATGCCGATTGCAATCGTGGGAATTGACCTGGCCAAGAACGTCTTTGCCGTGCACGCTGTCGGCAAAAGCGGGCTGGTCGAGCAGAGAAGGCCGGAGGTGCGCCGCTGTAAACTGTGGAGCTGGTGGCCTCCTGGCCTCCTTGTTTGATCGGGATGGAAACCTGCTCGGGCGCGCATTACTGGGCCCGCGAGTTCGAGAAGTTGGGCCACACCGTGCGGCTGATGGCCCCCAGGTTCGTTGCGCCGTATCGCATGGCTGGCAAGCGAGGCAAGAACGATGCGAACGACGCGCAGGCCATCTGCGAAGCAGTGGCTCGGCCGACCATGAGGTTCGTACCGATCAAGAACATCGAGCAGCAGACCGCGGTGGACAAGGTCCGCAAGGGCAAGGGCCGCGTGGTCAACGAGCGCTTCGCCACCATGTGCGCGCACTACCTGGTCGATCCGGACTTCTGCAACGTGGCCTCCGGCTGGGAGAAGGGCGTGGTGGAGAAGAACGTGCAGGACAGCCGCCGGCGCATCTGGATCGAGGCGGCCAAGCACAAGTTTTTCAGCTTCGCCGAGCTGAACGCCTGGCTGGCCGAGTTGCTGGAGCACGAGCGCGCGCACCTGATGCCCATGCCGGCGCCGTTCGATGGCTACGTGGAGAAGCCCGCACGGGTGTCCAGCACCTGCGCCACTCGGTGCGGTGCGAGCTGCACGGGCAGATGGTCAGCACGCGGCTGTACCCCGCCAGCGTGGCCATCGTGGCGGGCGACAGCATCGTCGCGCGCCACGACCGGCTGAGCAACGCTGGGGAGACCCGCTACGACTGGCGGCACTACATCCCGCTGCTGCAGCGCAAGCCTGGCGCGTTGCGCAATGGCGCGCCGTTCGCCGACATGCCCGAGCCCCTGCAGCGCCTGCGCGGCGGGCTGCTGCGCAACCCAGGCGGTCACCGCGTGATGGCACAGGTGCTGGCCATTGTGCCGGCGGCCGGGCTGGATGCGGTGCTGGTCGCGGTGGACCTGGCGCTGGAGACCGGGCCACCGGGAAAGGGCAGCGTGGAGCACGTGGTCAACGTGCTGGGCCGGCTGAACGCGGCGCCCATCACGCCGACAGCATCCACGCACGTGAGGGCCATCACGGCGCCGCTGGCCGACACCGCGCGCTATGACCGCCTGCGTGCGGTGAACGACAGCGTCGCCCAGGAGGTCCGCCATGAAGACTGACGTGCTGATCGAACTGAAGGCGCTGCGCCTGCACGGCATGGCCGGCGCGTGGGCCGATCTGGTCGAGCAAGGCGGTGGTGCGGGCGCCATAGCGCTGGCATCGAGTCCTCGCGCTGGCTCATCGAACACCTGCTACAGGCCGAGGCCACGGACAGCGCGATGCGCTCGGTCAGCCACCAGATGCACGCGGCCCGCTTCCCGGTGCATCGCGACCTGGCAGGCTTCGACTTCGAGGTCTCGCCGGTGGATCGTGCGCTCGTCACCAATGCTGGCCAGCACCGCCTTCACCGACAACGAGCACAACGTCGTGCTGGTCGGCGAGCCGGGCACCGGCGAGACCCATCTGGCCCCAACCATCGGCGTGTCTCGCATCAGCATGCAAGACCAAGCTGACGTCAGCGATACAGGGGCGGGAGATGGCATTTTTTTCATGTCCATAGTCAGATTTTCTGATGTAGCGCTTCACATTAAATCGCGCGTCCCGACCCCTTACTCGGGAATAATCTCCGTTCATTCGCGATCGTTCCGCACGCGAACCCAGTGACCTACCGGAGGAAGTTGAGGTATGCAAAGTTTTGATTTGGCAGGACGGAGAACACTGGTGACGGGCGGTGCCGGTGGGATCGGAAAGGCGGCAGCCGAGTTATTCACGCTGCTGGGTGCCCGTGTCGTAGTCGCCGATGTAGAGGCGCGGTCCGCCTCCGAGGCTGCCGCTGAGACCCAAGCGGTGGGATTCCAGGTCGGCGATGTTTCAGTGGAGGCGGATGCCATTCGCATGGTTGATGGCGCAGCCGATCAACTCGGTGGTCTGGATGCGGTATTTCACTGCGCCGGCATCCACAAGCTGGCGCCGGCGATGGCGCAGCAGATCAGTGACTGGCAGCGGGTGATGGACGTTAACGTGCGCGGGACCCAGTTCGTCTGCAGCCTTGCAGCAAAGCACATGGCGCCACACCGCGCCGGCGCGATGGTGGTTGTCACCTCTATCGCCGGTTACAACGGCCAACCCCGGCGCAGTGCCTACGGCACTTCGAAGGCGGCAGTCGCGTATCTGGCGCGATGTTTCGCGACAGAGTGGGGGCACTTGGGCATTCGCGTTAATGCCATCGCCCCAGGATACGTGCTCACTCCGATGGCCCGTGGAATCATCGAGAGTGGCGCCACCGACGCCGCGCGCATTATCGGTCGCACGCCTCTGGGCCGCTTAGCGGAACCGGTTGAGATCGCGCGTGCGGCTGCCTTCCCTGTTGTCAAGTTGGTCCTCCTACATCACCGGTGCTGAACTGTTCGTAGACGGCGGATGGGCTGCATATGGCGGGTCTGGAGAGGTCAACGGTTTTTAGAGCTCCTCCGTGCCAATGAGCTGCGGCACCTACCCCGATAGATCAGTGAGCAACGAGGTAGGGTATGACGATCAACAATCAGCCTAAGGCCGCAGTGCACGCAGCGAGGAGTTTGCGGCGCCGGCCGACCTGCGCGCCATCGGCTCCGAGGTCGTGTCCGGCGCACGCCGCTGACATTTCATCAACTGCACCCATCCTGCGGTGACGTACTCGGCAATGTCTATGCAGCTTTACCTGGGCAACGACCGAGCCGGGCAGTTCTCCGTGTCGGGCAAGAAGTTGAGTTCTTCTACCGTGGGCACGCGTTGTACGGCCGACGACTGCGCCCCGTGTACAACGAGCGCCGCGCAACCGGTGAACTCGTCCACGTAGAGGTCGGCCACGGTGTTGTCATCGCGGTCGCCGGCTGGATGCTGGATGCAGGCCGCGTGCTTTGCCTTCACCCTGGGTAGTCCACGCGCATCGTGCAAGGCGCTCGCGGATCGGCACCGCCTGCTGGTCGAGCAAGGCCATCGGCGAAGCTTGCCGGGTGTTCATCACACCGTCGGAGAAGCTTCGCATGAAGACAAGTTCGAGTCTGGATCCCTTGCAAGCCAGGCCGCCCCTGGTGGTCGGCCCGCGGCAGCTGTGCATGACGTTCGGGAGGTCCGTGCTCCTGGCAGCGACGCCAGAGCAGTGCGCGACGGCGATGCAGGCGCTCGCCGCCGTGTTGATGCAGGCCGCCGGCCTTGACAATCCGGAGGCTGATGATGTCCAGCCATGATCTGCGGCCTGCGGATGTGCTGCGCCGCAAGGTCGTGGTCTACGTGTGTCAATCCGCAGACCCTGGTCCAGGTGAACCTAGAGAGCAAGCGGCGCCATTACAACCTCGTCCAGGAGGCCTCCGTGTGGTAGTTGTTCTTCGTTGCGCTGGTTCAGGCTGCGGCTGGGCTACCCACATAGCCCGCATCGAACTGCCGGGTCATGTGCCTGCAGCGCCCACACGATTCGCGCGTTCTTGTTCGCAAGCGCTACCGCGGCCACATTTTTGTATCGCCGGCTGACGACCGAACTGATCCAGTTGCACGTGTCGGCCCGTTGGCCCACGCGATAGACGCCCCTCTCGGTTCTGGTGGTTGGACTGTGGGAGGTTCGCTCAACTGCGGGTGGGGGCGTCCATCCATTGCTTACGATGCGATCGCTGCGGGAGAAGAGAAAGCCGGTCCGCTGCTCAAGGTAGTGCTGACGCATCCAGCGCTTGTGTGTCTTGTGTGCTCAGTCCGTGTCTATGGACGTCGGTGGACTTCTTTGGACGATCTTGGTTGCCGAGGGCAAAAAACAAGGCTACAATTGAGGTCTTCGCTGACCACCTTGGCGAAGAAAGTGATTGGGAAACAACGACTTACTGTCCTAGTAAACGTCTCGTCTCCCGCTCCAGAATTCCTCCGGGGAAAACGATTGACCACATTCGTTTTCCCCGTTTCGTTTTCGCTGGTGTGCACCGGCGGGGTGGCAGAGTGGTCATGCAGCGGCCTGCAAAGCCGTCTACGCCGGTTCGATTCCGACCCCCGCCTCCAATGCGCCCGACACCTTCGGAACGCCCGTCGTCATTCCGCTGAGGTTTTCGGGGCCGCGTCGGCACGTGTCCAGCCATTTCCGACGCAGCGACCAAGCGAATCCAGGCGTCGCCGACGCGGCGGTCGTACGCCTCCGTTCGCACGGGTCCACAAGGCTGTCGTCCGGCCTTGCGGCGAAGCGCACCGCACGAAGCATCACCATCTCCCGACGTTGAATCTGTCCCCACGATGCCCGCCACCCACGAAGTCATGGCGATCGTGAACTGCCGTGATCCTTCGTCGACTCGACGCAGGCGGAGGCCCGCAGCAATATCGCACCCGGCACGCCTGTTCGACGCCGTGTCCCACCGTATCATCGAGCCAGTCGACGAATAGAGGACGGAAATGGACATCAATCTCACGCGACCTGGCGATCGTGGCAATGGCCGTGCGTGGTTCGCGCTGCTGCTTGCGTTGGCGTTCGCAGCGAGTCCCCGGCTCCAGGCGGCGGAGCCTCCCAACATCGTCTACGTGCTCGCCGACGACCTCGGATGGAAGGACGTCGGATTCCACGGCGGGACCCTTCGTACGCCGACCCTGGATCGACTGGCGGCCGGCGGAGCGATCTTCAATGCGTTCTACTCGCAGCCTTACTCGACCCAGACACGGGCCGCGCTGCTGACCGGCCGTTATCCGATGCGGTACGGCCTCCAGACGCTCTCGCTGGAACCTTCCAGCCGCTATGGCCTGCCGACGGAAGAGCGCACCCTGCCGCAGGCGCTGAAGGCGATCGGCTATCGGACCGCCTTCGTGGGCAACTGGCTTCTTGGCCATGCCCAGCGCGAGCACTGGCCCGGGCAGCGCGGCTTCGATCTCTTCTACGGTTCGCTGGCCGGAGACGTGGATCCGCAACTGCGCAAGAGTGCGAGTGCGGACTGGTACCGCAACGACCGGCGCGTCAAGGAGGAAGGTTACGTGACCGACCTGCTGGCGCGCGATGCCGCCCGGATCATCGCCACGCACGACCGGTCCTCGCCGCTTTTCGTGATGGCGGCCTTCAACACGCCGGCGCAGTTCCACGGCGTGCCGAAGGCGTACCTGGACCCCTACCGGGATGTTCCGGACGATGCACGCCGCAGCTACGCAGCGGCGGTCACGGCACTGGACTCCGCTGTGGGCAGCATCGTCGCCGCGCTCGAAAAGCGAGGCATGCTGGACAACACCCTCATCGTTTTCCAGAGTGACAATGGCGGCGCGGTGCCGTTGCGCTACGTCACCGGCGACCGCGATATCGACCGGCCGGCGGCCGACAACGGAAGCAATCGCGAAGGCCGGGGCAGTCTGTACGAAGGGGGGACTGCGGGTCGTGGCACTGGCGTCGTGGCGGGGCAGGATTCCGCCCGGAACGATCGTGACCCAACCGCTGCACGTGACCGACATGTACGTCACCCTGCTCACTCTCGCGGGCGCTGCGACGGAACAACCCAGGAAGCCCGATGGAAAGGACGCATGGCCGGCGATCGCCGAAGGCAAACGGATCGGTCGCAAGGACATCCTGCTCAACGTGGACGATTTCGCGGGAGCGATCCGCGTGGAGGAGTGGAAGCTCATCCTGCACGCGTCGCTGCCGAGCCGCATCGAATTGTTCGACATCGCGAACGATCCCGAAGAATCCCATAACGTTGCATCGAGCCATCCGGACCGCGTCAAGGGACTCCTTGCCGCACTCAACGAGTACGCGTACGACATGGTGCCGTCCCTGCATCTGGAAGAGTCGATCGCTGCGGGCCGGCCGGTGTTCTGGCGCGCCAATCCACCGCGCCGTTGACGGCTGCACCCCTGGGTTTCTGCTTCTCCGCATCAGGTTGTGGCCGCCCCCGCTTCACTTGCGACGCGACGAACTCATCGCATCGGCAGACGCGGGACATGAACCGGTGCCCCGGTCACACACGCGTTCCGGCGAACGGACCGGCGCGAGGCCCGGAGGGCGAGGGACGGGCAACGAAACGTTCCACGCGCGACGTTGACGTGAGGTGCCTGCGAGCCCGGTTCTCCGCGGGCACGCCTCGCCCCGTGCGTTGCGCTGGTTCGTTCTTTGAGTTCGACCGGGGCGTGTGATACGGTCGCCACTCCACTTCGTGACGCGCCCCTCCGGCGAATCGCTTCGTGCCCGAGGTCCATCGCCTCGCGTCCCAGCGAGCGACCGGCGGCATCGCCCCCGCACCCCCGGCCCCAGTGAAACCGCGAGCCGTTCAAACGTCGATATCCGAGCGCCACCTGCCGTTCGATTGGCTGGGTCGCGGCGGGCGGCGCTTGCGTGCGAACGACTGCTTGCGTGATGCAGGTTGGACCGCCTGCGTGTTGCTCGCGGCCGCCGCCTTGTACCTGCTGCTCGAGCGCTCGGGGATGCCGGCATCCGTACGGGCCGCGCTCGTGCCCTTTTTCCTGTTCGCTGGAGCAGCCGCCATCGGCTGGCTGACGTGGCGCTGCACGCGAAGGCGTTCTCTCCAGAACGTGGCGGCCCTCGCGGACGCGCGTTGCCGCTTGAACGACGAACTGGCCAGCGCATGCTGGTTCGCGCGGCAGGAAACGCCTTCCGCCTGGGAGGCGTTGGTGCTCGGACGGGCCGTGCGAACGACCGGCAGACTCGACACAGCCGCCGTCTTTCCCTTGTGTGTTCCGCGCAGCCTCGCAGCCGCGGCAGGGCTGGGGGCCGCCGTGCTGGCGCTGATGTTCGTCGGCAGCGGTACGGTCGTGCCTGCGGATCGCAGCGCGGGTGTCCTTCGCAGCCTTGATGTGCAGCCGAGTTCCGACGACGACACGGGCGTGCGAAGCGAGATTGCGTCGAGGGCAAGGGCCATGGCCGCGGCCTCCGGCGCGGACCAGGCCGTGTGGACCCGCGCCGAAGCACTGGCGGGGAGTCTTCGAAGCGGCGCGGAGCTGGCTGAACTGAAGCGCGCGGTCGAAGCAGGCGATACCGAACGCGTTCGGGAACTGTTGGACCGCGCGGCACAGGCCGCGAAGGCCGCGCCGGCGGCCCAGGATTCGGGTGACCCGATGGGCGACGGCTTGGCCCGGGCCGGGCAAGACCTCTCGGCCGGATTGCCCGGACTGCCGTCCGATGGCAGCCCTCCCAGGAAAGCGCCGCCGGAGCCCGACGACCTCGAGGATGCCGAGCAGGCGGGCGAGAAGGAAAGGGCGCCCGAGCCTCCGACAGACCGCCTCGACACCGAGATCGGTGCGCTGAAGGACGCGCTTTCCAAGCTGGGCGAAGAAGGAGGGGATAGCCACTTGAAGGAGGCGAACGGGTCCCCTCCCGGGCCGGAATCGCAAAGAAGGGGGCAAGCCGAGCCCGGCGACAGCGAAGCGTTGCACGCAGTCACGCTCACCTCCGGAACGGACGCAGGCGAGGGCACCCCGCCGGAGGGGCCGTCCGGGAACCCGGAAGAATCGGCGCCGGGCTCGCCGGGAACGCGACCCGCCACACGCATGCAGCGCGTGGACGACAAGGTCGCGGCAGGCGAATCGACTCGGCATGGAAAGGAAAGTCCCTATGCCGTCACCGAATCGGGGACCGCCCGTGTCGGATTGTCCGCGGTGCGTGCGTTGCGGCCCGGGGCGAGCGACGCGGCGCTCGCGCGGGAGCAGATTCCCGTCGCGTATCGCGCGTCGGTCAGACGCTATTTCCTGACCGAGCACGGCAAGGAACGTTGAGATCCGATCATGCGTGGCAACCGCCATCCGTCGAATTTCGCGGTCGCCTTGCCCGGCCGTGATCACTGCCTCGACACCGGCCGTTCCAATGTCTAGAAGCGACGCGCTGCCGAGGCGGTTCCATTGAACTTCGCCGTGCTTTCGACCGCCGGTGCATTTGGTCTGATCGCCGCCGTGGCCGTCTTCATCGGTCTCCTGTATCTGATCAGACCACGCACGCGCCGCATCACCATTGCGTCGACCGTGCTGTGGCAGCGGATCGCGTCGAAGGGAGGCGTCCGCAAGCGACGTTGGCGCTGGCTGCTGTCGCTGCTGCTCTCGCTGGCGATCGGGCTTTGCCTGGTTCTGGCGCTGACGCACCTGCAGTTGCCCGCTCTGGAGCCGGCGCCGCAGCGCATCACCGTGATACTGGACAACTCCGCGTCGATGGGCGCGCGCACCGCCGACGGACGCACGCGGTGGCAGCATGCGCTCGATGCGTCTCGCCGCCTGATTCTGCAAACCGGTCGCGGCGCGGAAGTCCTGCTGCTGGACACGGCCGGGCGCGCACCGCTCAGCGGCTTCCTTCCTGCGAGCGAGGCAGCCGAGCGGCTCGGCCGCCTGGCTCTCTCGCCAGAGGCTCGCACGCGCGTCCCGCCCCTGCCCACCGGCGCGGAAATCACCGACGCCTATTTGTTCACGGACGGCGTGGGTGTGAGCGATGTGCCGAAGGCCATGAGGGTGCACTCGGTCTTCGAGCCTGCCGACAACGTCGGCATCACCGCGTTCACCGCGCGGCCGCTGCCCGCCGATCCCGCCCGCTACAGCGCCTTCCTCCAGATCACCAATGCGGCGGGGACCGTCAAGCGTGTCTCGCTGGAAGTGGTCGGCGCCGACGGTTATCGCATCGAGCGGCAGTTCGACGTCGGCGCAGCCTCCACCGCCAATCTGGCCCTCGATGTGAGCAGCATCGCCCAAGGTCCACTGCGGGCGCACATCGCGACGCAAGGGATGCCTTCGATCTGGACGACACCGCGTATTGCGTGGTGTCGGCTCATCGCATCCGGCATGTTGTCCTCGTCACCCGCGGTAACCCCGTTCTCGAGGATTCGTTGCGCGCGCTGCCCGGAATCGCGTTGACCGTACGCTCTCCGAGCCTGAGCTCCGGGCTGCCTTCTGCAGACGCTTACGTGTTCGACGGGAATGCACCGCCTCGTCCACCGGACGCCGGCGTGCTTCTGTTTCGTCCCTTGACTGCGGAGTGGCTCGGCATTCGCTGGAAGGCGCTGACGCCCGCAGTGGTCACGGGTTGGGACGACTCCGATCCGCTGACGGCAGGCGTGGACTGGGCCCGACTGCGCCCCATGAGCGCATTCGTGGGGCAAGGGATCGCCGGGGCAGGGGTGGTCACGGCAGGCACTGCGCCAGATGCAGCGGGAAGTGGCGCGCTGATCATGAAGGGGCGCGCCCGTTCCCACTGGATCGCGGTGGGGTTCTCTCCGCAGGATTCCAACTTTCCGCTGCAGCCCGGCTTTCCGATCTTCCTGGGCAACGCGTTGGCCAGGCTCACCGAAAGCCCCGACGTCACGAGCCAAGGTCTCGGCTATGTCGAAGCCCCGCTTCCGGGTGCGCGCGTCACCGAGGGCGGCCGCCAGCGGATCGCCGCGACCACAACGGGATCGGGCACTCTGTTCGAAGCCTCCCGGCCCGGCGTCTACGTGGTCGAGGATGGCAAGAAGCAGCTCGTCGTGGTCGCCAATGCCATCGATCCGCATCTGCCCCAGATCAATCGACGGTCCCTCCAGGACCCGGGGGCCCTCGCAGAGGCGTCCACGGTTCCGGGCTGGAACTGGCCCGAGCCTTGGGAAGGGCTGCTGGCACTGGCCTTCGGTCTGCTCGCCTTCGAGTGGGCCGCGTTCAGCCGTCGGGTGACCGAATGAGTCTGCACGTCGGTATCGCGAATGCCTGGGCCCTGTGGTTGCTGCTTGCGGCCCCGATCGCGTGGTGGCTTGCCCGGCATCGTGCCAGTTCGGGCGAGCGTCGAAGGATCTGGCTGGTGACCGTTCTGCGATCCCTTGCGCTGGCATTCGTGGCGCTGGGACTGGCTTCCCCCTTCGTCCACACGCGCTCGAATTCCCTTGGCGTGGTCTACGCGTTCGACATGTCCGCCAGTGTCCAGCCGGAGTTCCTGGGTCAGGCGGTGCAATGGGCGCGCCGGGCAGGCGAACACTTTCGCCCCGAGCACGAAAGCTACGTCGTCTTCGCGCACCAGGCCAGGCTGCTGCGGAATCTGGACGACGTTGCCAGGCTTGCGGGGGCATCTTCCGCGAACCCGGCCGAAGCGGCCGCCACGATCGACAGGACGGGAACGGATCTGGAACGCGCCATCGAGGCGTCTCTCCTGGGCTTCGCGCCGGGGGACGACAGGCGCCTGGTCCTGATCACCGACGGCAAGCAGACGAGCGGCGACGTCTGGCGAGCGTTGCCACGTCTGCAGTCGGAACGCGTACGCGTGTTCGCGCTGCCGGCTCCGACCCTCTCCGGACTGCGTGCCTGGATCGACGGCCTCGACGTGCCCGAGACCGTGCGCGAGCGCGAGCCCGTCACGCTGCACGTGAGGCTGCATGCGCACACAGCCATGACGACCCGTGTGCAGGTCGTCTCAGCCGGGGAGACCTTGTTCGATCGTCGTGTGGATTTCGTCGCGGGACACAACAAGGTTCCCGTCGACCTTCGATTCCAGCGAGGAGGCACCCGGGAGATCAAGGTCTTGCTGGGAGCGCGCGGCGAATCGGGGGATACCTGGCAAGGCAGCGTGTGGGTCGCTCCCCGCCTGCGCGTGCTGCAGGTGGAGGGCGAGGCGATCGGCGCGGGATACCTCGCCGAGGCACTCGCATCGCAAGGCGTGGAAGTCGAGCGCGTTGCGGCGGCGCAGTTCGCGCGAGATCCGGAAGCGAGTCTGCGCGGCGCCGACACGGTCGTGCTCAACGACATCCCGGCGGCGCGGCTCGCCGGCGATGCGGGCCGCCATCTCGAGCGGTTCGTTCGCGACGACGGCGGCGGTCTGGTGTTCGTCGCGGGAGAGAACACTTTCGGCAAGGATGCATTCGCCGGGAGCGCGGTGGAGCGCCTGCTGCCGGTGAAGTTTCGAAGCCCGCCGCAAGCCCAGGGGACTGGATCTCCTGCTACTCATCGACAGTTCCGCCAGCATGCTGGGCGCCAAGTTCGAGTCGGTGCAGTCGGCGGCGCTCGCGACCCTCGACATGATGGAATCCGACCAGCGGCTGGCTGTTATCGCCTTCGACTCGCAGCCGCGAGAGGTGTTCCCGCTCGCGGAAGTCGGCGGAAAACGGCGTGCGGAGGACGCGATCAGCGGCCTGGAAACCGGCGGCCACACCGACATCCAGAAAGCCCTCGCTCGCGCGCTCGAGGTGCTCAGGGACTCCCGGTCGGTCACCAAGCACGTGATCCTGCTGTCGGATGGTCATACCTCAGCGCCGCCCAACCCGGTGCCAAGGGAGGGAAGGGGAGCTCCCCGCAGGGACATCCGGAAGATCCTCGAGGAGCAGGGCTACAGCGCAAGCCACATCGAGCGGATGCTGGGCGACGCTTCGAGCGCACAGGCGGGGAACCGCAGGCTGGAGGATCTCGTCGCCGGCATGGCCGCGGCGAACATCACGCTTTCCACGCTGTCGATCGGCGATGAGCCCGACGTGCAGTTGATGGCCACGTTGGCGGAACTGGGCAGCGGCAAGAGCTATTGGGCCCGCCAGGACAGCGAGATCCCGGCCTTGTTCGTCACCGAAGCACGGCGCCTGCTGGGCACGTCCATGGTCGAGGAATCGTTCAGACCAGTGGTGCGGAACCACGGAGAGACACTGACCGGGCTGGATTTCGTGGCGGGGCCCCCGCTCAAGGGGTACGTCGCCACCAAGCCGAAGCGCTTCTCCGAAGTGCTTCTTGAAGCCCGGCCGGCCGAGCCCGTCCTCGCAGAGACCCGCTACGGCCTGGGCAAGACGGTGGCATTCCTGTCCGACGCCAGGAACCGTTGGGCGAGCGACTGGCTGGCCTGGCCCGGATACGCACGGTTCTGGGCGCAGGTGGTGCGCGATGCCGCACGTGGCGCCGGGACGCCGGAACTCGGCTGGCGGATCACGCGTGAAGGTGGATCCGGCCTTCTGCGCCTGACAGCGCTCACACCGGAAGGGGGCTATCGCGACGGGCTGTCGCCCATAGTGCGAGTCTTTCGACCGGACGGGACACGCACGGAGGTGGCGCTGCGGCAATCGGCGCCCGGTACCTACGTCGCCCGAGTTCCCCTGCTAGCCGGATCGCCGGCCCCATACCGGTTCGAACTCCAGGCCGGTCCGGGCCTCCCGGCATCGGAGATCGCAAGGGTCGGCGCCCGCACGCTTCACTACGCCACCGAAGACGAGTTCCGGCCCGGTCCCGCCGATATCCCGTTGCTCGAGGCCCTGAGCGAACGGACGGGCGGAAAGTACGCTCCCGGCAGCGACGAGATCTTCGCGCCTGCCCAGGCCGGCAGGCCCGTGCCCAGGCCCCTCTGGCCCGCGTGCGCCGGCGCCGCGCTGCTGTTCTTCCTGCTCGAGATTGCGGCCCGCCGCGCGAACTGGCGATTCCTCGAAGGCTCCTCGAAGCGAGGCTGACCCCGCCATGTGGGGTGTCGTCCTGGCTGTACACCGGAGTGTGATGAGGGAAGTGCAGGGAGCAGAAGACTCGTCACGAGGCAGCGAACGGCACGCGGCGCTCTGAACGGCAACGGCAGTCCGCTGGCCGTTTCGTCGCCCGGAGTCCATTGCCCCGACGCGCAGAAGACGACAGGACTCACAGGATCAACGGCAGCACGATCCCCTGAAGCAATGCCGCCAGGGCAAGCGCCAGTGCGGCGTAGACACCCGCCTCGTTGCTTACCTGATACGCCCGGGCGGTTCCGATCCCGTGAGCCGTCAGGCCCGCCGCGAAACCTCGGGCCGGCCAGTTGCGGAAACGGAAAAGGTTGAACAGTGGCGTGACGATCACCGCGCCCGTGATGCCCGTGAGCAGCACCGCGCACATCGAGATGCTGGGAATGCCGCCGACGCGCTCGCTCACCGCCATGGCCACGGGCGCGGTGGCGGACTTGGGCAGGAGGGAGAGGGTGATTTCGCCGGTCAATCCGGCAAGGTGGCACAGCGCCCAGGTGGTCCCGACCGAAACGACCACACCCACGACCAGCGCGCCCATGATCGGAACCAGTTGCCGTCGAATGGTCCCGCCGTGCTCGATGATGGTGACGCCCAGCGCAATAGTGGCCGGACCGAGCAGGAAGTGCACGAACTGCGCTCCCGCGAAGAACTCCTCGTAGGGCGTGTCCGTCATCCACAGGATGAGGCCCAGCATCACCGAAGCCCCGGCCACCGGATTGGCCCAGGCAGCACCATCGGAGGCGTCCTGCAGGCGCCGCGCCATCAGCCATGCGCCGAGCGTCAGCACAAGCCAGAGCAGCGGCTTGGCCTTCAGGAAAACCCACAGATCGAAGATCGGGGGCGGACTCATTGCACCTCCTTCGCCGAACGGCGGGAGAGCATGGTGAATGTCGCCGCCGTCGCCACCAGCGTGACCGCCGTCGACACGACCACGATCCACACCACGTGCCATGCCGCAGGCCCCAGACTGCGAAGCTGGAACAGGATGCCGGAGGCCACCGGAACGAACATGAGGCCGAGATTCGCCATCAGGCCCGCCGCCACCTGCTGTCCCGACTGCCCCAGCTTCCCACCCAGTGCCGACCACGCCAGAAGCAGAATGAGGCCGATGATCGGCCCGGGGACGGGGAGGTTGGCGAGGTGCGCGACGGCTTCCCCGAGCAACTGGAACAGCAACAGCGCCATGAATCCTTCGATCATGGGTGAGACTCCTTCGATGAATGGACGTGCCCGTCCCGCATTCTGGCCGACAGGCAACCATCCCCACAATGGTGCTCAGAGGGGGCCGCCATACCGGTGCGCAGGAGGAAGGTACGTGGCGACGGCTGCACGGGTCCCGCACCACCAGGACGACCGGTGAACGCCATCCGGCAAGTGCCATTTCCCTGGCGCCCTGGTCTCCGTCCGCAAGTTGCCGTCGACCCGCTCAGGTGCCAGGGGCCGAGTCCGCGTCCCTTCGCTCCAGCCACTTCACCAGCACCGCCGCCAGGTCCTTCGCGTCGAACGGCTTGGCCAGAAAATCGTCCATGCCCGCATCACGGCAGCGCAGCCTGTCTTCCGGGAAAGCGTTGGCGGTCATGGCAATGACGGTGGCTGATTCTCCGTTGGGCAGTGCACGCAGCAGTCGAGTCGCCTCCAGGCCGTCGAGGTTGGGCATCCGCACATCCATGAGAATCACGTCGTAGCCTCGCTCGGCGACCATGGAGACGGCATCGATTCCGTCCGATGCCACATCGACCGTCAAGCCCAGATGATCCAGGAACTGCCGGGCCACGGCCTGATTGATCCGGTCGTCCTCCACGAGCAGCACCCGTCTTCCCGCGTGATCGCGGGCGAGAATGCGCTCCGCGTCCATTTGATCCGCAGGGGCCGTCGGGGCCGCCGACCTGACGGTGGGCTGCCCCGCAGCGCGTTCCAGCCAGGCAGTGAACCAGAACGAGCTTCCCCGGCCGGGCTCGCTCTTCGCCCCGGCCTCGCCCTGCATCAGTTCGGCGAGATGCCGGGTGATTGCAAGCCCGAGACCGGTGCCACCGTAGCGCCGGGCAATCGAGGCGTCGGCCTGCTCGAAGGGCATGAACAACCTGGCGATCTGTTCGGGCGGGAGGCCGATGCCCGTGTCGTCGACGGTAAAGCGCACGAGCACACGGTCCGGTGTCGAGTCAACGCGCTCCACGAGTATCGTCACGGTACCCTGGTCAGTGAACTTGACCGCGTTGTTGCCGAAGTTGAGCAGCCCCTGAAGCAAGCGCGTGGGATCGCCGCGCAGTGCGGGTAGATCCGGGTCCACTCGCGTTTCGAGTGCGAGTCCCTTGGCCTGGGCGCGCGGACCCAGCATCGCGACAGCGTTTCGGACCAGGGACTGGATATCGACGTCGTCCGCCTCCAGTTCGACCTTGCCGGCCTCGATCTTGGACAGATCGAGAATCCCGTTCAGCAGGTTGAGCAGGTGTTTGGCGGCCTCTTCGATGTGCTCCAAGCGTTCCGCCTGTTGTGACGATACCCCATCCCGGCGCAGCAGAGCGGTCATGCCGACGATCGCAGAGAGGGGGGTGCGGACCTCGTGGCTCATGTTCGCGAGGAACGCGCTCTTGGCCGCCGCGGCGCCTTCCGCGTCCGCCTTCGCCTGCAGTAGCGCGACTTCGACTGCCTTGCGCCGAGTGATGTCGCGCACGATCGCCCACATGGCTTCCGGTTGCCCGTGAAGGTCGCGGAGCAGAAAGGTGCGCAATTCCACCGGAAACACCGTTCCGTCCTTGCGGACGTATTCCTTCTCGTACACGCGGGACCGGTCGAACGGCAGGACTTCGTCCCGGACGATCTTCGCCTCCATGGCGTGCCAGCGGGAGGGCGTGAGATCGACGTAACTCAAGCGGCGCAACTCGTCGTCGCTGTAGCCCAGCATGTCGCGGTACGCGTGATTGAAGTCGAGGATGCGGCCGTCCATCGCGACCTCCACGAACGCGTCCATCATGCTTTCGTGAAGGCGGCGGAAGCGGTCCTGACCGTTCTGCTCTGCGGCGTTCCCTGGCGGGCTGGCGGGCATCATCGAAGGTGGCGGGCGCTCGTCGTCCCCTGGAGGGGTATGGGATATTTGCAAGGCATTGTATGCCGGACGGTTCGCGCCGTCGGGGCGCTGTAGAGTGATCCGACAGAGCACACGCCCCCGGCACCCTTCGGAACGCGGCTTGCTGCCGTTCCTCTTTCCACGAGAGGAGGCCCGCCATGTCCATCCCCCTGCGCTGCAGTCTGTTGCTCGCCGTGTCCCTGGCCGCGTGCGGAGGCGGAAACTCCGAATCGCCTTCACCCACGCCAGGCGGACCCACGACTGGCAAGACGGAAGCGCTCGATGTGGGCGCCGCGCTGATCCAGAACAAGCCGCCCGTCGGAGCTCTCAACGCCTATCTGGATGGTTTCCACTTCGCCTCGGGCGACATGACCGCGCAGGTTGAGGCTCACCACTACTGCGGCATGTTGTCCGAGGATCTGACGCAGTGCGTGATCTTCGACGCCAATACGAAGGACGCCAAGCTCATGGGTGTGGAATACATCGTGAGCGCAGCGCTGTTCCGCACGCTGCCGGCGGCAGAGCGCAGACTGGCACAGCCATGTGTACGAAGTGAAGTCAGGGCAGCTCGTCGCGCCTGGTCTGCCGGATCTCGCGGAACACGAGCTGATGGAGAAGGTCGTTTCCACCTACGGCAAGACCTGGCACACGTGGAACACCCACGGAAAGAAGGATCTGCCGGAGGGTATCCGCAACTCATGATGGGGTTCACACGGGACGGCCAGGCGAACATCGCCATGATGACGGGCCGCGACGAGCGGATCGGAGTCGACACCCGGTCGAAGCAGAGGGCGCGGGACGACATCGTGGTCCCGAAGATCGAGAAGGGGCCGACGCCTGGCAAGGTGGAAGGAGCGTGCAACTGCGCGCCGTCGCCGGAAAGAACAAGAGCGTCAGCGATTCCCGGTCTCGATGAGACGGATCTCTCCCCCGGACCGCTGGGGGCGGGGCGGGGGAGGATGGGAAGAAGTGCGGGTCAACGAGTGCGCCGGCGAGCCACGGCACCCAAGGCGCCGAGGCCGGCGACGAGCATCGCCCACGTGCCCGGCTCCGGTACGGCCGTCACGGAGAAGTAGAGGTTGTCGGCATAGCCGTCGTTGTCTCCACCGCTGAAGCGGATCATCTCCAGTTCCAGTTTGACCTTGGCTGTGTCGGTGGGGAGCAGGCCGGAGGTCTCGCGGAAGAACAGACCGGTCTCGTTGTTGCGCTCGCCGGGCGCGATCGGGCCGATCTGGGCCGAACCGAGTACGCTGTCCGTGGCACTGAGGAAGGTCGCGGAGAAGCGCGAGGTGTCGGTCTGGGCGAGCCAGCCGCCGAGCCAGCCGTTGAGGTCGTACGAAACCTTGCCTGCGGCGATGTCGCTCTTGTTGGCGGACAGATCGACCATCTGATAGCCGTAGGCCTTCGCGTTGCCGCTGTCGCCCACGAACAGCAGGAAGCCGCGGTCCTCCGGTCCGGGCTGATCGATGCCGACCCAGTTGGGACCGTACTCGACGGCGCCGAACAGGTTGTCCGAACCGTTGCCCTGCCAGTTGAGGGAGCTGTCGCCTGCCTCGGCATCGCCGTCCTTCACCAGGTTCGTGCCATAGCTCACGGCGTTGGCGAGTGCGGCGTGCGCGCCGAGAACGGCAACGAGTGCCGCGCGGATCAGTGTCGTCTTCATGTTCATGATGTCTCCTTGGTTGAACGCGAACTACCGGTCCTGTACCGCCGGGCCGGACATGGTGGGATCGCTGATGGAAGGCAGCCCGTTCTCCAGCCGGCCGGCCACCCGGCGGCGGTACTCCGCCTGGCCCTGGACCTTCACGGTGAAGTCGTACCAGCGGCCGCTGTCGTTGAGCGAGCGGTAGATCCGCTGCTGTGAACGTGCCGGCACGGTGTGTGTCGCCGCGGGATCCGAAAAGTAGCGCGTCGCCTCGACCACGAACGTGCAGGGCACGCTGCCGCTGTTGACGAGATCGATCACCAGATCGCCGTAGCTCTTGTTGTAGCTGACGATCACTTCGGGGTTGGCCTGGGCGGCAGCCGCCACGCGCCGGGCATTGCCGACGAAGTGCCGATGGAAACCGTTCGGTCCCAACACCCACAGGTCATAGGCGCCGCTCGATGCCGGCGTCCATGCGCCCTGCAATTTCCGGCCTGGCTCGACCGTGTAACGGCGCGGGATTGCCGCCAGATCCAGCCGGTTGTAGACGTGGAACACGGCTGTCGCATTGCCCGTGTTCTCGAACACGATCTGCACGTTCGTCGCCCCGACCCGCGTCCGGTCGGGAGTGATGCGGCAATGGGCGTGCAATTCGTAGGGCAGGGCACGGGAAGGCCGCGGACCGTCGGCCTGCACCGGCATCACCGGCGTCGTGGGCGGCAACGGTGCCCGCTGCCCGACGAGCGCCCGGGCCCGTGTCGCCAGTTCCAGCGTCTTGGGCAACGACTCGAAGAAGGCGCGGTCGTCCGGATCCGCGAAGTTGAACGTGGAGGTGAGATCGCCGCAAACGGCGCGACGCCACGCGGTCACGTTCGTCTCGCGCACGCCGAACCGGCGCTCGATGAAGCTCAGGACCGACGTGTGATCGAAGACCTCCGAGTTCACCCAGCCGCCCTTGGACCAGGGCGAGACGACATACATGGGCACGCGCGGTCCAAGACCATAGGGGCGGTGCAGCAGGGCCTGCTCGGTGCCGTTGTTGTGATACGGGACCAGCACTTCGTGATACTCGCCCGTGGCGTCGGCCGTCGTGGCCCCCGCAAGCACCGCCTTGGCCGGATCCGCATCCCAAGCCAGATAGGACGGCGGGGCCGGCGGCGGCACGTGGTCGAAGAAGCCGTCGTTCTCGTCGAAGTTGATGAACAGCACCGTCTTGCTCCACACCTCCGGATTGGAGGTGAGCGCATCCAGCACCCTGGCCGTGTAGTCGGCGCCCTGGGCTGGGCTGGAGGGGCCAGGATGCTCCGAGCCCTCGGCCGTGGCGACGATCCACGAGACCTGCGGCAGCTTGTTCGCGAGGACATCCTCACGCAGCTTGTCGAGGTCGCGGGTGCTCACGCCACGGTCGCGCAACGCCTGCGAGTAGCCGGGCCGCTGGAACCAGGCATCGCGATACGCGTGAAAGCCGGCCAGGGGGTTGTCCGTGAAGTTGTCGGACATGTTCTCGTAGACCTGCCACGAGATGCCGGCGGCCTCGAGACGTTCCGGGTAGGTCGTCCAGGTGTAGCCGCCGTCTCCGTTGTCCGTATCGAACCAGTCGTAGTCGTTGTACGTGGTTGGTCCGTTGCCCGTCGCCAGACCGTCGTTCGTGCCGGTCCACAGGAATAGCCGGTTCGGGTTCGTGCCGGTCTGCGCGGAACAGTGGTAGGCATCGCACAGGGTGAAGGCATTGGCCAGGGCGTACTGGAACGGCATGTCCTCGCCGTTGAAGTACGCCAGCGAGTGGTTGCCCTTGGCGGCAGGCCACTTGCTCATGCGGCCGTGATCCCATGCGGCCTGCGCGTCGCTCCACGAATGGGGCGTGCCGCTGATGCGCATCAGCGCGAAATTGGCGACCGTGTTGGCGCGGAACGGAACGATCACGGGGGCACGGGAGTTGGGTCCCGACGAACTGGGTTGCGACCAGACGGTCTTGCCGGTGATGCGAGTGGAGTCCGGGACCGGTATCGGGAACGGGTCTGCGAAACCGCGAACGCCGTTGAGCGATCCGAAATAGTGATCGAACGCGCGGTTCTCCTGCATCAGGATCACGATGTGTTCCACGTCCTGGATCGTGCCGGTGCGGACGTTGGCGGGAATCGCGAGAGCGCGCTGGATCGCGGGAGGAAACGCCGTGAGCGCGATTCCGGCCGCGCCCGCGTGAATCATGGAGCCGAGGAACTGTCGGCGGTCTTGAGACGTCATTCGAGCCTCTCTGAAGGTTGGAAGCAGTGGATCAGCGCGCCGTTTGTGAACGCCGGCGTCCGCGGGCCGCCCGCAGCGTGAGCACCGAAATGCCCAGCGCGAGGAGTGCGACCTCGGAAGGTTCCGGAACCGGAGCGAACGTCACGTCGTCCATCACGAAGGAGCCATGCTCCGGGCTGGCGACGACGAACGCATCGACGAGGCCTTCGTAACCGGTGGCAAGGAACGCAGGTGCCGCTCCCGGATCCAGCGTGGAAGACGTCGCCACGAGCACGTCGTCGCGATAGAGCTGGAAAGTCACCGTCGCCCCGTTCAGACCTGCGAACCATGCCCCGTCGAAACGCGTCGGTGTGGCGAAACGCACGATGCTGGATTGATCCTGCGCAGCGAAATCGGTGGCGACACGCACGTCACCCGAGTGCGCCGTGTAGGGCTCCTGCTCGAGCGAGAAGGCGAACCAGCCGGCCGCAGACCAGTCGAGGCCGCCATAGTGCGCCGGCACGATGCCGTCCTGGCCCAGATCGTCGAATGTCAGGACGGCGGCGGAGAGTGTGGAGCTCGCGGCGAGCGCAATGACGGCCGCGAGCCCGTGCAGAGCCGGGATCTTCAATGAGGTGCTCCTCTTTCGAGAATCGTTGTGGTGGTGTCGCGGTGCGCGGCGAGCGCACACCGGAGTCACAATCTAGAGAGGGCGTATTGCGCCGTCAGGGGCGAGGCGGCGGTGAAAGACGGTCCGAAGCGACCATGCATATCGCATGGCGCCGGCGCCATGCATGGGCTGACAGGATCATTGACACGCTTGTGCCCGTGCTGACTCGGGGCTGGACGATGAAGACAGGTTGACGCAGCGCCGGGCAGCGCAGGCAGTGGCGGCGACGGCCCGCGCCCCACGGCGCCTCGGGGCGCACAGGACCACGTCAGGTCACGTCGGCCCGGTCGATGAGCGACGCCACGACGATCACCAGTTCGGCGATGTCCACCGGCTTGGAGATGTGCGAGTGATAGCCCGCGAGGATTGCCTTCTTGCGGTCTTCCGAACGCGCGAAGGCGGTGAGGGCGACGGAAGGTATCCGCCGATACGCGGCGTCGCTGGAGCGCACCCGCCGCATGAGTTGGTAGCCGTCCATGCCCGGCATGCCGATGTCGCTCAGCAGGACGTCGATGGCCTGGCTCTCCAGCGTCGAGAGCGCCTCTTCCGCCGAGGATGCCGCGAGCACGGTGGCGCCCTGGCCCTCCAGCACGCGCCTCGCGAGATCCCGCGCATCGGGCTCGTCGTCGACCACCAGCAACCGCACGCCCGTGAGCATGGGCAGGAGGCTGATCTCGGTCGCCGTGTGATGCGCAGGATGCAGGCGTTCCTCCGGCGGATTGCTTGGTAGAACGATGCTGAGGGGAAGCTTGATGACGAACGTGGCGCCGCGGTTCTCGCCGGCGCTGCTCGCCGAGAGAGTACCGCCATGCAGTTCCACCAGCTGCTTGGCGATCGCCAGTCCCAGACCCAGGCCGCCGTAGCTGCGGCTCGCCGACGCGTCGTTCTGAGAGAAGCGGTCGAAGACGCGCGGCAGGAACTCGGCCGGAATGCCGATGCCCGTGTCCGCCACGGTCAGCTCCACATGCGAGTTGACGCGTTCGAGCAGCACCTGAACGCGGCCGCCCTTGGGCGTGAACTTGATCGCGTTGGAGAGGAGATTCCAGATCACCTGCTGCAGGCGGGCCGGGTCGCCGGAGACGGGGCCGGCCTGCGGATCCAGCACTTTTTCGAGCCGGATGTTCTTGGCGGCGGCAGCGGGCTCCACGGATTCGACCGCGGCTTCCGCCACCGTTGCGAGCATGAGCCGCTGCACGTCCAGACGGACGCGTCCGGCCATGATGCGGCTGAGGTCCAGCAGTTCGTCGATGAGCTGAACCTGCGCGCGGGCGTTGCGCTCGATCGCTTCGGTACCGCGCTTGAGATCCTCCGGGCTCAACGCCTGGTTGCGCGTGAGCACCTGTGCCCACCCCAGAATGGCATTGAGCGGTGTGCGAAGTTCGTGCGAAAGCGTCGCCAGGAACTCGTCCTTCATCTGCGCGGCCCGCTGCGCCTCCATCCGGGCGTTCCGTTCCGCTTCCAGCAGTTCCTCCCGCCGGGCGCCGTGCTCCAGCAGGGCCTCCGCCTGCTTGCGATCGGTGAGATCGCGCGTGATCTTCGAGTAGCCGTGCAGGTGGCCTTCTGCATCTCGCAGCGCGGTGATCACGGCGTTGGCCCAGAAACGGGAGCCATCCTTGCGGATGCGCCAGCCTTCATCCTCGAAGCGGCCTTTCTCGGCCGCTTCGCGCAGCGCGTGATCGGGCCAACCGCCCCGCTGCTGATCGTCCGGATAGAAACACGAGAAATGCCGCCCGACGATCTCCTCGGCCCGGTACCCCTTGATGTGCTGCGCGCCGATGTTCCAGCTCATCACGTAGCCGTTCGCGTCGAGCATGAAGATCGCGTAGTCGACGACGGCCTCGATCACCAGCCGCAGGCGCTCCTCGCTGCGCCGCAGGGCCTCTTCCTGCGCGCGCCGTTCGGTGAGATCGCGCGTGATCTTGGCGAAGCCCTGCAGCACACCTTTTCTGTCGCGCAGGGCCGTGATGACCACGTTGGCCCAGAAACGCGAGCCGTCCTTGCGCAGCCTCCAGCCCTCGTCCTCGAAGTGACCCTGCCGCGCCGCCTGGCGAAGTTCCTCCGCGGGCCAGCCTCGCTGCACCACGTCCGGAGGGTAGAACTGGGAGAAATGCCGGCCGACGATCTCGTGCGCCTCGTATCCCTTGATCCGCTGCGCGCCCGTGTTCCACGTCAGCACGTGACCTTCGGCATCCAGCAGGAAGATCGCGTAGTCCGTGACCGTTTCCACCAGCAGCCGGAAACGCTCTTCGGTGTTCTGCAGGATGTCCGGTGCCGCCTTTGCCGGGCGATCATCGGACGGAGTGGAGGCCATGCCGCTTTCCTCGATCTCTGGATGAGGTCGCCGACGCGCGCTGCGGAACTTCTGACAGCTACGGTCTTCGACACGTGCCGGGAGGCTCCTTTCGGGTTGACCATCTCGGGCTGGCGATCACGCGCGCAATCGGCGAATTCAGCGCGCAGGTCCGGCGCAGCGGTGCGGTTGACGTGAATGGGGCGGCCCGCCGATACTGACACAAAACATGCCGGTCCGTGACATGCACCGCGGGAAGTCTCGCAGAGTGCGGCGCGGCACCGCAACCCTGAGATAGCTGCTAGGCAGCAATGGGAGGAGTGGTGAGCTCGACAGTCTTCGGATTCGTCGGCGTGGGCAAGATGGGTGCGCCCATGTCCGGCCGTCTCTTGAACGCAGGCCACGCCGTCGTCGTCCACGACCGTGACGACGCAGCAGTGGCCGCAATGGAAAAGTCGGGCGCTCAGCGCGGCGGGTCCGCGGCAGAGGTCGCGAGCCGCGCCGAAACCGTGTTCTTAAGCCTGCCCAATCCGGACATTGTCCGCGAGGTGGCACTGGGCCCCGGCGGTGTCATCGAAGGAAAGTCGGTCCGCAAGGTCGTCGATTTTTCCACCATCGGTCCGCGCACCGCCGCCCTCGTGGCGAAAGCGCTCGCCGAACGCGGCATTGCCTATGTCGATGCGCCGGTGAGCGGCGGACTGGCCGGCGCGCGCAACGGCACGCTGGCCGTGATGGTCTCCTGCGCGAAATCCCACTTCGACGAACTGCTGCCCGTCCTGTCCACCTTCGGCAAGCCGTTCCATCTGGGCACGGGCGCGGGTCAGGCGCAGACAATGAAGCTTGCCAACAATCTGCTGGCGGCGGCGGCTCTGGTCGTGTCTTCGGAAGCCATGGTGATGGGCGTGAAGGCCGGGCTGGATCCGCGCACGATGCTCGATGTGATCAATGCCGGATCGGGCCGCAACAGCGCCACGCAGGACAAGTTCCCTCGCTCCATTCTTCCCGGTACCTTCGACTTCGGATTCGCCACCGGTCTCTCCTACAAGGACGTCCGTCTTTGCATCGACGAGGCAGAGTCCCTGGGTGTGCCGATGGTGGTGGGGGCGGCGGTCCGCGAGATGCTCGCCGTGACCAATGCGATGTACGGCGGCGACTCCGACTTCACTTCGATCTGCCGCGTGCTGGAGTCCTGGACCGGCGTCGAGGTCCGGGGATGACTCTCCCGGCGGAGGGCATTCCGGATCCGTCCGCGCAGCGTCCTCCCTCTTCTTCCGGCGCGAGTTCCGATCGGCCGCTTGCGCGGCGGATAGCGGAATCCATCGCATCTTTGGACGACTCCCGGCTCACGCCCGAGGTCGTCGACAAGGTCAAGATCTGTCTGCTGGACTTCGTGGGCTGCGCCTTCGAATCGCGCGATCTTTCCTGGAGCCGGCAGGCCGTCGCCGTGGCGACGGACATGGCCGCTCACGGCAGCGCGATCATCGGGTCCTCCAAGACGTCCACGGCGTTCGACGCCGCATTCGCCAACGCCGTGATGGGGCATGGCCTCGTCCGGGAAGACATGCACTCCGGCAGCATCAGCCACCTGGGCATCGTCGTGATGCCGGCGTTGCTGGCCCTGGCGGGGTCGTCGAAGGTGACGGGACGCGCCTTCATCAACGCCGCCATGGCGGGCTACGAGGTGGGCGGGCAGATCGGCCGCGCCGTGATGGATGCCGCGATCGCCCGCATCCACCGGCCCACCGGGGTGACGGGCCCGTCAGCTGCCGCTGCCGCCGCCGCAAGGCTGCTGGGACTGTCCGTCGACGCCACGACCAGCGCACTCGCGCTCGCCGCGAACACTCCGGTCGGATTCAATCAATGGGCCCACACCGGCGGCAGCGAGATGTTCTTCCACGCGGGGTACGCGGCACGCAGCGCGCTGACGGCCGTGCGGCTGGCGCAGGCCGGGGCGTTTGCCTCGCCCTCCGCCTACGACGGCGAAGCCGGACTGTTCGCCTCGCTGGGAAAGCGCGACAACGCCGCGCGGGTGCGGCTTTTCGAAGGCACTCCGGAGATCCTGTCGGTCTACCACAAGCCCGTGCCGGCCTGTAACTTCGCACAGACCGCCTGCCAGGCCGCACTGCGGATCGCCCGCGACCACCAGGTGGCGCCGGAGCGCATCGAGCGCATCACGATCCGCGTGCCCCGTGCCGGCGCGTTGTATCCCGGCTGCGACTACTCCGGCCCGTTCGAGCACATCCTGCAGGCCAAGATGAGCATCCAGTACAACGTGGCCGCTGCGCTCATCGAACGCAGTGTCTCGGAACGCAACTTCCTGAGGCTCGACGATCCCGTTCTGGCCCGGCTGCTGTCGATCACGTCGCTGGAGATCGACGACGGCATGTCTCAGGCGTACCCGGGACTCCAGGGGGGCGAGGTGGAGATACGGGATGCGGACGGCGCGACCCGGGGGGTTCGGCTGGACGACGTGGTGAACGCCACGCCGTCCGACGTGCTTGCGCGTTTCCGCGCGGCTGCCACCGAGGTGGTGGGCGAAGACGCCGCCCACGAGATCGAGCAGCGCGTCGCTGCGCTGGAGACTGCAGACGACGTCGGTGCCATCGTCGCGCTGTTCCGCGGCAAGGCCCCCTGACGTCCGGAGCCTTGCCGTGAACGGTCCGCAGCTCACCGAGAACTTCCTGCAGGCGCTCACGGCGGGCATCCTCACCGGAAGCCTCTATGGCCTCATGTGCGTGGGGCTCAGCGTGATCTTCGGGGTCATGCGCGTGATCAACTTCGCGCAGGGCGACTTCATGATGCTGGGGATGTACGTCGCCTATTACGCCTTCGGCTGGTTCACGGCGCAAGCCGTCCTCGGGCCGGAGGTCGCGCCGTATGTCGCGGCGGTGCTGGCGGGCCCCGCGGTGTTTCTCGTGGGCATGGGCGTCCACCGGCTGCTCGTGAGCCGCGTGACGGGGATGCGCAGCACGGCCCTGGAATCGGGCGGGCATTACGCTCAGCTCATCCTCACGCTGGGCGTGGCGCTCGTGCTGCAGAACGGCGGCCTGTATCTCTTCGGTTCGGCACCGGTGTCCATCGCGACACCGCTCTCGTCCAGCGCCTGGGCCGTCGGGCCCCTCTATGGCGATCTCGTGGAGGTGTTCGTCAATCAGGGCCAGACCTATGCGGCAGTGGTTGCCGTCATCGCGGTGGTGGCGTTCGGCGCGCTCATGGGCCACTCGCGTCTGGGCAAGTCGCTGCGCGCTGCGGCGGACAACCCCGAAGCGGCGGTGTACATGGGCATCGATGTGGAACGCGCGCACCGGCTGGCGTTCGGATTCGGTGTGGCCATGACAGCCATCGGCGGAGGACTGCTCGCATCGGGCGGGCCGTTCCAGCCTTACGTGGGCCTGGAGTACGTGATCGTGATGTACGCCGGCGTGGTGCTGGGCGGTCTGGGCAGCATCTCGGGGGCGTTCCTCGGCGGTCTCACCATCGGCCTCGTGCAGCAGTTGTCCACGCTCGTTCTGCCTACCCAATTGCAGAACACGGCGATCTTCGTGGGATTCCTCCTGATCATCCTGCTGCGCCCCGAGGGCCTGTTCGGCCGCTCGCTGCGCAGAACGTGAATCCGGCAAAGGGGCGGGAGATGCCGCGGCAGACACTGGCGATACTCGCGTTCTGCGTTCTGTACGCGGTCGCGACCGCCTTCGCGGAGAACTCCTACCACCAGCTCATCCTGACCGTCGTGCCAGTCTGGGCGGTGATGGGGCTCGCCTGGAATCTGCTGAGCGGCTACAGCGGCTTCGTGTCGTTCGGACACGCGGCTTTCTTCGGCCTGGGCGCGTACTTCGTGGCGCTGGCCCAACTGCTGTGGGGCTGGTCACCCTGGTTTACCGTTCCCGGCGCGGCGGTCGTGGGTGGCGCCGCAGGACTGATCGTGGGCCTGCCCACGTTCCGTCTGCGCGGCCACTACTTTGCGCTGGCCATGCTGGCCTATCCGCTGGCGTTGCTGTACGTGTTCGAGTGGCTCGGCTATCAGGAGCTGACCGTGCCCATGGAACGCGAGCGGCCCGCTGCCTTCATGCAGTTCGAGGACCACCGCATCTATGCGTGGCTCGCGCTCGCGCTGATGGCGGGCGCCATGATCCTGACGGCAGCGATGGAACGCTCGCGCTTCGGCATGTCGCTCGTCGCCATCAAGCAGGACGAGGCCGCGGCGGAGGCGGCGGGTATCCGCACGCTGCGCTGGAAACTCAAGGCCATCACCTTGAGTGGCGCCATGGCCGGGTTGATCGGCGGCTTCTACGCGGTCGTGTTGCTCGTCGTCACGCCGGCCGCGGTGTTCGGCATGCTGGTCTCCGCACAGGCGCTGATCGTCACCATGTTCGGTGGAGTGGGGACGGTATGGGGACCGGTGATCGGCGCCGTGGTCCTGGTTCCTCTGAGCGAGATCCTGCAGGCACGGCTGGGCAACGTCATTCCGGGGATCCAGGGCGTCGTGTACGGAATCGCGATCATCGGGGTCATGCTGCTCGCACCCGAGGGCGTGTTCTGGAAGGCGAAGGATCTGTACGGAAAGCGGCGAACGGTCTCTGCCGGTGACGCCCCAGCGCAGAGGAGCGCGCCGCCGGCCGCCACGGCGATCCGTCGCACCGATTCGGCCCTCGAGGACCGTGCCGTGGTGCTGGAAGCCCGCGGACTGTCCCGTGCCTTCGGCGGTCTGAAGGCGGTGCAGGACGTGACGCTCGAGGTGTATCGCGGCGAGATCCTGGGCATCATCGGCCCGAACGGCGCGGGCAAGACGACGCTGTTCAATCTGCTCAACGGCTTCATCGCCCCGGATACCGGGCGTGTGGTCTTCCAGGGGCAGGACATCACCGGCCGCAAGCCGTACGAGATCTGCGAAGCGGGCGTGGGCCGCACGTTCCAGGTGGTCCGGCCCTTCCGCCGCATGACGGTGCTGGAGAACGTGACCGTGGGGGCCTATGTCCGGAGCGCAACCGACCTTCAGGCCGTCGCCATCGCAAGGGATGCGCTCGACAAGGTGGGACTGCGCGACGCCTCCGACAGACTGGCAGGAAGCCTGTCCAACCGGGAACTGCGCCTGCTGGAGATCGCCCGGGCGCTGGCCGGAAGACCGTCCCTGATGCTGCTCGACGAAACGCTGGCCGGCCTGGGCGCCACGGACGTGGAATCCGTGACATCCGTCGTGCGGCGGCTCGCGGACGAAGGACTCACGATCGTGATCATCGAGCACACCATGCAAGCCATGGTGAAGCTGGTCGATCGCTTCGTCGTGCTCGACCACGGCGCGGTGCTGACTTCCGGAAAGCCGGCGGAGGTGACCCGGGATCCCGTGGTGATCGATGCCTATCTCGGCAAGCGCTGGAGGCAGGCCGATGCTTGAGATCGACGGACTCACCGCCGGCTATGGCGGCGCCCCCGTGCTGAAGGGCGTGAACATCCGGGTCCCGGAAGGTGAGCTGACGGCCATCGTCGGGCCCAATGGCGCGGGCAAGACGACGCTGTTCAAGACGATCTCCGGGATCGTCTCGCCTACGGGAGGATCGATCCGGCTGCAGGGGAGCGATCTTCTCGCCGTGCGCCCCTGCGACCGCCCGCACCATGGCATCGCCCACGTTCCGGAAGGTCGTCAGGTGTTTCCGTCGCTGTCGGTGCGGGAAAATCTGGAGATGGGCGCGTACACGCCCGCGGGCCGCAAGGCGTTCCAGGAGAATCTGGAAAGGATCTACAGCTGGTTCCCCGTACTCAAGGAGCGCGCCGAATCACTGGCCGGAGCACTTTCCGGGGGACAGCAGCAGATGCTGGCCATCGGCCGCGGGATCGCGTCCTCGCCCAAGCTGCTGATGCTGGACGAACCGTCCATGGGGCTGTCGCCTTCGGTGGCCGACGAGATCTTCGAACGGATCGTGGCGATCCACCGGGCGGGCCTCACGGTGCTGCTGGTGGAACAGAGGGTGGCAGAAGCGCTGCACTACGCGAGCCGCGGATACGTGCTGGAGGCCGGCACCGTGGTGCTGGAGGGCAGCCACGACACGCTGCGCAACGACGACCGGGTGCGGCAGGCGTACCTGGGCATGTAGGGATGGGCCAAGGAGGAGGAGAGAACACCATGAAGGAACGCAACTCGATCCGGAGCCGCATCCGGGCCCTGGCGGCGATAGTGCTGGCAACGCTGTCGCTGCAGGCCGCAGCTCAGTCGAAGGATGTGGAAGTGGGGCTGATCGCCCCCATGTCCGGCCCCTGGGCACGGCAAGGCCAGGTGATGAAGATGGCGGCCGATCTGGCCATCGACACCATCAACCGGCAAGGCGGCATCAAGTCCATGGGTGGCGCCAAGCTCAAGCTGTCGGTCTTCGATGCCGGCGATTCGGTGGAGAAGGCCAAGAACGCCGCTCAGCGGATGGTGGCCGATGCGCCCGGATTGGTGGTGGCGACCGGGGCCTATCTCAGTTCCTTCACGCTGGCGGTGACCGAAGTGACCGAGCGCGCGGCGCTGCCCATGGTGACGTTCTCGTACTCCGACCTCATCACGTCCCGTGGCTTCAAGTACGTTTTCCAGACGTCCGCGACGGGCGACCAGCAGGCAGAAGGGTCGCTCCCCGCGCTGATGGAGATGGCGGAGAAGGCCTCGGGCAAGCGGCCGGCGACCGTGGGCATCGTGATGGACAACACGGCGGCGTCCGTGGCGTTCGTCAAACCGATCAAGGACCACCAGCTCGAAAAGCTGGGGCTCAAGCTGGTGGTGGACGAGACCTTCACGCCGCCGCTCGCCAACGCCACCCCGCTCATCCAGAAGGTGCGCTCGGCGCGGCCGGACATCCTGTTCCTGCTGCCCACGGCCATCTCCGACGCCAAGCTGCTGCTCGAGAAGATGAACGAGTTCGGCCTGGGCAGGGGAAAATTGCCGACGGTATCCAATGGCGCGGCGATCCTGGACCCTGATCTGCGGTCGAACATGAACGTGGCGCAACTCGAAGGGGTGATGTCGGTCGTGGCGAACTGGTCCACCTCGAGCCAGAAGGACGCCGTGGCGGAGTTCAACCGCAAGACCGGAGAGCCGTGGCCCACCCAGCACTTCCTGACCACCTACGGCGACATGTGGATCTTCAAGGCGGCGCTGGAAGCGGCGGGCAAGGCCGACCGGGCTGCAGTGGCCAAGGCGCTGCGCGGGCTGGATCTCACCGACGGGGCAGCGAGGTACTTCCCCGGCGGCCGGGTGAAATTCGACGACAGCGGACGCCGCACCGGTGCGAGCCTGGTCATCGTCCAGTGGCAGAACGGCATCCCCATCACGATCTATCCGCCCAAGGACGCCCTCGCGGCCCCTGTCTGGCCCAAGCGCTGACGGCGCCCGGAACGCGATATCTCATACGAGGAGGCAACATGAACGACGAACTGTTCGAACGCGGCCTGGCCATTCGCAAGGCCGTGCTGGGCGCGGAATTCGTGGAGAAGTCCCTGGCATCGGCCGACGACTTCAACATGCCGCTGCAACGTCTGGTCACCGAGTACTGCTGGGGTGAGGTGTGGGGGAGGGAGGAACTGCCCCGTAAGATGCGCAGCATGCTCAACCTCGCCTTGCTGAGCGCGCTCAACCGGCCGCACGAGCTGAAGGTCCACGTGGGCGGCGCGCTGCGCAACGGGGTGTCGAAGGAGGAGATCCGCGAGGTGCTGCTGCAGGTGGCCATCTATTGCGGCGTGCCCGCGGCCGTGGATTCGTTCCGCGTGGCGCGCGAGGCCATCAAGGAATTCGAAGCCGCCCAGAAGTGACCGCCGGGCCCGGGAAGGTCCGACCAGCCGCCGCTGTCCGTCTGGGCAGCGTCCGTTCCGGCGATGGCGCGATCCGCGTAAAGTCGCCCGATCTTCCCCGAGCCGGTGCGGCAGACCCTGCCTAAGGCAAGACATGACCGACGACACCTACGAAATCTTCGCCATCAAGTACGCGCGCGTGGACCGGCGCTCTCCCGACAACTTCATCGGGGGAGACGAGCACGACGTCCCCATGCCTCTCAACTACTACGTGTGGGTGATCCGCAATGCCGCCCGCACGTTCGTGGTCGACACAGGCTTCAACGAGAGCATGGCCCGCAAGCGGTCCCGCACCATCCTTCACCCGGTGGCGGAGGGCCTGCGGGCGCTGGACATCGACCCGGAGAAGGTCGAGAACGTGATCATCACGCACATGCACTACGACCACGCGGGCAATCTGCCCCTGTTTCCACGCGCCCGCTATCACGTGCAGGACCAGGAGATGGATTTCGTCACCGGCCGCTGCATGTGTCACGGCGTGCTGCGCCATGGCTACGAAGTGGACGATGTGGTGCAGATGGTGCGCTACGTTTTCGACGAACGCGTGCAGTTTCACGATGGAGCCTCGCAGATCGCGCCGGGAATCGAGTTGCATCACATCGGCGGCCACACGAAGGGGCTGCAGTCGGTGCGTGTGAAGACGGCCCGCGGCTGGGTGGTGCTGGCCTCGGATGCAAGCCACTTCTACGCGCACATGGACACGGCACGCGCTTTTCCCATCGTCTACAACGTGCACCTGATGCTGGAAGGGCATCACAAGTTGCGCCAGCTGGCGACCTCGCCGCAGCATGTGATTCCCGGTCACGACCCGCTGGTGATGGACCGGTACCCGGTCGCGCGAGCAGGAGTGGAGGACTGGATCGTGCGGGTGGACGTGGCGCCCACGGCGTGAGCACGGGCGCCGGCGCGCGAATTCGAGCGCAAGCGGCGGAGTTCGGCCACCCTGCTTCCGGAGCAGACTGGGCTCGTGACATCGACGAGGAATCCGCCATGAATGCCGTTCACGAACTGCCCGGGGACCGCCCGTTCGACGACGACACCTCCCGTTGGGAGGCCGTGGTCGGGCGGGACCCTCGCGCCGACGGGAAATTCGTCTTCTGCGTGAAGACCACCGGTGTCTACTGCAAGCCTTCCTGCGCCGCCAGGCTCGCACGGCGCGAGAACGTGAGTTTTCACACGAGTTGCGATGCAGCCGAAGCCGCGGGATACCGGCCGTGCAAGCGGTGCAAGCCCGATGAAGCGGCGGCCGACAGCCGGCTCGCCGGGGTGGTCGCCCGGCTCTGCCGCCTGATCGAGACGTCCGAGACAGCCCCGACGCTGGCCGCGCTGGCGCGAGAAGCGGCGATGAGTCCCTTTCACCTGCAGCGGGTGTTCAAGCGGATCACCGGTCTTTCTCCCCGCGACTACGCCATCGCTCACCGAGCGCGCAGAGTCCGCGAATCCTTGAACCCTGAGACAACCGTGACCGAGGCCTTGTATGCGGCAGGCTACGGGTCGAGCGGGCGCTTCTACGAGAACGCGGATGCTGCGCTGGGCATGGAACCGTCGCGATACAAGTCCGGAGGTGAAGGTGCGGACATTCGCTTTGCCATTGCCCGGTGCTCCCTGGGGTGCGTTCTGGTGGGCACGAGCGGAAAGGGGGTCTGCGCCGTGTTGCTGGGCGATTCAGCCGACGACCTGGCCCGCGAGTTGAAGGCGCGTTTCCCGTCTGCTCGCCTGGTGGCCCGCGATTCCGACTTCGCCAGGCTGTTGGATGACGTGGTGTCGCTCGTGGAGCATCCGGAACGCCCCATCGAACTGCCGCTCGACGTCCGCGGTACCGCCTTCCAGCTGCGCGTGTGGCAGGCCTTGCGACAGATACCGCCCGGAACCACGGTGACCTATTCCGACCTCGCCGCGAAGGTGGGCGCACCCAAGGCAGTGCGGGCAGTCGCCAACGCCTGTGCGGCGAACGTGCTTGCCGTGGCCGTTCCGTGCCACCGGGTCGTCCGGTCCGATGGCGGTGTCGGCGGCTACCGCTGGGGTGTGGAACGCAAGCGCGCCCTGCTCGACAGGGAAGGGGAGCCCTGAGCCCCGCCGTCCTCGCCGCCGCCGGAGGATGACGCAGTTTCGACGCGGCCTGCTTCCGTCACGCTCCTTCGAGCAGCGTGGCCCGCCGACTCGGCTTTGTGCAATCGCTGCGGTGCAATCTTCCTTGACAGGCCCGAACAGCCACGCGGACACTCGAATGCTTGAGCGCGTCGCCGGTCCGGCGCCGCATCGACCCCTGTCAACTGGAGAGATCTGCCATGAGCGACGAACTGTTCGAGAAGGGCCTCAAGGTCCGCCGTGAAGTGCTGGGTGCGGAATACGTGGACAGCGCCATCAAGAACGCGGACGACTTCAATCGTCCGCTGCAGGAACTGGTCACCAAGTACTGCTGGGGCGAAATCTGGAATCGCCCCACGTTCGACCGCAAGACCCGCAGCATCATCAACCTCGCCATGCTCACGGCGCTCAACCGCCCGCACGAAGTGAAGCTGCACGTGCGCGGCGCCATCAACAACGGCCTCACCAAGGACGAGATCCAGGAAGTCCTGCTGCAGGCGATGATCTACTGCGGCGTGCCCGCCGCCATCGACAGCTTCCGCATCGCGCGCGAAGTGTTCAAGGAAATGGGGATCTAGATCGTGGTTGCCGAGGCTTCCACGACGCGCGTCGCGTTCGTCGGGCTGGGCACCATGGGCTATCCCATGGCGCTCCAGATCGCACGGAAGGGTTTCGCGCTGACCGTCTACGACATCAATCCCCAGGCCGGCCCCAAGCTCGCGAGCGAGGTGCCGTGCACCGTTGTTCCATCACTTCCCGCGGCCGCAAGTGGTGCCGACGTCCTCGTCACCATGCTTCCGAGTTCCAAGGAAGTGGATGCCACCGTGCTGGGCAGCGAACAGGCGCCCGGAATTCTTTCTGCCCTGAAGCCAGGCGCCGTGGTCATCGACATGAGTTCCAGCGATCCCATACGCACGCGCGCTCTGGCCGGGAAGGTCGGCGCGGCAGGCGGCACCCTCGTCGACGCCCCGGTGTCGGGTTCGGTCCGCCGGGCGCGCGACGGCACGCTCGCCATCATGTTCGGCGGATCGGAAGCCGACTTCGAGTTCTGCAAGCCGGTGCTCTCGTGCATGGGCACATCGCTGTTCCGTGTCGGCGATGCAGGTGCGGGCCACGCGATGAAGGCGCTGAACAACTACGTATCCGCTGCTGGACTGGTTGCCGCTGTCGAGGCGTTGCACGTGGGCGAGAAATTCGGCATCGATCCACATGTGATGACGAAGGTGCTGAACGCCTCCACCGGCAAGAACAACACGACCGAGAACAAGGTCGAGCAGTTCATGCTGTCCGGGTCCTACGCGTCAGGCTTCTTCCTGAAGCTGATGGCCAAGGATGTGGGTATCGCCATCTCGCTCGCCGATCACCTGGGCATCCCCGCCACGCTGGGTCACGTCTGCACGCAGATGTGGCAGGACGCGGCCGCGGAGAGCACGCCCACCACCGATCACACGGAGATGTACCGGTTGTTGCGGAAGTAGGGCGGCACTTTCCGAGAATCGTGGACCGCAACTTCCTCAGGGTGCGGGGGTCCGCCCGGCACAGAAACCGGACGGGAAGCGAGAGCCGAATCGAGGGCCGGGAGGAGCGGGAGAATTGCTGGCAGGGTTCGGCGGAAGACCATGAATCCGGGGCGCCCGGTGGTGCGCCCAGCCGGACTCGAACCGGCATGACCGAAGTCGAGGGATTTTAAGTCCCTTGCGTCTACCAATTTCGCCATGAGCGCGCGGCGGCGATTGTCGCATGGCGGATGCGCTGGTTCGCTTCCTTGGCGGCGTCCCGGGTCACCGGCGCGAGCGCCGGGAGCCTCCAGCAACGGGTGGAAGGAAGCAGGGCGCTTTCGCACTGGCTTCCCGTGGCCGTATTCCATCGCCATGACGCCCGTCCCGCACTTCTAAAGTCGCCCTCCCGATATCCGTTAACCCGGCAAAGGAACTCGCCGGCCGGGGCATCTCCATGCCTCGCTCGGGCGCGTTCGTTCACCCCCTGAACAAGAGCGACTCCCCGAGGAGTGTAGTGACATGACCGTAATTGTCGGTTACCTCGTGATCCTGGGCGCCGTGATCGGCGGCTTCATCATGGCCGGTGGCCACGTGGGCTCTCTGATCCAGCCCACCGAACTGATCATGATCGGTGGCGCCGCCGCTGGCGCATTCGTGGTTACCAACACCGGCAAGGTGATCAAGAGCACGCTCAAGGCATTGCCCACGGTGCTCAAGGGGTCGAAGTTCACCAAGGCGCTCTATCTGGAGCTGTTGTCGCTCCTCTACGACATCCTTGCGAAGGTCCGCAAGGAAGGCTTGATGTCGATCGAATCGGATGTCGAATCTCCCGAACAGAGCCCGATCTTCTCGAAGTACCCGATGATCCTGTCCGACCACCACGCCATGGAGTTCATGACCGACTATCTGCGGATCATGGTGGGCGGAAACTTGAATGCCTTCGAGATCGAGAACTTGATGGACGTGGAAATCGAGACCCACCATCACGAGGGCGAAGTCCCGGCGCAGGCTGTCGCCCGGCTCGGAGATGGCCTTCCCGCCTTCGGGATCGTGGCGGCCGTGATGGGGGTGGTGCACACGATGGAGTCGGTGGGCCTGCCGCCCGCCGAACTCGGAAAGCTGATCGCGGCCGCTCTGGTCGGAACGTTCCTCGGGATTCTGCTGGCGTACGGTTTCGTCGGTCCGCTCTCGACGCTGTTGGAACACAAGCTCAACGAGAGCACCAAGATGTTCCAGTGCATCAAGGTCACGCTGCTCGCCAGCCTCAACGGCTATGCACCGCAGGTGGCGGTGGAGTTCGGCCGGAAGGTGCTGTATTCGACCGAGCGCCCGACGTTCAAGGAACTCGAAGAAGAAGTGAAGAGCCGCAAGGGCAAGTAACCGCGTCCTGCCGGCGAGATTTCCATGAGCGACGATTCCCAACAGCCAATCATCGTCAAGCGGATCAAGAAGGGCGGCCATGGTCACCATGGCGGCGCCTGGAAGATCGCTTACGCCGACTTCGTGACAGCGATGATGGCGTTCTTCCTGCTGATGTGGTTGCTCGGTTCAACGACCAAGGGCGACCTGCAGGGGATCGCCGACTATTTTCAGCAGCCGCTCAAGGTCTCGCTGATGGGAGGATCCGGGGCGGGCGACGCGACCAGCATCATCAAGGGCGGTGGCAACGATCTTTCTCGCAAGACCGGCCAGGTCAACAACAAGGTGGACGGCAAGAAGAAGGGTTCGCCCATCGACGCGGAAGAGGCGGAGAAGGCGATCCTGGTCAAGGAAGCCGAGCGCCTGAAGTCGCTCAAACAGGAGCTGGAAGAGGTTATCGAAAAGAACCCGACCCTCCAGGCGTTCCGCGACCAGCTTCTGATCGACATCACGACGGAAGGCCTGCGCATCCAGATGGTGGACGAACAGAACCGGCCGATGTTCGCCATCGGCAGCAGCCAGCTCCAGTCGTACACGCGCGAGATTCTTCGGGAGATCGGCAAGGTCGTGAACGAAGTACCCAACCGCATCTCCATTTCGGGGCACACGGACGCCACACCGTATTCCGGCGGGGATCGGGGTTACAGCAATTGGGAACTCTCCGCGGATCGCGCAAACGCAGCGCGCCGGGAGTTGCTCTCGGGGGGAATGGAAGAACATCGCATCGCACGCGTCATCGGTCTGGGCTCCGCCGTTCTGCTGGACGCCTCCGACCCGTTCAACCCGACCAACCGGCGGGTGAGCATCATCGTCATGAACCGGCGCGCGGAGGAAGCTGCATTGAAGGATGGCGGCACCATCGAAGTCGACGAACTCGCGAACAAGAGCGCGGAGGGCGCTCCGGCATCTCCCGAGTCAAAACCCACACATTCCGAGCCCGCCAAGGAGGCGGTCCATGACGACGGGAGCGCAAAGCACCACTGACCTGCCGCTGCCGCCCGGCCGCATGCGCGTTCCTCCCGTTGTGAGAGCCGGCGCAGCGCAGTTGGGCGCGTGGCTGATCGTCTCCTCGGTCCTGCCGGCCGGCGCACTGCACGGCGGGCTCGTGCTGCTCCTGCAAGGCTTGCTCGCCGCCGGATCCGGCCGTGCGCTTCGCCTGGCACCGTGGTGGGCGATCGTGAATCTCGTCTTTCCGCTGGCCGTGTCCTTCGCACAGACGATAGCGGTGCCTCCGACCGTCTATCTGGTGACGTTCTTGGTGCTGGCCGGCATCTATGGTTCGACCTTCCGCACGCAGGTTCCGCTCTATCTTTCCAATGCTCGCGCGCTGGATGCGCTGGAGACGTTGCTCCCGTCCGACCGGCCTTACCGTTTGCTGGACATCGGATGTGGCATGGGGACAGTGTTGCTCCGTCTGGCGCGAAAATTTCATGCCGCCCACTTTCATGGAGTGGAACTGGCCCTGGTTCCCTTCGTCATTGCCCGCCTCAGAGCCCGGCTCCGATCTGATCGAATCCACGTCGAACGAAGCGACTACTGGAAGGAAGACCTCGCGAACTACGACGTGGTGTACGCCTTCCTGTCGCCTGTCCCCATGGTGGATCTCTGGCGCAAGGTGAGTTCGGAAATGCGGGCGGGAACCCTGTTCGTCAGCAACACCTTCGAGGTACCCGGAGTCAAACCCGACTTCACGATCCACGTCGGCCCCGGCACCCGGTCACTGCACGTCTGGCGAATCGGAGAGCGCGCCTGACCATGGACATGAACGATCTCGTCCAGGCGCTCGGCCAGAAGGAGACGCCGGTGCTCGCGAGCACGGCGGAAGCCATGTCGGCGCTTCGCCGCGATGAGGACAAGATCAGCGCGCGCGACATCTCGCGCGTGGTACTGCGCGACCCGCTCATGACGCTGCGAGTGCTGCGCTTCGCCGAAGCCAAGCGGGGAGCCAAGCAGCTCGCCGACATCACGACAGTGGAGCACGCGGTGATGATGCACGGCATCACCACCTTCATGCGCGCGCACGCACAGACCACGCCCCTCGAGGTCTCACTTGCGAAGGACCGCCTGGCGCTCGACGGTGCCTTGCGGGTGATCAGCCGAGCTCAGCACGCCAGCGCATTTGCTCGTGCCATCGCATTCCAGCGTCACGACATCGAATCGGACGAGGTGATCATCAGCGCGCTCCTGCACGATCTAGCAGAGTTGCTGCTGTGGTGCCACATGCCACGGGAAGAAAGCGAGATCCGCTACATCGTGGACAACGCGCGCGGCGTTCGAAGCACCTCTGCGCAGCGCCTGATCCTGGGTTTCACGCACACGGATCTGCAGCTTGCCCTGGCGCGCATGTGGAATCTGCCCGAACTGCTGTGCCGTCTCATGGACGACGATCATGCGGATCATCCGCGAGTGATCAATGTGGTCACGGCGGCAGCGCTGGCAAGGCATCTCGACCACGGTTGGAACGACCCGGCGTTGCCCGACGACTACGCCAGGGTGCAGAAGATGTGCGGAATGTCCTTGGACGCATCCCAGCGACTGGTGACCTCCGCGGCGCTGACCGCAGCACGTCACTGGCGCAGCACCAGAATCGTGCCGGTCGCGACCTGGCTGCCGCTCGAGCAGGGCAGCGTGCCTCCGGTCAATCTGGGCATGAAGCCTCCGGAGGCGATCGATCTCAACGCCCTGAAGCGTGGTTTGCACGTGCTGCAGCACGCTCCGGCAAGTCTCGACGAAGACGTGCTCGTGGCGTGGACACTGTACTGCCTGAAATTCGGCCTAGGCCTGCATCGCGTGATGTATGCAGCGGTGTCGCCCGGTGGAAAGAATCTCTCGGTGCGTTTCGTCCTCGATGGCGAAATCGGGGCGGTGTCACGACTGGAAAGCATGCCGATGCCGTTGGGCGGCACGGATTTCTTTCCGCGGCTGATGACGAAGCCGCAAGGAATCTGGGCCGGCGGCGGGAATCGCGCCAAGATCGCCGGACTCCTACTTCCCGAGCAGCGGGCGGCTCTGGGGGAGGGCGAATTCCTTCTGATGTCGGTCTTCGCCGGCACTTCTCCAAAGGGCCTCGTCTACGCGGACTTCAATGGGCAGCACCGCCCCATACCGGACAGCCTCTACGCGCCGTTCAAGGCGTTGTGCCTGACGCTGTCGCAACGGCTCTCCGCACAGGCGGCGGCATGAGCGAACCGGAACAGGTCCCCGGTGCCGAGAGGGCGGAACGATCCTTTGCCCTGTATCTGCGGCAGGACGGAGAGGTATCCGGACCTTACCCGCGGGGGCTGCTCGAACGCTACCTCGAACTGGGACGGATTCGTCCGGACGACGAACTGAGCGCGGACGGTGTCGAGTGGCAGACAGCGGAAATGCATCTGCCAGGGATTTCCGCTCTGGAACAGCTGCTGCGGACGCACTCGGCACAGGAGGACTCGGACGAACGCAATTGGGCGCACGAGCGGCATCGCGCCCGGCTTCGATGGATCAACGAACGAGACTCCGAGGATCGACGCCGTGCACAAGGGACCAGCGCGCTCGAGAATCAGCGCTCCGGACGGGACCGTCGCGAAGTCCCATTGCCGGTGGATGGACGCCCGCATTTCATTCCTGCCGGTCCCGAGGAAAGGCCCTGGGTCCACACCTGCGGCGTGAGCATCGTCGCCATCCTGATCCTCGCCATCCTCGGGGTGGGAGTGTGTCTGTGGATGTTCGTGCCGCGATTCGTGCCTCACATCCGCTTGCTGGGCGGTTAGAACCGACGATGACGCATCTGGCCTATTTCGATGGGCCGACAGGCGTCCGACGGCGCCACTCGTAGAACAACATCGTCGCGGCGGCCGTCACATTCAACGATTCGATGCCGCGAGCCATGGGAATGCGTACGACCACATGGGCGCAGGAGCGCAGGGCAGGGGAAACACCTCGCCCTTCCGCTCCGATCACGAACGCGCAATGACGCGGCAGTTCGGCGTCGAAGAGACATGTGTCGCCATCGGCATCCGCCACGACCACGGCACCGGAGAATTCTCGAGCTTGCTGAACGAGATCGACATCTTCCCCAATCCGGATCACAAACTGCCCTCCCATGCCCCCTCTGAGGGAACGAGGAGACCAGGGATCCGCGCACCCGGACGACAGAACCACTTCATGACCGCCCGCCGCTGCGGCCGATCGGATCAGGGCGCCGAGATTGCCGGGATCCTGAAGACCATCTGCCAGCACCGAGAAGCCCGATGACCCCTCCGTGACCGGAATCGAAGGAATGGGTGCAAAGGCGAGCAGACCCGAAGGCGTTGTGACCGGAGAAAGCGCGTCGAACAGGTTCTGGCTGAAGATCACCGGGGCTTCGTCCCAACCGCGCTCCAGCCAGCCCATGGTGACCGGGCGGTTTTCCATACCCTCCCGAACGATCAGTTCCATCCCGCCGGGACCAAACGCGGTGAAGTAGGCTTCGATCAAATGCTCTCCGTCGAGCACTATTGTGCCGTGTTCGCGCCGGTATCTCGGCGAGTCGGCCAGCTTGCTCAAGTGCCGGAAAAGGGGATTGTCGCGGGACAGGATGCGCTTCATCGAAGCGCCAGAGGGCTCAGGAGATGCGCAGGGAACAGTAATTCAAGTCCCCACCACACATTTAACATAATATGCATTATGCGTATTCATGAAAGTGCGCCATCAGGCAACGGCCGTGCTGAAGAGCGCAAAGAAATTGGCAGTCGTCGCCTCGGCCAGCGCGTCCGGACTCATTCCTCGCACTTCCGCAATGCATGCTGCCACGTGTTGGACGAATGCAGGTTCGTTCGTCTTTCCGCGATGGGGAACCGGGGCCAGATAAGGCGAGTCGGTTTCGACGAGCAATCTGTCGAGAGGCACCTTCTGCGCGACGTCCCGCAGATCCTGCGCATTCCTGAATGTGACGATTCCCGAGAACGAGATGTGGAACCCCAGATCAAGCGCCCCCTTGGCGACGTCCCAGGTCTCAGTAAAACAATGCATCACCCCTCCTGGCTCGGCGGCTCGTTCGCTTCGCATCAATTCAAGGGTGTCGGCCGCGGCAGCACGCGTGTGAACGATGAGGGGCTTGTTCGTCGCTCGAGCTGCAGCGATGTGGGTCGCGAATCTCTCACGCTGGACGTCCCGGCGCTCCGGATGCCGGTAGTAGTCCAGGCCGGTTTCACCGATCGCTACGACTCTTGGATGCCGGGATGCGGACACGAGGTCGTCCAACGACGGTTCGGCACCCTCTTCATGATCGGGATGAACGCCCACCGATGCGAAGACGTTGGGAAACCGCTCGGCGACGCTCAGTACTCGCGGAAAGTCTTCCATGTTCACGCAGACACACAAGGCGTGCGAAACGCCTGCCGCCGGCAGCGCGCCCACAACATCATCGATTCGGGCCAGGAGTTCCGGAAAATCGATATGGCAGTGCGAGTCGACCAGCGCCATGCGGTTACATCGTGTGCGTGGGCTGGTTCGCCTTGCCGTACCCGGCGAGCAGCGCTTCGATCCGGTCCTTGGCCTGTCGCCCTGTGTCGTCTTCCTTGAACTGGACGCCGACGCCGTGAGCCTTGTTGCCTTGGGCCCCCGGTGGGGTTACCCACACCACCTTGCCGGCTACAGGCAGGCGGGCGGCATCGCCAGGCAACGCAATGAGCATGAAGATCTCGTCACCGAGGCGATAGGGCTTGTTCGTGGGAATGAACATCCCACCGTGCCGAATGTAAGGCATATAGGCCGCATGAAGGATCGCCAAGTCCTTGATGTTCAGGGACAATGCCGTCGTTCGTGCACCAGCTTCCGCCTTGTCGGGGGTTTGGCTCAAACCTCATCCTCGGTCGAACATGGAAAAGTAGCCAAGAAGAAGTTCTTCAACGGCCAACTTTGGATTCATCGGGTGATCCAGACGTCTCCTTGAGGTCTTCAGGCAGTCCATGTACGCATGAAGCGCCATCGAGTCCACCCGAGCCCCACACCGGGCAATGTCCTTCCGGTAATCCGGATGATACCGAACCGGTTCCCTCCAGCAGCTTCCGGCCATATCGATGCACCAGGTTTGCAGGAGGTGCACCACATGCGGAAGCTCCGGCGCTTCCGCACTGTCCAGCCAAGCGCTCCGGTTTCCCCTTGCCCCCGCCGCACTGGCGAGCTTTGGCAGCAACCTTTCTCTCGCCTGCCAGTATGCTGCCGGCAAATCGCGGGCGGCAAGCGGTGCGTATCCTGTCTGGGCCAGGGCAAGGTCGGGCTGTTCGATCCCTTCTTCCCTTGCCCACTCGACCGACTGTTCCGTTGACGGCGAAGAGAGGCGAACCTGGCTGCAGCGGCTGCGGACGGTCGCCGGCAACCGCGATGGCGACCTCGCGACCAGAATCAAATGCGAACGCGCGGGCGGCTCTTCCAGCAGCTTCAGCAGCGCATTGGAGGCCGCAAGATTCATGGCGTCGGCGGGCTGCAGCATGGCGACCCGTGCGCGCTCACGGTTGGGCGTCACTTGCATGAACCCGATCAGTCTTCGCACGTCATCGACCGAGATCCTGATCTTTTCACCGGCCCGTTCCTCCTTGGGAGCGTCGGACGCAGCCGTGTCTTCGTCCGGTTCGGGCGCGTCGGCGCCCAGGACCATGAGATCGGGATGGCGCATTCCGATGGACCACTCGCATTCCTTGCAGACACCGCAGGCGAATCCGGTCGGATCAGGCTGCGCACACAGGGCTCGCAATGCAATCGCCCATCCGAACTCGCGCAGGCCTGCACCCACCGCTCCGGAAATCAGTAAGGACTGTGGCACGGCGGTACCGAACCCCGCCTGTCGCCACGCCTGGTCGTGCCACGGAAACGAATGGTGCGAAATCTCGAGCGGCATCCTCGGCATTCAGCGCAGGAGTTCTTCCAGGACAGGCCTCAATCGCTCCTGCACCTCTTCGACCGATGCCGTCGAATCCACGATCCGTATGCGGGCAGGTGAACGCGCCGCCAGTTCCAGATACGCCCCCCTGACACGTTCGTGAAACTGCCTCGCCTCCCGTTCGAATCTGTCCGCTTCGCCTCCCCTGCCCTCCAGGCGCTTCGAAGCTATGCCGGGGTCGACATCCACGAGAACCGTGAGATCGGGTTCCAGACCCTGCTGCACCCAGTCGCGCAGAGTATCGAGCCGATCGAACGCAATGCCGCGTCCTCCACCCTGATACGCGTAGGTCGCATCCGTGAATCGATCACAGAGAACCCAGGACGCCTGCGATAGCGCGGGACGTACCACAACCTCCAGATGTTCCGCCCTTGCCGCAAACATCAACAGCGCCTCCGTATCTGCGCAGATCCGCGTGTTCTTGTCGAGCAGCAACCGCCGGATGGCTTCCCCCGCTGCGGTACCTCCCGGCTCGCGTGTCGTGACGAGGGATAGCCCTCGCTCTTGCAACCACGCCCGGACGAATTCGAGGCAGGTGCTCTTCCCTGCGCCATCGATACCTTCGAACGTGATGAATCGGCCCCTCGTCACGGTGAGCGCCTCTGGAATCTGTCGACGGCACGATTGTGATCGGAAAGCGACTCGGAGAATTCGGAGGATCCGTCGCCTCGCGCGACAAAGTACAGCGCCCGTGATGCGGGAGGGCGCATCACTGCCTCCAATGCCGCGGCACCCGGCGACGCTATGGGCGTGGGGGGAAGTCCCGGCCGAATATACGTGTTGTAGGGCGTATCCTGCTCGAGATCGGCGCGCCGCAAGTTGCCGTCGAAGGATGCGCCCATGCCATAGATCACCGTGGGATCGCTCTGCAGGCGCATGCCGATGCGCAGACGATTCGAGAAGACTGCCGCGATCTGCGGACGGTCCGACGGACTGCCAGTTTCCTTTTCGACGATGGAGGCCAGAATGAGCGCCTCGTAGGGGGTGGCCACGGGGATGCCCGGCTGCCGCTCGCGCCAGGTGCGCTCGATCATGCTGCGCATCTGTGCGTAAGCCTGACGCCAAACGACCAGATCGCTCGACCCGGAGGCGAACTGGTAGGAATCCGGAAAGAACAGCCCTTCAGGCCCCTTCTCGATGGCACCGATGCGCTCGAGCAAGGCGGAAACAGTCCATTGCCGGCTGTCGTGCTTGAGTCCGGGATGGGCATCCACGGCCGCGCGGATCTGCTTGAACGTCCAACCTTCGATGAAGCGGATCTGCTCCCGGATGGAATCGCCCCGCGCCATCGCTTCCATGAAACTTCGAGCGCTCATCCCCGGCCTGATCTCGTAGACGCCGGCCTTGAGCCGGTCCGCCTTTCCATGCCACCGCGCGACGCCCACGAACAGCAGCGGGTGCGCCACGAGTCCCTGGCGATGAAGCTGACGAGCGATGGCACGAAGCCCCATGCCCTGATCGATGGTGATGCGAATCGGAGCACCCGCCTCCATGAGCGGCTGCGTCCCGAGCCAGCGCAAGCCGTAGACGCACCCACCGGCGAGGATGCCGGTTGCAGCCACAAAAAAGAGGAGCCAGCGAAGCCGCATTCGCTTTCCGAGACCCGGTGCGACAGCCCCCGGCCCGGCAAGTTACCGGCCCCGGCGCCATACAGCCCGTTCAATGCCGGCGGATACTTCTCGCCGGCAACCTTTCAAAGTGCGCGAAACACCAGGGACCCGTTGGTGCCGCCGAAACCGAAGGAATTCGACAGCGCAGCCCGGATCTTCATGTTCCGTGCAGCATTCGGGACATAATCCAGATCGCACTCCGGACTGGGGCGATGCAGATTGATGGTCGGCGGCGCAGTCTGATCGCGAATGGCGAGCACAATGAACACGGCCTCCACACCCCCCGCAGCACCCAGCAGGTGACCGGTCGCGGACTTGGTGGAACTCACTGCAACCTTGGCTGCGTGATCGCCCATGCAACGCTTCACCGCCACAGTTTCGGCGATGTCCCCCAGGGGAGTCGACGTCCCGTGGGCGTTGATGTAATCGATCTCGTCAGGATTCATGCGCGCGGCACGCAAAGCATTGCGCATGCACCGTACCGCACCGTCACCATCTTCACAGGGAGCCGTCATGTGATGTGCGTCGGCACTCATGCCGTATCCCGCGAGTTCACAATAGATGCGGGCACCGCGAGCCTTGGCGAACTCGTACTCCTCCAGCACCAGCACGCCAGCCCCTCTCCCAGCACGAAACCATCCTGATCGGCATCCCAGGGTCGGCTCGCCGCCTCGGGGTCGTCGTTGCGGGTCGACAGTGCACGCATTGCGGAAAAGCCGCCGACGCCCAAGGGACTGATCGCGCCTTCGGCACCGCCGGCGACGACGACATCGGCATCACCGTACTCGATCAACCGTCCCGCCTCGCCGATGCAGTGTGTCGACGTCGTGCAGGCGGTGACAATTGCGAGATTGGGACCCTTGAAGCCGTGATTGATCGACAGAGTGCCGGCAATCATGTTGATGATGCTGCCAGGAATGAAGAAGGGAGAGATCTTCTTTGCGCCACCATCCATCAAGGCACGATGCGTGTCCTCGATCAACGGCAGCCCCCCGATTCCCGAGCCGATCACGACACCGATCCGTTCCGCCGTCTCCGGCGTGGACACGATACCGGCATCGCGAATCGCTTCGTTGGCCGCCACCAATCCGAAATGGATGAAGGTGTCCAGACGCCTGGCTTCCTTTGCCGGCAGATGCTGCGTCACATCGAAGTTCCTCACTTCACCTGCGATCTGGGAAGCGAACGGCGACGCATCGAAGCGCGTAATCCTGCCGATCCCGGAGTGGCCAGCCACAATGTTGGCCCACGCGTCCGGCACACCAACACCGGTCGGGCACACGATGCCCAGCCCGGTCACTACGACCCTGCGCTTGCTCAATGCAACTCCAGAAGATTTGGCAGCGCGGCGGCCCGCGCCGACTTAATTGAGATGAGCGTTGACGTAGTCGATGGCCTGCTGCACCGACGTGATCTTCTCTGCTTCTTCATCGGGGATGTCGCACTCGAACTCTTCTTCCAGTGCCATCACCAGTTCGACCGTGTCCAGAGAATCGGCGCCCAGGTCGTCCACGAAGGTGGATTCGTTCTTGATGTCCCCTTCGTTCACGCCCAGCTGTTCGGCAACGATCCGCTTGACGCGTTGTTCAACGCTTTCCATTTTGTACCCTTCCCTTCAGTTGAATCCGGTATCAACGAGAGCGCGTCTTCCGTTTCGAAGGCGACGCGGATACACCCCCCCTCGCGACTCGCTTTGCTGCAAGCCGGGGCGGCATTCTACCAAAACAACGTCCTATTGGAGACTGCCGCCACGGCTTTCGCCAGGACGTTCTCACGCCACAGGCATGGTCCATCGCCAACGCCGGCCGATGTCCTAATCCATCAGCATCCCGCCATTCACGTGAATCGTGCTACCGGTGACGTAACCTGCATGATCCGAGGCGAGAAAGGCAACGGCGGCAGCCACTTCCTCGACGAGACCGAATCGGCCGAGGGGGACCTGCCCGATCAGCGCGGTTCGCTGTGCTTCGTTGAGTGTCCGAGTCATGTCAGTGTCGATGAAACCGGGGGCAACGCAGTTGACCGTGATGTTTCGACTTCCCACCTCGCGGGCCAGTGATTTCGCGAAGCCCGTCAATCCAGCCTTCGCAGCCGCATAGTTCGTCTGACCTCCGTTGCCGGAGTGTCCCACGACGGACGTCACGTTGATGATCCGGCCCCAGCGCGCTTTCATCATGGGCCGGATTGCCAGCTTGGAAAGCTGAAAGACCGAGCGGAGATTGGTGTTCATCACCGAATCCCAGTCGTCGTCCTTCAAGCGCAAGAGAAGGTTGTCCCGGGTGATGCCCGCATTGTTCACGAGGACCGAAATCTCGCCCTGCTCCTTCTGGATGCGCTCGAAGACATCATCGATCATCACGGAACTGGACACATCCAGTTCGTAGCCCTGACCGGAAAGACCATCCGTTGCGAAGCTGGCGGTGATGCCCTGGGCACCCGCTGCCGTGGTCGCGGTGCCCGCCACACTGAAACCTGCGGCCCCAAGGGCGCGCGCAATGGCCTGACCAATTCCCCGGGATGCGCCCGTCACAAGCGCCACCTTGCCCGTCATTTCGCCCCCTCCTGGGTCAATGTCGTCACAGTATCCGAGATCGCCTGCGAGGACGACAGCGAAAACGAGGCCGCCTGACTGACGATGCGACGCACCATTCCGTGCAACACCTTGCCGGGACCGCACTCCACGATGTGAGTCGCGCCTTCCCTGACTTCCAACACACGCACGGACTCGATCCAGCGCACGGGGCTGTAGAGCTGGCGCACAAGTGCGGATCGGATGCCCTCGGGAGAGACAGCGACGGTCACATCGACGTTATGAATGACAGGGATGCAGGGCGACGCGATGTCGCATTGCGACAACGCCTGCGAAAGCACCTCTGACGCCGGTCGCATCAGTTCGCAGTGAGCGGGAACGCTCATCGGCAACATCACGGCGCGCTTCGCTCCACGCTGCTTGCAGGCTTCGATTGCACGTTCCACTGCTGCTCGAGCGCCCGAGATCACGATCTGCCCAGGGGCATTGAGATTCGCCGCTGCCACGACCTGGCCCTGGGCAGCCTCGAGGCAGGCGGCCTCGATCTGGTCTGATTCCAGCCCCAGGATGGCGGCAATTCCGCCTTCCCCTGCCGGTACAGCGGCCTGCATCGCCTCGCCGCGCGCACGAACGATTCGCATGGCGTCCCCGAATTGCAGAGCGCCTGCGACCACCAGAGCCGCGTACTCGCCCAGGCTGTGTCCCGCCACCACCGAGGGAGCCTGGCCGCCTGCATCCAGCCAGGCCCGATAGACGGCGACGTCGGCCGCAAGCATGACCGGTTGGGTGTTCGCGGTCTGATTGAGATCGGTTTCCGGACCGTTGTCGATCAGGCTCCACAGATCCTGATCGAGGCTAGCCGAGGCCTCGTCTATCGTCGCGCGCACCACGGCATGATTGCCGTAGTCACGCAGCATGCCCACCGATTGCGATCCCTGACCGGGAAAGACGAACGCTGCTTTCATTTGGCTCCGAATATCGAAGAACTACCAGCGCAGCAAGGCCGCGCCCCAGGTGAAGCCCCCGCCCACCCCTTCCAGCAGGACATGCTGGCCGGGAAGGATGCGGCCGGCTCGCACCGCCTCGTCCAATGCGAGAGGCACCGATGCGGCCGAGGTATTGCCGTGTCGATCCACCGTCGAAATCACGCGCTCCATGGGAAGACCCAGTTTCCTGGCCGTGGCTTCGATGATTCGAATGTTGGCCTGATGCGGAATGAACCAGTCAATGGCGGTCGACGGCAGCCCCGCGGCACACAACACTTCGTCCGCGACATCCGCCAGCGCCCGCACAGCCAATTTGAAGACGGTGTTGCCGTCCATTCGCACGAACGGATGGCCGGTCGCCTTGCCGTCCGCCACGGTTCCCGGGACGCAAAGGACGCCCGCGTGCGTTCCGTCCGCATGCAGGCGCGTCGCAAGGATCCCGGGCTGATCCGACGCCTTCAGAACCACTGCTCCCGCGCCGTCACCGAACAGCACGCAGGTGGACCGGTCGGACCAGTCGAGGAGCCGCGAGAACACCTCCGCACCGACGACCAGGGCCGACTTTGCCTGACCGTCCCGGATGAACAGGTCGGCCATCGAAAGCGCGTAGACGAAGCCGCTGCAAACGGCCTGCACGTCGAAGGCGGGAAAGCCGCCGACGCCGAGCTTTCCCTGCAGGATGCACGCCGTGCTGGGAAACACCATGTCCGGTGTGGTGGTCGCGACGACGATCAGATCCAGGTCTCCCGGCTCGAGCCCGGCCGCCTCCAGCGCCCTCCGTGAAGCCTCCAGGGCAAGATCGCTCGCAGTCTGCTCGGGAGCCGCGATATGCCGTTGCCGGATGCCTGTCCGACTGAAGATCCACTCGTCCGAAGTATCGATCGTGCGGGCAAGATCGTCATTCGTGACCACCTTCTCCGGCAGGCTCGAGCCTGTCCCGGCGATGCGGGCATGAATCACGAAACCCCAGCCTCGGAGACGGATGTACCCATGCGGGCCGAAATCAGGTCGAGCAGTCCATTGCGCACCTCGTGGTACGCACGCTCGATGGCAAAGCCGAAGGCGAACGCATCCGCCGATCCATGGCTCTTGACAACGATGCCGCGCAATCCCAGAAGACTCGCACCGTTGTAACGACGGTGATCGACCCGGGACTTGAACCGGTTGATGACCGGCATGGCCAGCACCGCGGCAAACTTGGTGAAGAAACTGCGTTTGAATTCTTCGCGCAAATACGCAGCCAGCATCTGGGCCAGACCCTCGGATGTCTTGAGCGCCACGTTGCCTACGAATCCGTCGCACACCACGATGTCGGTCGTGCCCTTGTAGATATCGTCGCCTTCCACGTTACCGTAGAAATTCAAACCACTCCCGCGTAGCAGGTCGGCGGCGATCTCTCGTCACCTCATTGCCCTTGATGTCTTCCTCCCCGATGTTCAGCAGGCCCACGCTTGGACGCTCGGTCCGGTCGATGGCACCGACCAGAGCGCTGCCCATGAACGCAAACTGGAGCAGATGCTCCGGTGTGCAGTTGACGTTGGCCCCCAGGTCCAGCATGACGGTGCGTCCCCGCTGACTTGGAAGGAAGGAAGCGATCGCCGGACGTTCGACACCCGGCAGCATCTTGAGTACGAACCGTGACATCGCCATGAGCGCCCCGGTGTTTCCGGCGCTCACGCAGCAGTCTGCTTCACCAGCTTTCACGAGATCGATGGCGACGCGCATCGATGAATCCCGTTTGTTGCGAAGCGCGTTTGCGGGCGGCTCGTCCATGTGGACGACCTCAGGGGCGTGCCGGATCTGCAATCGCGGGAAGCACCCGTCCGCAAGCAGCCAGTTCAGCCTGGACGGCCTCCTCACGCCCCACCAGAAGCATCGTCGCCTCGGGAAAGCGATCGAGGAACTCTATGGCGGCGGGCACGGTGACGTGCGGACCGTGGTCACCGCCCATGCAGTCGATGGCAATACGAACGGTCAAGTTCGGCAACCCTCAGGGGCAGGACCCGCCGGAGATCCGCCTGCCGCCAGACGCCGGCAGGCATTCACGGGACCGGAGTTTTTCACCCGGACCATCCCTGACGCGCCTGCAGCGCGGCAGTCGGCCCGGAATGCTGGAAACTCAGTCGGTCTTGGTCTTGAGCACCTTGCGGCCACGATAGTAGCCTGAGGGGCTGATGTGGTGACGCAAGTGCACCTCGCCGGTAGTGGGCTCGACGGCCAGCGGCGGGTTGGTGAGGAAGTCGTGCGAGCGGTGCATGCCGCGCTTCGACGGGGACTTCTTGTTCTGCTGAACTGCCATCTCGTTCTCCTTAGCATCCCGAAGGGACGCACATCATTGCCTGTCTGTTCAATCTGGCCGGCCCGCTCCCTGGCGCTACGCTCCCGGAGTCGCGACCGGACATTCGTCCTCGGCGTGCCGTGGCGACATGGGAAGCGCCAGCAGCACTTCCTCTTCCACCAGACTGTGAGCTTCCACCACCTCGTCCAGAGGAAGATAATCCGCGTCGTCTTCCTCGTCGTCGAACGAAGTCAGACGGCCCGGCGCAACGAACACGAGTTCCCTATGCGCATCGACCGAAACGGTCAGAGGCCCCAGACACCGCTGACAGACCAAGGTCACCGTGCCACGTACCGACAGGGAAATCGCCGGTTTCTCGTCCTTTCGCACGTACCCGCTCAGCCGATATTCGAGTTGCCCTTCGTCCCCCCCCAGAAAGGAGCCAAGGCGCTCGAACGCCGCAGGCACCACGCTCGCACGGACCTCTTTTTCCAGCCGCGCGAATTCGGTAGCCTTGAAGCTCTCTGTGCCGCACATAAGCCCGCCATGTTACGACGATTTCCCTGCACGGTCAAAAGGCTACCGCATTCATGAGCAGTCTGCGCCTCGTCCTGGCTTCCACCTCGGCGTATCGCCGGGAATTGCTTTCGCGCCTGGGCATTCCCTTCGACGTCCAATCCCCCGGAGTCGACGAAACGCCACACCCCGGCGAGCCGCCCGTGGAAATTGCCACCCGGCTGGCGATCGCCAAGGCTCGCGCAGTATGGATCGCGGAGCCAGCAGTCATCATTGGCTCGGACCAGGTCGCCATGCTGGACGGCAGAATGCTCGGAAAACCCGGAAATCGGGAAACTGCGGTCCATCAGCTGACTGCCGCAAGTGGCCGGACAGTGGAGTTCCACACTGCTCTATGTGTACGTTCCACTGTGGATGAGCGGGAATCTGTTGCACTCGACACCACGCGGGTCACCTTCCGGCCCCTGAACCGCGACACCATCGAGCGATACGTCGATATCGAGAAACCCTTCGACTGCGCCGGGAGTGCGAAATCCGAAGGGCTCGGCATCACCCTTGTGACAGCCATCGAAACAACGGATCCGACCGGGCTCGTCGGGTTGCCGCTCATCCTGCTTACCGATCTGTTGGCCCAACACGGCATTCGCGTCCCGTGACACCTCCAGTGAACGCCGGTGTCCGCTCCCCTCGGGGCCGCCTGTTTCTTGTTCCCATGCCACTGGGGACATGTCGCCCGGCCATTGTCTGCCCCGGGCCACATTGGACGTGATCGCCTCGCTCGACCGCTTCATTGCGGAAAACGCCAGGACTGCCCGGCGCTTCCTCGCCCAAGTCCGCCTGTCGCGGCCGCTGCAGGAACTGAAGATCGATGAACTGAACGAGCACTCGGGGGAAACGGATCTCCCCCGACTGCTGGAGCCGTTGCTTGCCGGGCAGGACGTCGGACTCGTTTCCGAAGCAGGGTGTCCCGTCGTTGCCGATCCTGGCGCAGGACTGGTGACACTCGCTCATCGCCAAGACGTTCCGGTCGTTGCACTGGTGGGGCCAAGCGCTCCCCTTCTGGCCCTGATTGCCTCTGGCTTCAACGGCCAGTCGTTCAGCTTCGTGGGCTACTTGCCGCAGCAGGCGCAGGCTCGAGTGGACGCCATACGCCGACTGGACCGCGAAGTCCGCTCGTCGGGCACCACCCAGATCCTCATCGAGACGCCTTACCGCAACGCCGCAATGCTCGATGCCTTGATCTCCACCTGCGAGGACACGACCCTCGTTGCTGTCACTGTGGATCTCACGTTGCCCACGGAACTGGTGCTGGTGAAGCCTGCGTCCGAGTGGCGCACCACCCCTCGACCCCTCCTGGATCGGCGACCCGCCGTGTTCCTACTGGGGCGAAGCCCATCGGCGGCTAGCGCACGCGCCCGGCGCCGGCGACCTTGACCATCGCCTCTCCCAGCGCCGCGCCGAAGCGCTTCGCGAATCTCTCCGCCAGATTCTCCCTCGGAGTGAAATCGACGATGTTCTCTGCCTTGACCACTTCGCGAGCGACATAGGCGGCATCCCCGATCGCATCCACCAGTCCCATCTCGAGACTGCGATCGCCTGTCCAGAAAAGCCCGGAGAAGGTTTCGCCGGTCTCCTTGAGCCGCTGACCCCGCCCCTCGCGCACGACCTCGATGAACTGCTTGTGGATATCGTTGAGCATTGCCTGGGCGAATTCCCGTTGTTTCGGCTCCAGGGGAGAGAATGGATCCAGAAAACCCTTGTTTTCTCCGGCCGTCAGCAGCCGTCTCTCCACACCGAGCTTCTGCATCGCGCCGGTGAACCCGAAACCATCCATCAGCACGCCAATGGAGCCGATGAGGCTTCCACGGCTCGCGTAGATCTCGTCCGCGGCCACCGCCACGTAGTAGCCACCCGATGCACAGATGTCATCGACCACGGCGTACAACGGAATCCCCGGAAACTTGCCCCGCAGCCGCCTGATCTCGCGATTGATCTGATGGGCCTGGACGGGGCTGCCGCCCGGGCTGTTGATGCGCAGGATCACCCCCTGCGTGTTCTTGTCTTCGAACGCGTCGTTGAGCCCCGCCGTGACAACGTCGGCGCTCGCCATGGAATCCGCCTCGATCACCCCCGACAGATCCACCAGCGCCGTGTGCTTGCCGAGCGATCCCTCCCGTCCACCGATCCACCCCGCGGCAAGTACGAGCACGACGAACAGATAGAGCAGGGTCAGCGACTTGAAGAAGATGCCCCAGCGACGCGCGCGGCGCTGCTCGGTGAGTGCCGATTCGGCGAGCTTGCGCAGGACATCGCGCTCCCAGCGATCGCCGTCCTCAGGGGATGGAAATTCAGACATGTGAGGAAGATTCCTGCAGAAGAAAGACCGAGCCGTCACGCTCCATGACCGGCACCCGGGTCAAGGCGGCACCCTTGCAGGGTCCGGCGACACAACGGCCGGACTCAGGCAGGTAGGTGGCGCCGTGCGTCGCACATATCAAGTATAGCCCCGCCGAATCGAAGAACTGCCCCTCCATCCAGTCGAGTTGCACCGGAACGTGTGCACAGCGGTTTTCATAGGCGCGCACCTCCCCGTCGAAGCGAACGACGAAGGCGTGCACCTGCTCGCTCCCGCGACGGATCTCGAACCTGACACCGGCGCCCCCTTCCTCGATATCCGAGGAGGCACAGATCACTCCGAACGGGTCAACCACTGCCATAAGCGGGCTGGTTCGTCATACGTGTAGGTTGGTCTCGAGCGGGCAAGTTTCCCCGCATCGTGCGCGCCGAACGTCACGGCGGCGACGTCCATCCGCGCGCCGTGAGCCATCTCCACGTCGTGGGTGGTATCGCCGACCATCAAGGCGCGATCCGGCGCGACCCCCAGATAGTCAAGCAGATACTCCAGCATGTCCGGATGTGGCTTGCTGAAGCCCTCGTCGGCACACCGTGACGCATCGAAATACGGGCCGAGGCCGGTCGACCCGAAAGCGCGCGTCAGTCCGACCCGGCTCTTGCCGGTGGCCACCGCCAGCATCCGGCCCTGCCGCTTCAGAAGTCCTATTCCGGCCTCCACCCCTGCGAACAAGGTCACGCGCTCTTCTCCCGCCAGGTAGTGGACCCGATAGCGTTCCGTCAGGTCCCCGTAACGGGCCCGCGGCAGCGCGGGAAACAGGTATTCCATGGCGTCCAGCAACCCCAGACCGATGATGTGCCTCGAGCGTTCATCCGAGGGGATCTCGAGCCCGATGTCACCGGCGGCGGACTGAATGCTGTGAACGATGTGGGCCGCGGAGTCCACCAGGGTCCCGTCCCAGTCGAAGACGATGAGGTCGTACTCCTTCATGTCCGGACCTCTTTCGCGGCAGGTTCCAGGCGCTCGAGGAAACGCGCCAGCTCTTCCGGGAGCGGAGCCTCGATGTCGCTTCTTTCGCGGGTCAGGGGGTGTTCGAAGCGGAATCGGGCCGCGTGCAGGAACATGCGCTTCAAGCCTGTCCGGGCAAGATCCTTGTTCAAGGTGAAATCGCCATACTTGTCGTCGCCGCAGATCGGCATGCCCAGATGGGCAAGATGAACGCGGATCTGGTGCGTGCGCCCGGTGAGAAGGCGCGCCTCCACCAGGCTGTAGTCCTGAAACACGCGGACCGGCTTGATCACCGTGCGGGAGGGTTGGCCGCCGGCTTCTACCAAGACCCTCCTGTCCCCCCCCTCCAACACATGCTTTGTCAGGGGTTGATCGATGGTCCTCGCCCCCCCCCGCCACTGCCCTCTCACCAACGCGAGGTACCGTTTGTCCGTTCGTCCATCGCGAATCTGGGCATGCAAATCTACCAGGGCGCTGCGCTTACGCGCGAGAAGCAGGACACCGCTCGTCTCGCGGTCCAGCCGGTGCACCAGTTCGAGGAACCGCTCGCCCGGGCGCTCCGCCCGGAGCCGCTCGATGACACCGTGAGAGAGCCCGCTTCCGCCGTGAACAGCCAGGCCCGACGGCTTGTCGAGGGCAAGAATGCTGTCGTCCTCGTGTATGACCGTCATGACCTTGCCGGCCGGCCCGACCGGAACGGGACCCTTCGGCCGGCTTGCCACCCGGATTGGGGGGATCCGCAGACGATCGCCTTCCTGGAGCCGGGTCGAGGCGTCCGCACGGCGGCTGTTCACCCTGACCTCCCCACTCCTGAGGATGCGGTAGAGGTGGCTCTTGGGTACCCCCTTGAGGATACGCGCCAGATAGTTGTCGATCCGCTGATCCTGAGCCTCCGGGCCAATCTCGACCCAGTTGACCACGTCTTTGCTTAACCCATTCATTTTTCTTATACTCCGGCGACGTCAACGGCCACAGCAGCGGGCTGCGAATCTCCGCTCCCGGTCATGACGCCTCGCCGGTGCGCCCCACGAGGGCCACCCATCAGGTTAATGTCGCTCACCTTTTGAAGTAGCGAATGTTGAAATTGCGCGCTCGTTCCAAGGTTCTCAGGATTCCCGCGCTGCCGCGCCATACACTTGCGGCATCGCGGTTTCGCACACTTATGCCATCACGTTTGTTCGCCCGGATGCATCGCATGAGTTCGATCCCGCTCGAATGATAATCGGTCGGTGCGGCGTCTGCCGTCTCCGAGTGTGCCCCTCCCCGTTGAACACGAGCGCGGGAGAGTACTGCAATGAAACGCATGCTGTTCAACGCGACGCACCCCGAAGAGGTCCGCGTCGCGATCGTCGATGGCCAGAAGCTCATCGACCTCGACATCGAAACGCTCGGCAAGGAGCAACGCAAGGGCAACATCTACAAGGGCATCGTGACCCGTGTGGAACCCAGCCTGGAAGCGGCCTTTGTCGATTACAGCACCGACCGCCACGGATTTCTCCCGTTCAAGGAGGTCTGCCGCCAGTATTTCGGTGACGGCATCGATCCCGGCCGGGCGCGCATCCAGGATGTCCTGAAGGAAGGCCAGGAAGTCATCGTCCAGGTCGAAAAGGACGAACGCGGCAACAAGGGAGCTGCGCTCACCACCTTCATCAGCCTCGCTGGCCGGTATGTGGTGCTGATGCCCAACAATCCTCGCGGGGGCGGCGTCTCGCGTCGCGTGGAAGGCGAGGAGCGCAACGAACTCCGCGACACCATTGCGCAGCTCGAGGTTCCGCACGGCATGAGCATCATTGCCCGCACAGCCGGCATCGGCCGCACGGTCGAGGAGCTCAACTGGGACCTGAACTACCTGCTGCAACTCTGGCATGCGATCGAGGATGCCGGCGCACCGCAGTACGAATACACCGAACAGTCCGAAGTCGAGGAAGACGGGCGCAAGCGCACGGTTTCCCGGACGGTCGCCACGAGCGAAGCGACGCGGCCCGACGGCTCGCCCAACCGGCGCGTCGCGGCCTCTCCCTTCCTGATCTTCGAGGAATCGAGTCTCGTCATCCGCGCCATCAGGGATTACTTCCAGCCGGACATCGGCGAGATCCTGATCGACAACCAGGCCATATACGACCACGTGAAGGCATTCATGGGGTACGTGATGCCGGCCAACGTCGCCCGGGTGAAGATCTACACGGACGACATTCCGCTGTTCTCCCGGTTCCAGATCGAACATCAGATCGAAACGGCCTACGCCCGGCAGGTACCGCTTGCCTCCGGGGGGGCCATCGTCATCGATCACACGGAGGCCCTGGTCTCCGTGGACGTCAACTCCGCTCGTGCAACCAAGGGTCAGGACATCGAGGCGACCGCCTTCAACACCAACCTGGAGGCGGCGGACGAGATCGCGCGGCAACTCCGGTTGCGTGACTTGGGCGGTCTGGTCGTGATCGATTTCATCGACATGGAGTCCGCGAAGAACCAGCGTGACGTGGAGAATCGCCTCCGCGATGCCCTCCACTACGACCGCGCGCGTGTGCAGATGGGCAAGATCTCCCGCTTCGGGCTGATGGAGCTCTCCCGCCAGCGTCTCCAGACCTCGCTGGGAGAGACGAGCCACATTCCTTGTCCGCGCTGCCACGGCGTGGGACACATCCGCGGCACGGAATCCACCGCCCTGCACATCCTGCGCATCATCCAGGAAGAGGCGATGAAGGAGAACAGCGCCGCCGTGCATGCCCAGGTCCCGGTGGAGGTCGCCACCTACCTGCTCAACGAGAAGCGCAGCGAGTTCCAGGCGCTGGAAGCCCGGCTCAAGGTGAGCATCATGCTCATCCCGAACATCCACCTGGAAACGCCCAACTACACCGTCACCCGCCTTCGGCACGACGAGTTGAACCAGACCGGCCCGCTGCCGCCCAGCTATCAGATGATGGAGCAGCCCGCCGAGACGGAAACGGCGACACCGGGCGCCGGCCCGGAACGTCCCGCTCGCACCGAAGCGGTGGTGAAGGGAATCACGCCAGCTCAACCCGCGCCATTGCCGGTCGAATCGGCAGCACCGGCCCCGGCGCCGTCCGCCCCCGCGACGTCCAGAGAGCCATCGATCCTGCAGAAGATCTTCAGCTGGTTCGCTCCGCGTCCCGAGCCCGCGCCGGCAGCCGTCGCTGCACCGACCGGTACCTCGTCGCGATCCCCGGAAGAACCGCGGCGGCAAAGGGAACACCGCCGCGATCGCCCGGGCGAGGGTCCACGTCGCGGACGCAGCGAGCGCGGCGACAGGCCGGAGCGCGGCGAACGCACCGGGGACCGCCAGGAAAGGGGGGAGAAAGCCGAACGTCCGGCGCGTCCGCCACGGCAGGATCGCCAGGAACGTGCAGATCGTCCCCCTCGGGACAACGAACGCCGACGCACAGCCGCCGACGGCCAGGCCGCACCGACCAGACAGGCTGCTCCTCTTCCCGCCTCCGAGGAAGGTTCCGCGGAAGAACAGGCACCACGCAGCCGCCGCCAGCGCGCGCCGCGCAACCGCGAGGACAATCGCAATCGCGCTCCAGCCTCGGAGACCCCGGTCCCGGCGGTAGATGCTCAGGAAGAAGCGGGAGACCGTCAGGGAACTCAGACCTCGCGTGCGCCGCGACCTGCCCTGGAAGGTCAGGAAGGCGCACCGGCTGAGGGCCGCAGCCGCCGCCGACGCGGCCGTCGCGGCGAACGCAACCGACCGGAAGAATCCTCGTCTGTCAGCGATGAGGACGGCAATCGCATGGAATCCGCAGTCGTGGCGGAATCGGGGTTTCAGGAGACGCCCGAATCTGCGGCTCCCGAGGTCGTTTCCTCGTCTTTCGCGGCAACGGAGCCACTTTCGTCCCCCGTGGAAATGGTGGCCAACCAACCCACGGAGACCTTGCCGCCCGAGACTCCCTCGAGCCTCGCGTTCGCGGAACCGGAATCGATGGAACCTGCCTCGCCAGAGCCGGAACCAGCCCGCGCAGACCCGTTTCCCGCACCGATGGTCGGGGAAACTGTGGCCGAACCGGCGACTGTCAGCGAGGTCCCGCCGTCCCCGCCTGCCCTTCCGTCCACGTTCTCGCCGGGAGAACTGATCGAACGGGCAGTCAGCCGCGCAGAAGCGGTCGCACCGGCGCCCGAACCGTTGAAACTGCCCGAAGGCATGGTGCAGATCGAGACGCGTTCTGCCGCACCAAGTCAGTCGGCACCCGAGGAACCGCTGGTCAAGCTTGGCCGTCAGCGCCCGGCGGCGTCCCCGAATCCGGATGACGCCGCGCCGATGATGCAGGTCGAGACGAAGCAGTGACCGCTGAACGGACTTCAGGGCCGGCCGACCCGGCCCTGAAGCTCCTTCACCAGTCCGGCCATCGCCGACTCGGCAAGATCCAGCACCAGTTCGAATCCTTCCGGGCCGCCGTAATACGGATCAGGCACTTCCCGATGGCTCGCCCCGGGTGCGAAATCCAGCAGCAATCCCACGTGCCCGGGGTGTTCTGCGGGCCGTAACGCCTGAATGGCGTCGAGGTTGTGCCGGTCCATCGCCAGCACGTAGTGGAAGTCGGAAAAATCTCTCTCGACGAACTGGCGGGAACGGATCTTCTTCAGATCGTAGTTGCGCCTTGCCGCGGCGCGCAAGGCTCGCGCATCCGCTGGTTCGTTCAGCAGACGGGCATGCGTACCCGCAGAATCGATGCGCAGCAGCCTGTCGATTCCGGCGTCCCGCGCATGCCGCCGAAACACGCCTTCGACCGTGGGCGATCTGCAGACATTGCCCATGCAGACGAACAACACGCCGACCTTTGGCCGTCTGTCGAAGAATCTGAACATCACCCGCGCGAGGCCCGGCGCTTCGTTGCTGCGGGCGGCGACACCTCCGGTGCATCCGGCCCACCCTCGGCTATTCCGAACAGCCGTTCCTTGAGCCGCCTCAACTCGTCCCGGCTCGCGGCTGCCTGTTCGAATTCCAGATTGCGAGCGTGTTCGAGCATCTGTTTCTCGACGCGCTTGATCTCTCGCGCGAGGTCCTTCTCGCTCAGGGTCGAGGCCATCGCGTCATTGCGCGCGGTCCTGATCTCCCGCTTGCTCTCGCCGGCATCGTAGACTCCATCGATCAGGTCCTTGATGCGCTTGGTGACCCCCCGTGGAACGATCCCCGTGGCCGTGTTGTGGGACACCTGCTTCTGGCGCCTGCGATCGGTCTCGTCGATGGCACGCCGCATGGATTCCGTGACCCGGTCGGCATACATGATCGCGGTGCCTCTCATATGCCGTGCCGCACGGCCGATGGTCTGGATGAGCGACCGCTCGGATCGCAGGAAGCCTTCCTTGTCCGCATCGAGGATCGCCACGAGCGAGACTTCCGGCAGATCCAGTCCTTCCCGCAGGAGGTTGATGCCCACGAGCACATCGAATTGACCCAGGCGCAGATCGCGAATGATCTCGACCCGTTCCACCGTGTCGACGTCGGAGTGGAGATACCGCACCTTCACGCCGTGCTCGGCCAGATACTCGGTGAGATCCTCCGCCATGCGCTTGGTGAGCGTGGTGACCAGCACGCGTTCATCGCGCTTCACCCGTTCGGTGATCTCCGACATGAGGTCATCGACCTGGGTGGATGCCGGACGCACCTGGATCTCCGGGTCCACCAGCCCTGTCGGTCGGACGACCTGCTCCACGACTTTCTGCTGGTGTTCCTTTTCGTACTCGGCCGGAGTGGCCGACACGAAGACCGTCTGTGGCATGAGCCGCTCGAACTCGTCGAAACGCAGCGGCCGGTTGTCGAGCGCGGACGGCAGGCGGAATCCGTATTCGACCAGGTTCTCCTTGCGCGACCTGTCCCCCTTGTACATACCCCCGATCTGGGGCACGGTCACGTGGCTCTCGTCGATGATCATCACTGCATCGGCGGGTAGATAGTCGATCAGCGTCGGCGGCGGTTCGCCCGCCTGACGGCCCGACAGATGCCGGGAGTAGTTCTCGATCCCCTTGCAGAATCCCATCTCGTGCAGCATCTCGAGATCGAATCGCGTGCGCTGCTCGATCCGCTGAGCCTCCACAAGCTTGCCGGAGGACTGGAACTGCTCGATGCGCTCCCGCAACTCCGCCTTGATGGCTTCGGCAGCGCGAAGGGTCGTGCTGCGGGGGGTGACGTAATGGCTCGACGGATACACGGTGAAGCGGCCCACGCGGCTCTGGATGTGTCCGGTCAGAGGATCGAACAGCGACAGCGACTCGATCTCGTCGTCGAAAAGTGACACCCGCAGTGCGGTCTCCGAACTTTCCGCAGGAAAGATGTCGAGGACATCCCCGCGCACCCGGAAAGTGCCCCGGCGAAACTCGAAGTCCGACCGCTCGTACTGCATTTCGGCCAGCCGCTGGATGGCCATCCGCTGATCGATGCGTTCCTTCTCGCGAAGATGAAGAATCATCGAATGGTAGTCGACAGGGTCGCCGATACCGTAGATCGCGGACACCGTGGCCACGATCACCGTGTCGCGCCGCTCGAGCAACGACTTGGTCGCCGACAGCCGCATCTGCTCGATGTGATCGTTGATGCTCGAGTCCTTCTCGATGTACAGGTCGCGCGAAGGCACATAGGCTTCCGGCTGGTAGTAATCGTAGTAGGAGACGAAGTACTCGACCGCGTTCTCGGGCAGGAACTCCCGCATCTCCGCATAGAGCTGGGCCGCCAGCGTCTTGTTCGGCGCCATGATGATCGCCGGCCGGCCCAGCCGCGCCACCACGTTGGCCATGGTGTACGTCTTGCCCGATCCGGTGACGCCCAGCAGCGTCTGGAACTTCAACCCGGCCTCCAATCCCTCCGCCAGTGCCTCGATGGCCTGAGGCTGGTCCCCGGCGGGGGCAAACGGCTGATGCAGCCGGTATGGACTGTTGGGGAAGGTAACGATCACGGGTAGAATCGCACTGCTTGCGACGGGCGTTCGAGTCTAGCACGCAGCCCCCCGGGCCACTCGCCCCAGACCGGCGTCTCGCACGTTTCTCTCACCCCTGAACTCCTTCCCGCACATGTCCTCAGTCCTGTTCCAGCACGTGGAAATGGCTCCGCGTGACCCCATCCTCGGCGTCACCGAAACCTTCGTGGCCGACACCAATCCCCGCAAAGTGAATCTTGGCGTGGGGATCTACTACAACGATGAGGGCAAGGTACCTCTGCTTCAATGCGTCGCCCAGGCAGAAAAACGCCTGGTGGAGGCGGGCCAGCCACGAGCCTACCTGCCCATCGACGGACTGGCGGCCTACGACAAGTCGGTGCAAACGCTGGTTTTCGGGGCGAACTCGGACGTCGTCACGAGCAAGCGTGCGGTGACCGTGCAGGCGCTGGGAGGTACCGGTGGATTGAAGATCGGCGCCGATTTCCTGCGACGCCTGTCACCGAAGGCGGAGGTCTGGATCTCGGATCCAAGCTGGGAGAACCACCGCGCCCTCTTCGAGTACGCCGGTTTTAAGGTCAACAGCTACCGCTACTACTCTCCTGCCCTCAACGGTCTGGACGCGGATGCCTTCTTCGAATCGCTGCAGAGCATTCCGGCCGGAGACGTCGTGGTACTGCACGCCTGCTGTCACAATCCCACGGGCTCGGACCTCACTGCGGATCAGTGGCAGCGGGTCATGGCGATCGTCGCGGAACGCGGGCTCATCCCCTTCCTCGATCTCGCCTACCAGGGGTTCGGTGACGGCATCGAGGCCGATGCCTTCGCGGTTCGCGCTTTTGCCGATACGGGTCGTCCCCTGTTCGTGTCGAGCTCGTTCTCCAAGAGCTTTTCGCTCTACGGCGAGCGCATCGGCGCCCTCAGCATCGTGGCGACCGAGCCTGAAGAGGCCGCCCGCATCCTGAGCCAGGTCAAGCGGATCGTCCGCACCAACTATTCGAACCCGCCATCTCATGGCGGCAAGATCGTCTCCATGGTCCTGGACACGCCGGAACTGCGCGCGCAGTGGGAACAGGAACTCGGCGGCATGCGCGACCGCATCCGGGCGATGCGCAGCGAACTCGTGAAGCAACTCAAGACGCGGGTACCGTCGGCCAACTACGATTTCGTGCTGGCCCAGAGAGGCATGTTCTCGTATTCCGGCCTCACCAAGCCGCAGGTCGAACGTCTGGCCAAGGACTTCTCCGTGTACGCGATCGACACCGGGCGCATCTGTGTGGCGGCCCTCAACAGCCGCAACATCGAGTACGTGGCGCAAGCGATCGCCACCGTGCTCGAACGCTGACCGTATCGACGCGTTTGCATCCGCGAGCGGACCGCACGGCAGTCGTTGACCGGGCGTACCCTCGCGGCTAGAATGCGCGGCCTTCGGTTCCCCGATAGCTCAGTCGGTAGAGCGACGGACTGTTAATCCGCAGGTCCCTGGTTCGAGCCCAGGTCGGGGAGCCACTCTTCACCACCCGCTGCGTCTTCGCGCGTTTGCTGCGCTTCCGGCACATCCTCCTGCCCGGGAGAGGGTCTTTCCGGATCAGCAGCGGGCGCCACTCGCTGGCGCACTTCCGGATTCGAGCATGTCGGTCACACTCAAGTCCCCCGAGGACATCTCGAAGATGCGCGCGGCAGGCCGTCTCGCTGCCGAGGTGCTGGACTATATCGCGCCCTGCGTCCAGCCTGGCGTGACCACCAACGAGCTGGACCGCCTCTGCCACGACTACATGGTGGGCGTTCAGCACACCATTCCCGCCCCGCTCAACTACGCGCCGCCGGGCTACTCGCCCTACCCGAAGAGCATCTGCACATCGGTCAATCACGTCATCTGCCACGGCGTGCCCAGCGACAAGAAGTTGAAGGCCGGCGACATCGTCAATCTGGACATCACCGTCATCCACGAGGGCTTTCACGGCGACACGAGCCGGATGTTCTACGTGGGCGAGCCCTCGATCCAGGCGCGCCGTCTGTGCGAGGTGACCTTCGAGTGCATGTGGCGCGGCATCCGCATCGTCCGGCCCGGAGCGTTCCTGGGAGACATCGGCCATGCGATCCAGACGCATGCGGAGGGCCAGGGTTACAGCGTGGTGCGCGAGTTCTGCGGGCACGGCATCGGCCGGCGCTTTCACGAGGAGCCCCAGGTGCTCCACTATGGCCGTCCGCATACTGGTCTCAAGCTCCAGTCTGGCATGACCTTCACCATCGAACCCATGATCAATGCCGGAAAGGCCGCGATCCGCCAGTTGGCCGATGGTTGGACAGTCGTCACCAAGGATCACAGCCTGTCCGCACAGTGGGAGCACACGGTGCTCGTCACGGACGATGGATTCGAGGTGCTGACGACCTCCGACGGAGCGCCGCCTCCTCCGGCCGTCTGAGAATGCCGTGACGGCGCCTGCGGTGGTTTCGATGTCCGGCGACTTCGATGCCCGCCAATTCGTGGCGGGCGCCCGCGCCGCCCTCCGCGAGCGCCGTGATTCCCTGGCCGCGAGATTCCGCGAAGGCGGGCACGTCCATCAGACCCTCGTCCGGCAAAGCCATTTCATCGACCGGCTGCTGGTTCAGGCGTGGGATGGAATGGAGATGCCCGCTTGCGCGGCGCTCGTCGCCGTGGGCGGCTATGGCCGCGGAACGCTGTTTCCCTTCTCCGACGTCGACCTCCTGATCCTTCTGGATCGTCCTGCGCACCCCGAAGAAGAGCGCCTGATAGAGCGATTCGTGGGGTGCCTGTGGGACTGCGGGCTGGAGATCGGCATGAGCACGCGCACGCTGGACGAGTGCATCGAGCAATCGCTGCGCGACATCACCATCCAGACGAATCTTCTCGAGGCTCGGCGCATCTGCGGTACGGCGGACCTGTTCGAACGATTCGAACAACGTTACCGGGAAAGCCTCGATCCACGTTCCTTCTGCGAAGCCAAGCTCCTCGAGCGCCAGCAGCGCCACACGCGATACAACGACATCGCATACAGCCTGGAACCCAACCTCAAGGAGAACCCGGGCGGGCTGCGCGACCTGCAGGTGATCATCTGGATCGCACGCGCCAGCGGCATCGGTTCTTCCTGGCAGGACCTCACCGAGCACGGCATCCTGACTCGGCAGGAAGCCTCCCGCTTCTCTCGCCACGAGGGGGTGCTCCAGTCGCTTCGCACCCGGCTGCACTACCGCGTCAACCGCCGCGAGGACCGCCTGCTGTTCGATCTGCAAGGGCGCATCGCCGAAGAACTGGGTCTTTCGGACACGCCCGCGCGACGGGCGAGCGAACAGCTCATGCAGCGCCTGTACCGCACGACGAAGGCTGTGCTGCAACTGAGCGAGATCGTGCTGGCGAACCTGCGCGCACGGCTGTTTCCAATGCCGGACACGGCCCCTATCGCGGTCAACGAGCATTTCCAGATCCGCAATGAACTCCTGGAACTGCACGACGAGACGCTCTATGACCGCCAGCCCGGCGCGATTCTCGAGACCTTCCTGAGGTGGCAGGAGCATCCGGAGGTCAAGGGTCTCGCAGCCTCCACGCAGAGAGCGCTTTGGCACGCCCGCAAGCACGTCAACACCGTGTTCCGCCACGATCCGGCCAACCGGAAATCCTTTCTCGACATCCTCCGCAGCCCCGCCGGCATCACGCACACCCTGCGCCGCCTGAACCGCCTGGGGCTGCTTGGCCTGTACATTCCCGCCTTCGGACGGATCGTCGGACGCATGCAGCACGACCTCTTCCACGTCTACACCGTGGACGAGCACATCCTGATGGTGGTGCGCAACCTGCGGCGCTTCGCGATTCCGGAGATGTCGCACGAATACCCGCTCTGTTCGCAACTCATGAGCGAGTTCGAGCGCCCCGAGGTGTTATATCTCGCGGGCCTGTTCCACGACATCGCCAAGGGACGCGGAGGTGATCATTCGGTGCTGGGCAAGTCAGACGCGGTGCGATTCTGCAAGGCGCACGGACTGTCTCCCGAAGACGTGGAACTGGTGGGCTGGCTGGTGGAACACCACCTCACCATGTCGTCCACCGCGCAAAAGAAGGATCTTTCGGACCCGGAGGTCATACGCCAGTTCGCTTCCCTGGTCGGAAACGAGCGCCGGCTCGTGGCCGTGTATCTCCTGACAGTCGCCGACATTCGCGGTACCAGCCCCAAGGTGTGGAACGCCTGGAAAGCGAAGCTGCTGGAGGATCTTTACCGATACACCCGCAATCTGCTGAGTGGTGCTGCTGCCCCCACGGCCGGAACGTTGAAGCAGCTGAAGGACGAAGTGAGAGCCAGATTGCGGGCCTATGCGCTGCCGGATGGCGTCGAGGAGAATCTCTGGACGCGGCTTGGCGACGGCTACTTCCTGCGCCACGATGCCAACGAGATCGCCTGGCACACGCGCCAGCTCTGCACGCGTGCGGAGGCCCAGAATCCCATCGTCCGTGCCCGCCTCTCGCCCATCGGCGAAGGCCTGGAAGTGATGATCTACGTGCGCGACCAGCCCCTGCTGTTCGCCCGCATCTGCGGATTCTTCGAACGAGTGGGCTACAACATCGTGGAAGCGCGTATCTACACGACGAGGCACGGGTACGCGCTGGACAGCTTCGTCGTGATGGAACCCGGCGGCGCGGCGAGATCCCACTACCGGGACGTGATCAGCTACGTGGAACACGAACTGGGGCAGCGCCTTTCGACGGGGGGGCCGCTCGATCCCCCCACGCGGGGCAGGCTGTCACGGCAGTTGAAGGCCTTTCCGCTCTCGCCGGAGGTCACGATCCGGCCGGACGAACGCGGCGCCTATTTCTATCTGTCGCTCATCGCGGGAGACCGTCCCGGTCTGCTTTCCTCGGTCGCCCGTACGCTGGCAGAACGCGGAATCGATGTGCAGACGGCCAAGATCAACACGCTGGGTGCCCGCGCGGAGGATGTCTTCCTGCTCAAAGGCGACACCCTGAGGGATCCGAAACAGGTCATCCGCCTGGAAGCGGACCTGATCCACCAACTGGAAGCCTGACGGACTCGCCCCGCTCGATCCGGTAGACCCAAGCGAGCAGTTCCGCGACCGCGACGTAGAGTGCCGGCGGGATGCGGGCATCGAGATCCACCTGCATGAGCATCGCCACGAGCTCCGGCGATTCGTGCACGAAAACGCCCGCTTCCCGGGCTCTCGCCACGATCGTCCTGGCAAGTTCGCCCCGGCCCTTGGCCACTACCCGCGGCGCTCCCTCCGAGGCTTCGTACGCGAGCGCGACCGCCGTTCCGAGATCAGCCTCCACGCCCGCCGACCTCGGCTCCCTGCAATTGCAATCCGCGCGCCTCGAGTGCCTCGCGCAACTCGGGCAATGCGTCGGCGATGTCCTGCCGTTGCTCTGGCGGCACGACCAGGCTGATCCGGACGGCGCTGCCGGTGAGGCGTAGAACCGCCTCGATCGTTCCGACCCGCGGAAGATCGAGCTTGAGCCGCGAGGACCAGGCCGTCTCGTCCTCTCCTTCCCTGCCGCCGGCCGTTTCCTCTTCCACGGTCCACTCCATCCGCTGTCCGGGCCACAGCGATCCGGCCCATTGGATCTGGTTGGAGCCGACGAACTGCAGCTGGCGGTCCACGAGGGTCGCAACCGCAGGAGAAAGCGGTGCGCCCGCATCGTTCGACGTGACCGCGGCTGCCGCCTGCGTTGCAGCAGATGCGCTTCCTGGCGTCACCGCGATGGAGGCGGCTCCTTCCTCGGCGGGAGCGACGGCTCCGGAGCCGGGAAGCGGCCGCGCCTGAGGTTCGGCCAGCAGGGCGGAGAGGTCGCGCTTGCCTGCGACCCATTCGGCTTGATGGGATTCGTAAAAGAGCCCGCTGGTTTCCAGCGCGGTCCGCAAAGGGGCGTCGAGAGCCGAACCCTGGGTGGTCGGCGCAGGCAGTACGGGCTCTCCCGGCGCCACCGGTCCGGTCTGCGAGGCCGCCGTCTGGGCGATGCTGCGCAGCTGTGCCGCGAGGGCGCCGACGTCCACCTTGACCGACGGCAACGCGGAGGCGTCCCTCTGGGCGGCCAGACCGAACGTCGGAGGGACGCCGGCATCGATCACGGTCAGCGAAAGGCGGCCGCCCGGGCCCGTCTGCACCGATGCCGGAATCCGCGCCTGGTACAGAGTGCCTTCCACGTCGACGAGACTGCGTCCATCCGGCAAGGTCTCCACGATGCGCGCATCCACTCGCGCGCCGGCACGCAAGGCGGTGCCGGAGTGGGATTCACCGCCCTCCGGAAGATCCGGGACCGACGACTGGAAAAGCCGGAGGAACGTTGCCAGACGAGTCTGCTGCAGAGCGTCCACGGAACGGGCAGCGAAACGGGGTCAGCGCTTGCGGTAAAGCGCGGTGATGAGTTCGGCTTCGCCGCGCGAGATGCCGCACGACGAGGAGATATCGGGCGCTGCCCCGCCTCCCCTTGCCATCTGGATGGCCTGCGCGTAGGGCGTGGGCTGCTCGGCGGGAGTCTGGGCACGCTGAGCCTCCATCTGGGCGCGAAGCTCGGCGATCTGGAGCTTCAGCTCGGCAATCTCCTGCCTGAGCGGACCGATGGCGAGAGACGGCTCGGAGGACTTCCGCACCCCGCGCCACAGACGCAAGGCAGGCGAGCGGCCATGGCGCAGCAGAAGCAGGACTTCCGCGATGTACACGCCGAGAATGACGATGGCAGCGATCAGCAGTTCGCGCCAGGTAAGGACGATGGAATCCATTGGACGGCTCACATGATCCGGCAGAGCCAGTGTGACGCCGGCATCCGCCAGCGTCAATGCCGTCACGGGAAGACGGCCCGGCGGGATGGCCAGGTCGGATCAGCGCTGCGTGTACGTCTTCTGCAGGCGCTGGACATTGTTCGCGTTCTCGAGGATGTCGCGCAGTTCGCGCATCCAGTCCTGGGTCAGCGCCCGGATCTCCTCGTCCCGCTCCAGTATCTGCTGCAGCAGTTCGCGCTTGCGTGCCTGGATGTCGCCGGCCTGGGGGGGCTCCGCATCCAGTACGCGTGCCTGCTCGATCAGACGGTCGCGCGCCTGCTCGAGCTTGACGAGGCCATCCCAGTCGCTCGCGCGGGCGGCATCGAACATGCGCCCCGTGAGTTCGAGCGCCTCGCTGTAGATCTCGACGATTCGATTCTGCGACACCGCGTGCTGCCTCTTGCCGTTGCTCAGACCTTGCCGTTGCTCAGACCTTCCCGTAGCTCACCGGATTGCCGCGATCCCGCGGCAACGACGTGATCCCGCCTGCCTCGCTCTGCTTCTTCACGAGCGCCTGCCACGCCTCGCGAAGTTCGGACAACAGCAACCGCACTTCCTCCAGCAACGCTGGATCGTTGCGCAGATTGGCGAGCATCAGCCGGTCTCCCATGTACTCGTACAGCGCCGCGAGATTCTCGGCAAGTTCGCCGCCGGCCTGGGTATCCAGGGCGCAGGACAGGCCTTCTTCGAGGATCCGGAGCGCCTTCGTGATCTGCGCTCCCTTGGCGGCGATCTCGCCACGCTGCATCTCCACGAGGGCAGTCGAGACGGCACGAATCGCTCCGTCGTACAGCATGACGATCAGCATCTCCGGGGTCGCACCGGCCACTCCCGTCTCGACGTCCAGTCGGGCGTACGTCTTCAGGGCACTGTCGAATACCGCATTCATGTTCAATTTCCCGTGAAAAGTCACGAACGCGCGCGCATCCGGACCGATGGTTCAGGCGACCGGAACAGCGTCGGATCGCCGGCTGGGTCACCCCTTCGAATTGTTCAAGGCCGAAAGCTGCTGTGTCAGGTAATTGCTGGTCTGAAGCATGTTGGTCATCATCACGTCCAGGGCCGTGAACTGCGCCCTGTATCGCGTTTCCGTATCCTGCAATCGGCGGTTCAGCGTATCCCGCAGCCGGTCGATGTCGTCGATGGAGCGGTTCACTCCCTCGGTCCGGCTCGCCAGCGTTCCGTCGCCATCCAGAAAGCCGTCGATGAGGCTGCTCAGTCGGGCTGCGAAACCGGAGCCCACCGTGACGTTACCGCGTGCTCCCACGCTGCCTCCCGTGATTTCCAGTTCCAGCCCCTGCGTCACACTGCCATCGGCGCCCGTGAGCAGACGCCCTGAACCCGTGGCTTCCACGCCGCCGATCGTTCCCGCCACATCCACCCCTTGCGAGGAGAGCGGAAAATCTCCGAGCAGATCCAGGGCGCCGTTGCCCCCCAGTCCGACGGACGAGTCGGCGCCGTACCGGTTCGACAGGATGGTGAAGATGCCTGCGTCCTGAGTCACGGTCACGCCGCGGGATGCAGCCGAGAATGCCGATGCGCCGTTGATGGCCGACTGCACCATGGCGGCCAGCGAGGCCGCCGTATAGGTACCGGCCGTCAGCTTCACGGATGCGGTCAGATCGTCCAGAGCCACGTTCAGCGTGTCGTTCGTGCCTTCCTCGATGGTCAGGTTGGCCGCTGCGCTGCCTTCGATCCTGCCCTGCGTACCGAGCGCCGTGACGGTGAGCTCATAGGTGCCGGCCTGCGTGCGGGATGTCTGTTTCGACACGGAGACGAAACTGTCCGTGCTGCGGCCACTCTCGGCGAATAGCGCGCTGACGTCGTCCGCATTGGATTCGAGCGCGTCCGACAGTTTGCCCGTGTCCAGCTGGAGCGTGCCGTCGCGCTGGAAACCGATGCCGATCTGCGAGAGCGTGTTGAGCGCGAAATTGGAACCGAGCGATCCGCTCAGCGCGGCACGAAGCTGCGACTGGATGGTCCGGACGGCGCTGTCGCCGTTCAGCGCCGCCTTGGTCCCGGCCTTGACGTCGGCCGCGCTCACGCCCGTCAGAGTCTTGCTCAGTTCGTTGTAGGCGTCCACGAAATCCTGGACCGCGCTCTGGACGCCGGAAGTGTCCCGGCTCACCGTGACGGTCGTCGTCCCGGCCTTCAGCAGCGACACCGTAGCCCCTTCGATGGCATCGGAAAGGCTGTTGGAACTGCTGGCAATGGCCAACCCGTTGATGGTGAGTTCGGCGTCCTGGGCCTCGACCGTCTGGGTCAGGTTCTGCGTGCCCGCGGGGTCGTAGGAAAGCAGCGATTCCAGGGCGCTGTCTCCCGAGACGGAAATCTTCATGCTCCCGGCGGCGCCGGAACTGGCCGACTGGAGGACCAGGCGGTACGGGTTCGCGCTGCCGTCCCCGACGATGCTCGCGCGAACGCCGATGCCGGCCGCGTTGATCGCGTCCTTGATGCCGGACAGGGAGTTGTTGGTCGGATCGATCGTGACCACGCCGGTCGTCGACTGGGCGTTGGACGCGAAGCTCGCGCCGGAGTAGACGCCCGAAGTCAGCGTGCCGCCGGAGATGGTCCCGAACTCGAACCGCAATTCGGTACTGACGCCCGAGCCGATGGCATCGGTGGAGTTGGCCTGGCCGGCGGCCGCGAGGACGTGAGACTGGGCGAGCTGGGAGACGTCCAGACTGTACGTTCCGGTCTGGGCATTCGATTTTGCGGAGGCAGTGGCGACGGCCGTATCCGTACTCGTCGCCGAGCGGGTGACGAACTTCGTCCCTGTCGCGAGCGAGTCGACGGCGTCCTGAAACGTGGAGAGCGCCGAGCGCACGCCTCCATAGGCCGACAGTTTCGCCTGATAGCTGGCTTCCTTGACATCCAGGCGGTCGAGCGGCTGCCGCTCGATCGCCATCAACTGCGAAACGATGCTGTTGACGTCGAGGTTAGAGCCGATGCCTGGAGTGGAGATAGCCATGACGTCCGCGTGCCAGATTGACGATAACCGTGTTTACGGCATGCCTGGCGGGCGCCTTGAGCCGGTCCGCGTCAGACTTTCTGGTTGAAGAGCATCCCTTCCAGCTTGTCCATGTTCTTGGCAAGCGCCACCAGTTCTTCCGAGGGAATCTGGCGAATCACCTCGTTCGTCGTGGAGTCGACCACCTTGATGATCGTCTTCCCGATATCCTTGTCGATGGAGAACTGCAGCTTGGCGCCAGCGGCCGAAGCCACGTCCTGCGCATCCTGCACGGTCCTCGCGAGATCCGCGGCCTCGACGGCTTCCGCAGATTCCTGCGCGCGCGGCTTGTTGGGCGTCACGGGCTTCGCAGCCTGTGCCGCAGGTGTGGCCGCAGCCGGGTTCGCTGCGCTGGAGCCCGCTTCGCCCACTCGGGGCTTGAGAGCCGACAACATCGTCGCCTGAACAACCATGATCTGAATCCTCAAGACATTGCAGCGTTCGGCCGGCGGCGATTACCGCCGGCCTTCATGGAACGCTTACTGCAGCAGCGACAGCACGTTCTGCGGGATCGCGTTCGCCTGCGCCAGGACGGCGGTGCCGGCCTGTTGCAGGATCTGCGAGCGCGTCAGCGCTGCGGTTTCGGCCGCGAAGTCCGCATCACGGATGCGCGAGCGGGACGCCGTCAGGTTCTCGGACGTCGTCTGCAGGTTCGCCACGGTGTTCTCGAAGCGGGACTGCAGAGCGCCGAACCGGGCACGTTGACCGTTCACCGCAGCGAGTGCTGCATCCACGATCGCCAGAGCGCTGTTGGCACCGGCCACGTTGGAGACGTCGATCGTCGAAACGGATTGCAGCGTTGCCGAACCGTCGGCCACGTTGGTGCCGCCGCTGTTCGCGATGGCGAAACCGCGATCGGAGGCGAACTCGAGGTAGCCCACGACCTGCAGACCGGCGCCGGCCGCAGCCGCCACACCCGTCTCGTAGTTGTCGTTCGTCGCGTCGTAGTTGCCCAATGTGATCCCGCCGCCCGAAGACGCGCCGTTGTCCACGCGGATGTTCTCGCCGGAGGCGTTCTCCAGGATGATGCCGTCCTGGGTGTCGTTGAGCTTGGCAGTGACGCCCGTCTTCGACGCGGCGTCGTTGATGGACGAAACCGCGCTCGCCAGGCCTTCTGCCGTGTCCACCGCGCCGACGGAGAACGTCACGTTCACGGCCGTTGTGTTGTTGGACGTGAAGGACAGCGTGTAGCTCTCATCGGCGGTGTCGAACGCCAGTTGCGACTTGGTGCGGCCCGTCGCCGTCACGCCCGTGACGTCGGACTGGGAATTGACCTTGTTGGCCAGTGTGCGAGCCGTATCGGTCGCCACGGCGCTGATGGTCGCCGACTCCAGACCCTGGATGTCGAAGTCCTCGGCGGTGAACGCGGCGGTGTCGCTCGCCGTGATGATCGCGCTCTTGTAGTTGTTGTTGCCGTAGACCGTGGTGCGGAAATCGCCGGTCTGCGCCGTGATGATCTGGTTGGCGTTCGCGCCGACCTGGAATGCCGCGGAACCGAACGAGCCGTCGAGCAGCTTCAGTCCGTTGAATTCCGTGTTGTTCGCAATCCGGTCCAGTTCCGCGACCAGCTGGCCCACTTCCGCCTGCAGCGCCTTGCGGTCACCGGCAGAATTCGATGCGTTGGCCGACTGGACGGACAGTTCGCGAATACGCTGGAGAATGTCGCCGGACGACTGGAGCGCGCCTTCTGCAGTCTGCGACAGCGAGATACCGTCATTGGCGTTGCGGCGAGCCTGTTCGAGGCCGCGGATCTGCGAAGTGAAACGCTCGGAAATCGCGAGGCCGGCAGCGTCGTCCTTGGCGGAGTTGATACGCAGCCCCGACGACAGCCGCTGCAGGGCGGTTGCGAGCGATCCTTGCGAGGTGCTGAGGTTACGCTGCGCGTTGAGCGAAGCGACGTTGGTGCCGATTACTTGAGACATGAATTCCTCTCGACGATAGTCAAAGTTGCGTGATTCCTAACCCGACTGTGGTTACCCTCGCCATCAAAGGCCTTCAAACCGCTGTCACAAAGGATTTACGGCTGACACCTCAAAATCTTGAGTACCGGGAGATTTGCGCCTTTCCAGTTTATGTGGTAGGCGCAAATCCCGCGTCCGAAGCCGAATCCCGGGCATGTCTCGCCTTAACGGCCGGACCCTCGAAGTCTTCAGCCGTTCGCCGGGATTTCTTCCGCGAACAAGGGTCGACCCCCCTTCCCGGTCAACTTCGCCCCTGCCGGGACCGGCCGACCGGGATGTCCCGCCCCTTGGATTCGCCCTCTTCCACAGGATTCGGCGCGCCCGTGCCCTGCCGGTTACGGGACGCAGCCGCCCGCATCCGGTAGTCCGGTCTCGCGCCGGAGATTCCCCATGTCGCCCTGGAGGATCAGACGCCCGTCGAGGTCCCGCACAATGGCGCTGGTCGCGACGGTTTCGTCCGTGCGCCGGAAGTGGCTCGGGGTGACGGGCCAGAGGTCGCCTTCGGCCCCCGAGGCGGAGACCGTGACCAGATGATCGCCTCGCACCCGGACGGTCAGTGACTCCTCGTCGCCGCTGTCCTGCCACGTAAACCTGCGCGTGACCGTCCGATAGCATCCGGCCATCGCGCCCAGTTCGGATGACTCCAACGCCATCACGGGGGGCGGTTCCGGCCGGGAGAACCCTCCTTCCAGCGCGGTCTCGACCGCATCCTGCATTTCGCGCAGGGCCCGGGGCTTGAAGGCGTTGATGACGAGAAAGTAACCGACGCCCGCCTCTCGCCGATAGCCGAGGCGGGACAGATACCCGTCCGCGTCTCCGCCATGTCCCATCCAGACGAATCCGTCATGGACGTATTGGTACACCCCCTTCGCGTAGCCATAGCGCAGCCCCGATCGGGCCGCCAGCGTGGTGTCGGGCGTTTCCAGCCGGCTCATCTCCGCCGAAGACAGCACCGCCGCCCGGGACGGCTCGAGGAGCCACTGTAGAAATCGCGCCATGTCCCGGCCGTCTGCATTGAGACCGCCGAATGCGCGATACAACACGTGCCAGTAAGGCAGGGGTTTCACTCCGTCGGAGTCGTAGCCCTGCGCCAGGCGCGCCGCCGCGCTGCTGTCCAGCCGGAATCCGGCAGAACTCATGCCCAGAGGGCGCAGGATCCGGGATGCAACGAAGGACTCGTACTCTTCGCCGCTCAGGCGTTCGATGACGAGCGCCGCCATCCCCGCGCCCACGTTGGAGTAGGACGAGTACCTTCCCGGCGGCCAGCGCAACAGACGGGACGATGGATCGAGACGAAAGGCTTCATCGAGGGAGAGCGGCTTCGGGTCGGTCGAATCGAATTCGATGCGGCTCAGGTCCGACAGCCCGGCGGTATGCTCCAGCAAATGCCCCACCCGCACCGGATCGCTCTTCTCCCACGGATTGACGAACGGCGCCTCCGGAATGATCGTCCGCAAGGGGCTGTCGAGACCTTGGTCGACGTTCCGGAGCGCGATCAGGGTCGCGATTCCCGTAAAGACCTTGGTGACCGATCCGATGCGCCACAGGGTGTCGCCGTCGACGGCCCTTCCAATCTGCCTGTCTGCGGTTCCACCGCCCCCCACGTAGACAGGCTGTCCATCCTTGACGACCGCCAGGCCGAACCCGGCCACCGCATGACGCGCACGCAGCGATTCGAGAGTGCTCAGGAGGCCGGGGAGATCCAATGCGAGCGAGGGACCGGCAGGAACCAGGGCGGCGATGAAGCATGCCATGCCGACGATCGCACCGGCTCCGCTCCGGTACAGGAGGCCGAACCGGATGCCGGGGCCGTCAGCGGAGCGAGGCGTTGATCTTCTCCAGCACGGCGCTGCCGGGACACAGTTCCTTCGCCCCAGCGTGTTGAGCGGAGCCTCCACGGTCTTGAGATGCCGGTGGAGATCTTCCGCCCGTGGATCGGCATACAGCAGTCCGGTCACGACCTCGCCTTTCGCCTGGTGCTCCTGGATGTAATTGAGCGCGGCCACCTTGTCGGTCGGATCGTGATCCTCGTCGATCTTGCGCAGACGCAGCACCGTTCCGTCGTGCTGGGTGATCTCGACCACCTCCCCTTCCTCGTAGTCGGCCGTGATGGGAGAGCGGCCTTCGATGAAGTCGATGCGGTTCACGGCATCGTTGTGCTCGCGCACGTAGTCGTAGCTCTTGGTGCTGCCTGCGTGATTGTTGAAGGCGACGCAGGGGCTGATCACGTCGATGAAGGCCGCGCCCTGGTGGTGGATTGCCGCCTTGATGAGCGGAACGAGTTGCCGCTTGTCGCCCGAGAATCCGCGTGCCACGAAAGTCGCACCCATGATGAGTGCCAGCGACGCCGTGTCGATCGGCGAATCCATGTTGACCACACCCCGCTTGGAGCGCGAACCCTCGTCCGCAGTCGCCGAGAACTGCCCCTTGGTCAACCCGTAGACGCCGTTGTTCTCGAGGACGTACACCATGTTGACACCGCGGCGCATCACGTGCGCGAACTGGCCGAGGCCGATGGAGGCCGAATCTCCGTCACCGGAGACGCCCAGATACAGCAATTGCCGGTTCGCGAGATTGGCGCCGGTAAGCACCGAGGGCATGCGCCCGTGCACGGTGTTGAATCCGTGCGAGTTGCCGAGGAAGTAGTCCGGCGTCTTCGACGAACACCCGATGCCGGAGAGCTTGGCGACACGGTGCGGCTCGACGTTCATCTCCCAGCAGGCCTGGATGATCGCGGCCGATATCGAGTCATGACCGCACCCGGCGCAGAGCGTCGAAATCTTGCCTTCGTAATCCCGCCTCGTGTAGCCGACCCGGTTGGTCGGCAGCGTGGGGTGATGCAGCTTGGGCTTGGCGATGTAGGTCATGTCAGGCCACCTTGTCCTTGCGCAGCGGTTCGATGTTCAGCACGCGGATCCGGCTTTCGATTTCGTCGATGATGAACCGTGCGGTGATGGGCGTGCCGTCGTAGTGCAAGACGGGCATGACACGGGCAGGATCGAGATTGAGTTCGTTCACGAGCATGGTGCGCAACTGCGCGTCACGGTTCTGCTCGACCACGAAGACGAGATCGTGCTCCAGCACGAACTCGCTCACGGCATCGCTGAACGGAAATGCCCGGATGCGCATGGTGTCGACGTGGGTGCCCTCTTCCTCGAGCGTCACTGCCGCCTCCGCCATCGCCGGACTCGTCGATCCGTAGAAGATCACCCCGAATCGGGTTTTCTGCTTGCATCGGGTGATGACGGGCTGCGGCACCAGCCCCTTCGCCGTTTCCAGCTTCTGCAGCAGGCGCTGGACGTTGTAGGTGTAGTCGTCGCCCTTCTCCGAGTAGGCAGCGTAGGGATTGCGCGTGGTGTTCCGGGTGAAATAACCGCCCTTGGTGGGATGCGTGCCCGGATAGGTGCGATAGGGAACGCCGTCGCCGTCGACGTCGAGATAGCGCCCGAAGGTCACACCCGCGTCGAGCATCTCGCGGGTCATCACCTTGCCGCGGTCGTACTCCCGCGAGTCGTCCCAGCGGAAAGGCTCGCACAAGCGCTGGTTCATCCCGATGTCCAAGTCCGTCATCACGAAGACAGGGGTCTGAAGCCGGTCGGCCAGGTCCAGCGCCGCAGCGGAGTGCTCGAAACACTCGTACGGATCCTCGGGAAAGAGCAGCACGTGCTTGGTGTCGCCATGGGAGGCGTAGGCACATGCCAGGATGTCCGCCTGCTGCGTGCGTGTCGGCATGCCGGTGGACGGTCCGCCTCTTTGCACGTTGATGAGAGTCACCGGAATCTCGGCGAAATACGCGAGGCCGATGAACTCGGTCATGAGCGAGATGCCCGGACCGGAGGTCGCAGTGAACGATCTCGCCCCGTTCCAGCCCGCGCCGACGCACATGCCGATGGACGCGAGCTCGTCTTCGGCCTGCACGATGGCGTAGCGGTTCTCTCCGGTTTCCGGATCGACGCGCAACTTGGCGCAATAGCGCTGAAAGGCCTCGGCCAGCGAGGACGAGGGCGTGATCGGATACCAGGCGCACACCGTGGCACCGCCGTACACGCAGCCGAGCGCGGCCGCGCTGTTGCCGTCGATGAAGATCTTGTTGCCGACGTTGTCCGCCCGCCGGACCCGGAGGCCAATGGGATGCTGGAGATGCTTCCGGGCGTACTCGCGTCCCATGGCGAGGGCGTTGAGGTTGGGCTGCAGCAGCTTCTCCTTGCCCTTGTACTGCTCACCGATGAGGGAGGCGATGGCTTCCGGGTCCATGTCCAGCAGAACCGACAGCGCGCCGATGTAGATGATGTTCTTGAAGAGCTGCCGCTGCCGCGGATCGCTGTAGGCCGCATTGCACAGCTCGGTGAGCGGCATGCCGATCACGTTCACGTCGTCGCGGAATTTCGACGGGGGCAGAGGCTTGGAACTGTCGTAGAACAGATAGCCGCCCGGCTCGATCTCCTTGATGTCGGCGTCCCAGGTCTGTGGATTCATGGCCACCATGAGATCCACGCCACCACGCCGTCCGAGCCAACCCTTCTCGTTCACCCGGACCTCGTACCACGTGGGCAGACCCTGGATGTTGGAAGGAAAGATGTTGCGGGCTGACCGGCACGCCCATCCGCAGGATGGATTTGGCGAACAGCTCGTTGGCCGACGCCGACCCCGAACCGTTGACGTTGGCGAACTTGACGACGAAATCGTTGGTCGCAGCGAGTGCTTTCACGCAGCGCTCCTCTCCGTGCTCCGGGTCTGGCATCCCGGTCCCGCATGTGTCATTTCCAGCAAGAACTTCTGCATGTCCCAGGCGCCCGTCGGGCAGCGCTCGGCGCACAGGCCGCAATGCAGGCAGACGTCCTCGTCCTTGACCATGATGCGTCCGGTCTTGAGTGCCGGCGATACGTAGAGGTCCTGTTCCGCATTGAGCGCCGGCGCGTTGAGACGCTGGCGCAGGTCGGCCTCTTCGCCATTGGCGGTAAAGGTGATGCAGTCCATGGGACAGATGTCCGCGCAGGCGTCGCACTCGATGCATAGGTCACGTCCGAACACCGTCTGTACGTCGCAGTTCAGGCAGCGCTCGGCCTCCTTGTACGCCGTGGCCGCGTCGAATCCCAGTTCGACCTCCACCTTGATGCTGCGCAGGGCGCGCTCGGCGACCGCCCAGGGAACGCTGTGGCGCTTGTCCCCGGACACGTCGTTGTCGTAGCTCCACTCGTGGATGCCCATCTTCTGCGAGGTGAGCCGGGTGCGCGGATCGGGTCGCTGCCGGATGTCCTCGCCCAGACAGAACTTGTGGATGGACACGGCGGCTTCGTGACCGTGGGCCACGGCCGTGATGATGTTCTTGGGACCGAAAGCGGCATCCCCGCCGAAAAAGACGTTGGGAATCGTCGACTGGTGCGTGGAAGCGTCCAGGACAGGCAGCCCCCAGCGGTCGAACTCCATGCCAAGATCGCGCTCGATCCAGGGAAAGGCGTTTTCCTGGCCGACCGCAATCAGCACCTCGTCACACTCGAAGCTCTGATCCGGTTCGCCGGTGGGCAGGAGCTGGCGCCGGCCCTTCTCGTCGTACACCGCGTGCACCTTCTCGAAGGTCATGCCGGTGAGACGTCCCGCGCTGTGCTCGAAGCTCTTGGGCACCAGGTAGTTGAGGATGGGAATGCCTTCGTGGATCGCGTCCTCCTTCTCCCAGGGAGACGCCTTCATCTCCTCGAATCCGGAACGGACGATCACCTTGACGTCCTCGCCCCCCAGACGGCGCGCCGACCGGCAGCAGTCCATGGCCGTGTTGCCGCCGCCCAGCACGATCACGCGCTTGCCGACCTTGTCCACATGGCCGAAGGACACGGAAGCGAGCCAATCGATGCCGATGTGGATATGGCCGGCAGCCTCCTTGCGTCCGGGAACGTCGAGATCGCGGCCCCGGGGCGCGCCCGTGCCGACGAAGACCGCGTCGTAGCCCTGCCCCAGGAGGGCGCGCAGCGAATCGATGCGGCTGCCCCCGCGGAACGTCACACCCATGTCGAGGATGTAACCGGTTTCCTCGTCGATCACCTCTTCCGGCAACCGGAAACGCGGAACCTGGGTTCGCATGAAGCCGCCCGGCTTGGGATCGCCCTCGAACACGGTCACGTCGTACCCGAGCGGCGCGAGATCGCGGGCCACGGTCAGCGAGGCCGGCCCTCCCCCGACACAGGCGATCCGGCGGCCATTGCCGGTCGCGGGTGGACGGGGCATGCGGGATCGCACGTCGCCCTTGTGATCGGCCGCGACTCGCTTCAGGCGGCAGATCGCGACGGGTTCGGGCTTCTCGAGGTTGGCCTCCTCGACGCGGCCGCGGCGGCAGGCGGGCTCGCAGGGGCGGTCGCAGGTGCGGCCGAGGATGCCGGGGAAGACGTTGGACTGCCAGTTGACGAGGTACGCATCGGCATACCTGCCTGCTGCGATCAATCGAATGTATTCGGGAACCGGAGTGTGGGCCGGACAGGCCCACTGACAATCCACCACCTTGTGGAAGTACTGGGGACTACGGATATCGGTTGGCTGCAACGCCTCCTCCGCGTGTCTTGATTTTTCCTTGTACGACCGGTCTGTCTGGGGCCGCCGTCCGTGTACGGTCACGCCCCGCTCCCGCTTGCCAACGCGTGGAGAGGTCGTCCGGCAGTGTAATGCCTCGTTACAGAAACGGGAAGTTCGAACGGCCCGTTGACCGCAAGTGCTTGTCCATGGGCAAAGGCTTTGCCCTCGGGCACCGATCGCTGTACCTTCCGGGCCCAATCGGCCGCCAGAACGACCGCGGACGATCCTTCGACCATCGGGAGAGACGAGATGTTGCAGAAGCGCGTGCTGGGCCGTTCCGGCCTGGAGGTGTCCCCCCTCGCACTGGGCGGCAATGTGTTCGGCTGGACGATCGACGAGGCGGCCTCCTTCGCGATGCTCGATGGCTTTGCGGCAGCCGGGGGCAACTTCATCGACACGGCGGACATGTACTCCCGCTGGGTTCCCGGCCACGCGGGCGGCGAATCCGAAAACATCATCGGCCGCTGGATGAAAAGCCGCGGCAATCGGGACCGGATGGTCATCGCGACCAAGGTCGGCATGGAGATGGGCCCGGACGCCAAGGGACTGGCGCCCGATTACATTGCAAGGTCGGTGGAAGGCTCGCTCAAGCGGCTGCAGACGGACTGCATCGACCTCTACCAGTCGCACATGGACGATGCCTCGATCCCCTGGAAGAGACGCTCGGCGCCTACGCCCGGCTGATCGAACAGGGCAAGGTCCGCGCGATCGGGGCCTCAAACCACGCGGCCGACAGGCTGGAAAGCGCGATCGAGGCGAGCGCGAGCCGCGGCCTTCCCTCTTACACCGTCCTGCAGCCGCTGTACAACCTCATGGAACGCCAAGGCTACGAAGGCGCGCTGGCCGACGTGTGCAGCCGTCATGGCGTGGGCGTGATCCCCTATTTTTCCCTCGCGTCCGGATTCCTCACTGGGAAGTACCGGTCGCAGGCCGACCTGGGAAAGAGCCCGCGCGGGGCCTGGATCGCCAAGTACCTCGACGAACGCGGAATGCGGGTGCTGGCCGCGCTGGACCAGGTCGCCGAGGCCCGCAACACGCAACCAGGATCGGTCGCACTCGCGTGGCTTCTCACCCGCCCGAACATTTTCCGCGCCCATCGCGAGCGCCACCTCTGCAAACCAGTTGCAGTCGCTGCTCGACGGCGTGTCGCTCGCGTTGACGGCGGACGAGGCCGATCTTCTCACTCAGGCCTCGAGCCGTGTGATCGAACCCGGGACGGGAGCAAAGGCGCGGACCCGCCCGCCGATTGCGAAACGAACTCAATCGGCGGGACCTGCCTGCAAGCAAGAACGCCGGCCGATCGGCAAGTAACCTTCCCCGCAATGTTCGGTCGTTACTTTCGGCGTTCCATGCGTTCCGCTCCGCAGGCTATGACAGCCGGAACCGGCCGGCCGGGCGCCCCTCGATCCGGACCCTCGTGCAGGAAGGCGCCCTCCACTGCGTCTTCCAGCCGCTCCTGAGCTTGGCGGATGGATCCGTCTTCGGATTTGAAGGACTGCTGCGGGGGCCGGGGCGGAACGGACAGCAGTCTCCGCTGGCGTTGTTCGAGTCGGCAACAAGGGAAGGTTGCGTCGAGGAGTTGGAAGTCGCGGCTCGAAGGCTCGTTGCGGAACGGTATCTGAGTCTTGGGTTGGAAGGAAAGCTGTTCGTCAACTTCTCGCCGTCCCTGCTGGCGAACCAGCCACTTCGACCGTCGCGCGCCGACCCTCCTGCCGGACTGGAAGGGATCCCGCCACAGAACGTCGTGATCGAACTGACGGAAGGCAGCCAGGCGACGGACTTCGACCGGCTCGTACAAGTCCTGGACCGCTACCGGTCGCAGGGCTACCACATCGCCATCGACGACCTCGGCGAGGGCTTTGCGAGCCTGAAGCTCTGGTCCAAGGTGCGGCCGGAGATGGTCAAGGTCGACCGGCACTTCATCAACGAGATTTCGTCGGACGGGCTGAAGCTCCGCTTCGTGCAGGCGATTCAGCACATCGCCGAGAGCTCCGGGGCCGCCATCGTGGCCGAGGGCGTGGAAACCGAAGCCGAATTGCGCGTGCTGCGGGATCTCGGGATCCCCTATGTCCAGGGGTTTCTCACTGCCCGGCCTGCGGCCAAGCCTGCCGTCCGCCTCTCATCCGCCGTGCAACAGATGCTGTCCAGCCAGACGATATCGGTCTACCCCGAGAGCGTCAGGTCGTACCGGCGCTCTCCCGCCGCCTCGAAACTGCTTCGCCACATCGTTCCGGTGGAGGCTCAGGCGCGGAACGACAGCGTGTTCGCCCGCTTCGAGGCCGATCCCGAACTGGAGAGCCTTCCTGTCGTGAGGTCGAACCGGCCCCTGGGACTCATCAACCGGCACGAATTCTTCGATCGCTTCGCACGGCCGTATCAGCGCGAACTGTTCGGCCGCAAGCCTTGCACGACCTTCATGGACGATGCCCCGCTGGTCGTTCCGGCTACCCTGCCGATCCAGGAATTGAGCCTTGCGCTCGCGCGGGGCGAGCGGCGTCACCTCTCCGACGGTTTCATCCTCACGGACCCGGCGGGACTCTATCTCGGAATGGGCACAGGCCACGACCTGATGCGCGAGATCACGCAACTGCAGATCACGGCCGCGCGCTACGCCAACCCGCTAACCCTCCTGCCCGGCAACGTTCCCATCTCCGAACACATGGACCGGCTCGTGGCCGCCCGCGCGCCCTTTGTGGTCGGACATGCGGATCTGGATCATTTCAAACCGCTGAACGATGCCCTCGGGTATCGCAAAGGTGACGAGGTGATCCAGTTGCTCGGCCGGACGCTGGGCGAATGGGTCGATTCCGAATGCGACTTTCTCGGTCATGTCGGCGGAGATGACTTCATGCTGCTCATGCAGAGTTCCGACTGGGAGTCGCGACTTCGTTCCGCACTCGCCGGATTCCAGCGCCACGTTCCGGACCTGCTCGACGAAACAACGCGGGCGCGAGGGGCTTGAAGCCGAAGACCGCCGCGGTGAACGGCACTTCTACCCGCTGCCATCCCTTTCCATAGGCGCAGTGGTCATTCCTGCAGGTCTGGGCCTGTCCGCCACGGAAATCTCCGCCCTCGCGGCCGAGGCAAAACGGCAAGCGAAACGCCTCGGCGGCAATAGTCTTTTGTGGAACGGCGGCGCCTTACCGGCTAAGACCGGCGCCCCCGTTCCCCTGTCAATTTCCTGCTCGTTCCGGTCCCCATCAAGCGGTCCGTCAACGGTTTCGTCACAGCCTTTGTGTGATTTTGTCACACACATATCTCCAACGCGTGGTATCTTTTCCCGCGTTGCGTACCTGACCAAGACTTCTCGATGCCGCCGCGGGTGCCAACAGCCGTGCCTCAGCATGGCTTCTCCTTCACCCTCTTCAGGACCAATCGGCAAATGGCAACTCTCAAACTCAACGTCAACGGCAAGGACCACACGGTCAACGTCCGCAACCCCGACATGCCTCTGCTCTGGGTGCTGCGCGACCTCCTCAACCTGACCGGGACCAAGTACGGCTGCGGCATCGAAGTCTGCGGCGCGTGCACGGTCCTCATCGACGGACAACGGGAACACGCCTGCGTGTTCGACGCGTCCTCCGCAGTGGGCAAGAAGGTGGTGACGATCGAAGGCCTGTCGCCCGACAACAGCCACCCCGCCCAGAAAGCGTGGATAGAGCATCAGGTTCCGCAGTGCGGCTACTGCCAGCCAGGAATGCTCATGACCGTCGCGGGGGCCATGAATGCGGGCCACCATGGAAACGAGATCCAGTCGGAGCTGAAGAACCTCTGCGTATGCGGAACCTATCAGCGCATCCGGAAAGCTCTCTCGGCCCTTTGATTTGTCGCCCCGGTCTGCGGGCGCCGATGGCGTCCTTCGACCGCTCACTCGGAGATACGACATGGATGCACCCAACTCGATGACGCCGTCCCGCCGCACGTTTCTCGGCACGGCCGCAGGCGGCCTGATCCTCGGTTTTCGCCCTCCCGGATCATTCCTGATTGGCCGCGACGCGGCAGCTGCCGCGGGCCAGGTCAACGCCTGGCTCACGGTCGGCTCGGACAACAGCGTCACCCTCTCCATCGGTGCTGCGGAGATGGGTCAGGGCACCTTCTCGACACTTGCCCAGATCATGGCCGAGGACCTGATGGTGGACTACCACCGCATCAGGACGACACAAGGCGTGCCGACAATGGCCAGCCCGGCCCCCGTCGGTGCCGCGATCAATACCGTCGGCAGCAGCGTGACACGGCGAAACTTCTGGGCGCTGCGCGATGCGGCAGCGAGTGCACGCGAGATGCTTGTGCAGGCGGCCATGACCCGCCACGGCGATTCCGCGCGATCTCACTACACGGTGACGGACGGCGTGATCACCCATTCGCCTTCCGGTAAGACCTACACGTACGGCGCGGTGGCGGACGCTGCATCCCTGCTGTCTCCGCCGGCGAACGCGCCTCTGGTGCCCGACCTTCAGTTTCGAGCCATCGGAAAGAGCCTGCGGCGGCTCGACATCCCCGCCAAGACGAACGGCAGCGCGGTCTACGGCATCGACGTCCGTCTTCCGGGCATGGTCTACGCGGTCGTCAAGCACTGCCCCACCTTCGGCGGCCGGCTCGCCGCCTTGCCGGCCACACCCGCGGGAATGATCGCCGTGGTCGCGCTGTCTGTCTCCGCCGGAACCGGACGCGGCACCGAATCGACGGGACTGCAGAACGCCGTCGCCGTGGTGGGCAGCAACACCTGGGACGCCTGGCAGGCTGCGAAGTCTCTCCGAGTCTCATGGTCCCTCCCGGCCAGCGCAACGGCACTCAATGACGCGCAGATTCTTGCCACGGCTGTCGCTTTCCCAGACTGCGCCACCTTACGTTGCCGGCGCGGCCAACCCGCCTGGCACGCTCTACACCGTCGAGAAGAGCGCACAGGACCCGAACACCGAGATGGCATCGGCCGCCAAGGTCGTGGAAGCCGTCTACACCCTGCCGTACGTGGCCCACGCCTGCATGGAAGTCCTCAACTGCACGGTGGACTACGTCCCCGGGGTGAAGTGCGACGTCTACGCGCCCACGCAGTCGGCCCGTTCCGCACTGTCACTCGTGATGACGCTGACCGGACTGCCCGAATCGAAGGTGAAGATCAACGGCACCTATCTGGGAGGGGGCCTGGGCCGCAAGTCCGAAACCGACTTCATCGGCCAGGCGGTCCAGGTCGCGATGGCGCTGCAACGCCCGGTCCAGCTCTTCTGGCCGCGCGAGGAGGACTTCTCCCGGGACCAGTATCGCCCCATGGCCGTGGTGCGGACCAGGGCGGGACTGGACCGAGCGGGCAACGTGGCCGCCTGGACGTACCGCAACGTATCGCCCTCCATCCTGGGGCAACGCGGTTCGGTGCTGGGGGCGCGCGGCGACAGTCAGGGCTACGAGGCATCGCAGGATCTGCCCTATGCGTTCGGCAGCCGCCTGACCGAGTGGGTATCACACCCTTCGCCCATTCCCGTGGGATTCTGGCGTTCGGTCGGCGCGTCCATCAACACGTTCGCGGTCGAATCGATGATCGACGAACTCGCGGCGGCGGCAGGGCGAGATCCCTACGAGTACCGTCGATCGCTCATCACCGATCCCCGATGGCTGGCGGTTCTCGACGCAGCCGCGGAACTGGGTGGCTGGAACTCGCCATTGCCCAAAGGACGGGCGCGCGGCATCGCCATCGGCTCGGCATTCGGCAGCATCGTCGCGGAGGTCGTGGAGCTGTCCGGCGCGACGTCGACCGGATTGTCGATCGCGCGGGTTTCAGTGGTGATCGACTGCTACCTGGCGGTCAATCCGGATTCCATCGAGGCACAGCTGGTGGGGGGCGTGGTGCACGGCCTGAACGCGGCCCTTTACGGACGCCAGAGCTTCGCCAACGGCGTTCCGCAGAACCGCAATTTCAACCGCAACCGCATGATCCGCGGCCGTGAGGCGCCCCAGGTCAACGTGCGCACCATGCCCAACCCGGACACCTCCGACCGGACCGTCGCCATCGGCGGTGTAGGCGAACTCGGCGTGCCCACGTTGGCGCCCGCATTGGCCAATGCGTACTTCCGCCTGACGGGCAAACGGCAACGGTCCCTCCCGTTCTTCCCTGTTGCCACGATGGGCGGGCTCTGAGCGAAAGGACCGGTCCGGACTCGCGTCGTCAGCGAAGTCCGGACCGCGTCCGGCTCCGCTCACTCATCTGAGATTGCAATCGAATCCGGCGCTCAGGAGGAACGCGACGGCGCCCGTCCCTTCCGCCGTGTAGCCCCGATCCGAACCCGGCTTTCCGAAGATCTGGAACCGTCCGTCGAGGAGAAGCGCCGTGCGGTCAGTCATCCGTACTTCGACGCCCGCGCCCAGTTCCAGGTAGTCGCGCAAAGTGCGCTTCCAGTATGGAGAGGGCCCGTTCCCCGTGTCGACGGTCACGGCGTCCAGCCGCGTCAATCCGAAATTGCCGACGAGGTACGGCCGGAAGGAGTTGCCATCGCGGAATCTCCACCTTGCCCCGCCGTAGAAGGCCGTAGCGCCGAAGTCGCCGAACTGCGCACCCCCAGGGAATTCCCCACCCTTGAAGTCCGCAACAATGGTCCGAGGCCATCCGGGAACGCGGCCGCTTCGATGACCCGTGGACGGCCGCGACGAAAACCTACCGGCCGTCTGCCACGGAGGTGTCCGAGGACAGGAGCCTTGCGGCCCGCGCCGACATCACCATGATCAGCTTCATGCTGGCCCGTGTGGCGCCCACGAACAGTTTGCGCAGCACGCGCTCGTCGAGGTCGGCGAAGTCGATCTCGGTGAACACGATGCAAGGCGCCGCCCTGCCCTTGAACCGATAGACCGAGTCGATGAGCACCTCCCCGTCGCTGTACTCCGGGTTCCCCAGCAGGTCATAGCGGCCGGTGGCGGCCCGCAGACGGTGAGGGCCGAGTTGGGTAACCGCGGCGAGCCTTGAATTCTCGCGGCCGCGGTAGGTGACCACCCCGATCATCGACCGCTTGAAACCCAGCCCCACGGCCAGCGTGATGGCCCGCTTGGTCGCGTCCTCCAGTTCGTCGGCCCGGTCGTAGCGCACCACCTGCACCGACGAGTCCGATAGCGGGCTGCCCTCCGTCACCGCCGGATCCAGGCAGGCTCTTTCCCGCAGCCACTGCAGGATGTCCCGCAGGGCTGCGGTAGTTGGTGTCGGCCCGGAGACGCACCCACCCCGGAAGCTCGACCGCGGGCCGGTCGTACAGATTCTGCTGCGGATCCTCGAGCCACCAGGCGCGCCCCTCCGCCCGCACCCAGCGCAGCAAGGGGTCGCGCCAGGCTGGGTCGAAATCCTGTCCTTCGTCCACGATCAGCTCGTCGAACTGCTCCGCTTGCCCGGGTCCCACCGCCGCGAAGGCGTTCTCCAGCCGGGCAAACACGCCGGGGCTCGCGAAGTCCGGCGATATGCCGTGACGCCTCGCCGTCCGCTCGCAGAGCTGGTGGTACGTCGCGACTTCGGCGTTTTCCGGGACCAGACGGCTCATGTGGTCGGCCAGCGGCCGGTTGTAGCAGACATACAGGGCCCGCCGGCCGGCGGCTGCGGCATCCCGGATCACGGCCAGGGCGAGTTGGGTCTTTCCTGAGCCTGCGGTGCCGGTCACGCGGAGCCTGAAGGGCGAGAACTCCAGGGCTCGGGCCCAGTGGGTGAGTCCGCCCGACAGCCGGGTGTAGAGGCCGTCCACTTGCTCGGCAATGGCGCCGATCTCGGGAGTGAGCTCGAGCAGGTCCCGGAGGAAGCGATGGACCTTGACGGCGACCGGCGAGGCGGCCTCGTCGAACGGCAAGGCCTCCTGGATTGCACGAGCGAACTGGGCACGCCGGCTCGCATCGACGATGCGGCTCGGCTCGATGCCCGCCGCCGCCGGCTGGCGAACGACATAGTCGGGACAGAACAGCAGCGTTTCCACGGCGAGCGCTTCCCCCTTCCAGGCCGCCGCGAACCTGCCCTGCAAGGCATCCGCGCTGCGTGCCAGACGAGCCGCGATCTGGACCGGACCCGCGGGCAGTGCCTTCACCAGCCCGGCGGGCGTCTCGGAGAGGAAGCCTGTCTTCTGTTCGATGAGCAGCACCCGGCCCGACGGGGACACCACCGCGAAATCGATCTCGCCATAGAGCGAGTGGCCGTTCTCCAGGCGTGTCCAGTGCACCCCGTGATAGACGGTGTAGTCGTCGGACAATCCCTCGTCGAGCCTGCGGAGCGTCTCGATGCGGCGCTGCGCCGGCCCCGCCGCTTCGAGCGTCTTCCAGCCATGCGGGACGATTCGAGCCATGTATCGGTGTGCTCCTCAGCGATGGAAAGCGCCGAGCATAGACGGGGTCCGCCCGCGCTCGTTCGCCGCCGCCGCGGTGTCGCATCGCGGCACCGGCAGTCCCAGCGACGTGCCCGAGGCCGGAGACGGTGAATTCCTCACATCGACCACGAGCGGATCGTGATCGGAAGACCGCCAGGGGCCGGCCTCTTCGTCCGTGCCGGGGGCGGGATGCCGGTAGTCGAGCAGCGCCGGCTCGTCCGCATTGATGTGCCAGTGTTGCGCCGCGACGATGCGATCGGCCAGCGTAGCGGACGCAAATCCGTGGTCCAGGGTTCCCGCCCTCGCATCGTGCACGTGCGAATAGTTCGCTGCCCTCTGGTCGAGCGGCAAGGCATCGCGCAGTTCCGCCATTCTCAGACGCTCGAGCGCACGCTCGCACGCGTAGGCGTTGAAATCCCCCAGCGCCAGCACCGACCCGCCGGGCGTCCGAGGGACCAGCCCGGCGACGAAACGCAACAGCGCGCCCGCCTGCCGTTCCCTGCGGTCCGCGTAACAGCCCTGCCCGTCGCCCGCGTCGACATCGGACGGCCCGGCGCCTTCACACAGCTTCGACTTGAAGTGCACACCGACGATCGTGAACGAAAATCCTGCAGTCGTCCGGAATGTCTGGGCCACGGGTGCCCGATGGTGAACCGGATCCGAGTCGGACAATGCCGGCCCGACCGGATCCAGGCTCACCAGACGGTAGATCAGGGCGACTTCGATCGCATCGGTGCCCGTCCCCGCTTCCGGCGGGTTCCGGGCGGCGTAGCGCAGTTCTCCCACGTGACGATTGAGGGCGGCAGCGAGATGGCGCACCGAGGCTCCGCCGTTGCGCTGCATCTCCTGCAGCACGAACACATCCGCATCGAGTTCGGCGAGCGCCCGGACAAGCTTCGCCGTCTGCCGCTCGAACTGCTCCTGACTACGTGCGCCGCGGCAATCCGACCGCCGGTCCGACGGCAGGCATGGATGACGAGGCCACCCGGCCGCGCTGCCGTCCGGAAACGAGGTGAAGTAGTTGTAAGCGTTGAACGAGACGACCCGCACCGCCCGTGACGAACGTGCGGGTGCCGCGGGACGGGGGTTGGACCGCGTGATCTGCAGCGGCCGCACGAACTGCAGCCGGTACGTTTGCACCGCGACCGGACCGCGCGCTGGACGAACGCTTCCATAGTCGACGATACCGACCGGGTCGCTGACCGTGTCACCCAGCCGCACTGCCTGCAGTGCCACGCCGTCGTCGGGGACGGCGTACCCTCCTCCCTCACCTCTCCTGAGATGCCGCTGTCCAGGACCAGAAAGCCCGGGGCGCGCCATGGAGAGTTTTCGGCGAGACCGGCCGCAGGCGGAGACATCTGGACACGCTGAACCAGCCGGCCACGCGTGGAAAGGAGCCACTGCCCCCGCACATCCGGCACGGCGCGATCTGCCACCGTGAAAGTGCCGCGAATCCGGACGAGCATGCCTTCCAGGCGCTCCGGTTCCGCGGCGGCCAGTTCGGCAGCATCGACGTCGAGAGGATCGACCGTCCCCGATCCCAGTCGGGCAGTCACTTCGGGCTCGGCGATCTCGGTCAGCGTCATCGGGGCGCCCCGCGGCAGATATTCGCGCACGACGCCGGTCAGCCTCACCCGTTCGCCGGCCTGTACCGTGACGGGATCCCGCCCGACGTAGACGAAGACGCCATCGGACGAGCGGGGATCGCCGTCGCCGTGCTCGTCCTGGAGAGCGAAACCGCGCAGCCCCGGCAGCACTGCCGTGACGATGCCTTCCGTGGTGACTCGCTCGCCCGAGAAGGGACTCACCGGGCCGGTCCCCTGAATGACGAAAATCGGCACGGCGCGCTGGGGCGCGAACGACTGCGAGGCCGCCGGAAGAATCGCACAGGTCAGAAGAGCGGCAAGGACCGCTGGTCGAACCGCGGCCAATACACGTTCACGCGGGAGCATATCCGCCTGTCCGAATGGACACGAAAAGGGACACGGAAAGGATTCTTGAGCTCATCGGACCAGTGTGGCGGACCGCGCGGATTTGCGCCATATTCGACTGCGCCGGCACCCCAGCGAGAGCCGGTCCATCACAGGAGGAGTCGCAGTGACGACAAGGTTGGAACTCTCGGGCCGGACGATGGCCACGGGATTGCAGTTTCCGGAAGGCCCCGTCGCTATGGCGGACGGGTCGGTCATCGTGGTCGAGATCGCCCGGGGCACCCTCACGCGGGTCCTGCCCGACGGCCGCACCGTCGTGGTGGCGGAACCAGGCGGAGGCCCGAATGGCGCGGCCGTGGACGCCGACGGCAAGTTCTACGTCTGCAACAACGGCGGCTTCAACTGGACGCGGGAATCCGACGGCCTGCTGCGGCCGCACGGGCGAGCGGATGCCTACGTCGGGGGCCGTATCCAGCGCATCGACGTCGAAACCGGCAAGGTGGAGGATCTGTACACCGAATGCGACGGTGTCCCGCTCAAGGGTCCGAACGACATCGTTCTGGACGGCAAGGGAGGCATGTGGTTCACCGACCTCGGCAAGGTCTACGGCCGGTTGATGGACCGCGGTGCCGTCTACTATGCGAGGACCGACGGCAGCCTCATCCGCGAGGCCATCTTCCCGCTGGTAACCCCCAATGGCATCGGTCTGTCGCCCGATGGCGGTACCGTCTACGTCGCCGAGACAGAACCCGCGCGGCTGTGGGCCTTCCGCATCACCGGTGAAGGCACGGTGCACAAGGACCCGTTCCCTTCCCCGCACGGTGGCCGTCTGGTGGCGGGGCTCCCCGGCTACCAGCGTTTCGATTCCCTCAAGACCGAGGCCGGGGGCAACATCTGCGTCGCCACGCTCATCTCCGGCGGCATCAGCGTGATCAGTCCTGAAGGTGAGTGGCTCGAGTTCCACAAGGCTCCCGAGGTCTACTGCACCAACATCGCGTTCGGCGGACGCGGTCTGCGCAAGGCCTTCATCACGTTGTCCGGCTTCGGCACCCTGCTGGAAGTGGACTGGCCTCGCCCCGGTCTGCGGCTGCACGGCCAAACCGTCCCCGTCTGAGGAGGACCTTGCGATGACATCCGCCGAGGAACTGTTGCGGCAGCGCTTCCTGAAGGTCGACACCACCACCGTGTCCGATGTCCTGGAAAAGGTCGGCCTCTACGATCAGGCGCTCTCCACTGCGCTTGTCCCGATCTCGTCCGGCCAGCCGAAGGTCGCGGGGCACGCCTATACGGTACGGGGACAGATGATGCCGTACACCGGTCCGGGCGACCCGGACAAGATGCAAGCGATCGACGGGATGACGCCCGGCGTGGTCTCGGTGTGGGCGGGGGACGCCGAGGGCATGGCCTGCTTCGGCGAGCTGCTCGCGCTCGGAATGAAGGTGCGCGGCTGCGTGGGGATCGTCGTGAACGGCGGCGTGCGCGATGCGGACTGGATCGCGCGGCATGGCGTGCCCGTCTACGCGAAGTACCGGTCTCCCGTGCAGTCGATCGGACGTTGGAAGGTGACCGGCTGCCAGGTCCCCGTGTCCATGCCGGGCGCGACGAGCAAGCGCGTTGCAGTCGCGCCCGGCGATTTCATCCTCGGCGACGGCGATGGGGTCGTGGTCGTCCCTGCAGCCCACATCCCGTTCGTGCTCGACGAGGCAGAGAAAATCACGGAGCGCGAAACACGCATCCGGACCGAGATCGACCGGGGCGCATCGCTGGACATCGTGCTGGGACGCTACGGCAGCGTTTGAGTCCCTCGTGACGGGTCCGCCTCCGCGCAGGGCCGGCCGTCGCCCTTCTCCCTTTCCCGTCCCCTGCAGCACCTGGGCCGCGCTGCGATCCGCGCATCGCAGGCGGGTTGCGTGACCGGCCCACTTTTCCGCGGGCACCGTCCGTTCGCGGCCGGTCACCGGTGTCATCACGCTGCCCGGCCGTATCCAGAGAGGAGGCTTCCATGAAACACGCCCGCTTGCCGCGGCCACCGGGCGTTCCCGCGAAGCGCGGGGCTCTCGCCCCATCACCATCTTCAACGGCACGCTCCTCGCGGGCCGAACCGCATTCCGCAGGAACGCTGGACGCACGCTTCACCGCGCATCGAGACGGCTTCTCCGGCCTCACCGGCACCACGACCGCCGCCCACATCCACTGCTGCACCGCGTCCGCGAACAGCGGCTCCGCAGGCGTCGCGACGACGCTGCCTTCGTTCCCGGATTTTCCCGCCGGCGTGACCTCGGGCGACTACGACCGGACGTTCGACATGACCGAGGCCACCAGCTGGAACACGGCCTTCGTCAACGCGAACGGCGGCACCCTGGGCACGGCGTTCTCTGCCTTGGCAACCGCCTTCGAACAGGAGCGCGCCTATCTCAACATTCACACGTCGTATCCGGGGGAGGGGGGGGGGTGCGGAACCGGAGACCTACGCGCTCTTCATGACGGGGTGGCCTGCTGCGGTGGCGCCCGCAGGCTGACCGGACTTTTGCGCCGGGCTTCGCGCCCGGCGCCCGGAAGGCGTCCATCCCTTCCCGGAAGTCGTCGCTGGCCGCGCTGCAGGAACGCGGCCCGTTGGCATCGTGTCCGATCGAACGATTCGCGCATCAGCCGCTTGAGGTTGCCCAGCGCGGCTGACCAGGCCCAGCCGCAGTGCTTCCTGGGCGTCGAAAGTGTCGCTCAGCAGCGCGATCTCGAGCGCCTTGCGCGTCCCCACGATCCGCGGCAATGCCCAGGAATTTCCGCAGTCGCAACTCGTGCCGATGTTGGCGTAAGCCAGATTGAACCGCGTGCCTTCGGCCGCGATGGCGAGATCCGCGGACAGCGCGATTCCCAATCCGCCGCCCGCCACCACCCCGTGCAGACTCGCCACGACAGGCGCCTGCAGTCCCGCCAGCAGCCGGAGCGCCTCGTGCGCCAGGTCGATGAGCTCACCGGCGTTGGCGACGGGGTCCTCTCGCATGACGGCGATGTCGCCCCCCGCCACGAACGCCCTCCCCGCTCCGCTCATCACGACAACCCGGACGTCCGGGTCCGCTGCGATGGACCTGCAGGCATCCCGCAGGCCTCGCGCCATTTCCGTGTCGAGCGCATTGAGGACATCCGGCCGCTGGAAGACCAGCCTCGCCACGGAACCGTCGCGCGTGAAACTCAGCGGTGCCATGCAGGCTCCTTCCTCGCCGACAAGAGCGCCGTCACCTCAATGCACGCTCGCCGGGGCTTCCGCCTGTTCCGCGGCCGGCGATTCCTTGGCAGCGGCACCGGTCGACGACAGCCGTTCGATCATCGTGCCGAAGTTGCGCATCGACTGCAGGTGGAGATAGACGAGTTCGAGTTCGTCGGTCTTCGCAAGTTCGGCCAGGACGTCCGGTGCCAGCGCCTTGAGGCGGTCGCGGTTGACCACCTGAAAGCCGCTGAGGGAGAGCTTGTCGCCGGCGTTGGTGGTGATCTGGGCCTGCATGGGATCGAGCAGGTTGTGCTGTTTCAGCTTGCGGCAGAACTCCTGGGTACGCACGAACTGGGTCTGATATTCCTGCAGGAACTGGAGGACATTCTGGGTATAGGCGCTGGGCTTGCCTTCGGTGTCGAACAAGGCGGAACCGCGCTTGTCGCGATTGAATCCCTTGAAGGCTTCGTCGATGCACAGCGTGAACGTCTTGCCATCCTCGCTGCTGGAGAAGATGAACGGATAGCGTCGCGCGAAAGCGGGAACATACTTGGCGCTCCAGCCCTTTCCCTCGCTCACGAACAGGTTTTCCTTGGCGCGCAGACCCAGGATCACCGCCGGCATCACGGCTTCCTCGGTCCCGGCGAAGATGATGCTGTACTCCACGGCGGCCGGCGGGAACTCCACGGCCATCAGGGGCATGGAATTGACGTGCTTGCTGAACGCGTAGTCGGAGCCGACTTCGACGAAGCAGCCTCCATGGCGGGCATTGGATACCGGAACGGCGCTTTCGTAGATCAGCTGTTGCGTGGTCATCGTGACTCCCTTTTGTAGATTCGGCCCCGGAAACAGGGCCGCGCAAACACCAGCATAGCCCATGCCATTGGACAGACTGATTACGACTTTCGTCAGACCGGCGACGGGCAGCCAGTGGCAGACGGGATTGCAGGGGGCCGCGAGGCGATTCCGCTGCGGCTTCTGCGGATCTCCTCCTACGCGCGCGGATCGGGCGCGTGCAGCAGTTCGTCGAGGGTGTTCAGGAAGCGCGCGCCATGGCGGCCGTCGCTTACCCGCAGATCGGCGGACAACGTCGCCTGCAGGACCTGGGCCGGGACGATCCTGCCGTCGTCCACCCAGGGCCGCAGCATCGTCTTGCCCAGACCGACCACGGCCACCTGCGGCGGAACGATCACGCCATAGACCGTCTGCACGCCAATCTCGCCGAACTGCGTCACGGTGATCGTCGGACTGGCCAGTTCGGCACTGCGCAACTGTCCCTCGCGGGCACGGCTCAGGAGATCCCTGAGCCGTGCCATGAGTGCGGGCAACCCCAGGCGATCGGCGTCGCGGATCGCGGGTGCCACGATACCGCCCTCGCGCAGCGCGAACGCCACGCCGACGTGAATCCCGGGAGCCTGTCGGAACGCGTTGTCGATGAAGTGTCCGTTGAGATGCGGCGACTCGCGGAGAGCCACGGCCACGGCCTTGAGGGCGAGTGCCGGGAAGACGATGTGCCTCGACAGTCCCTCCCGAGCATTGTGCGATTCGAGCCAGGCCATCGCGCGGTCGATCCGGATCTCCTGCCCCAGATAGTAGTGGGGGATCTCCCGCTTGGAGTGCACCATCGCGGCAGAAATGGCGGCCCGCGTCGTCTCCATCGGGGAAGGCGGCTCGGGGTGCTGTGGCATCAGTCCGGCCTCCCGTTCCACGTCCCCGAGGGTGATCGCCGCCCCGGCCCCGGTACCGTCGACCCGCGCGAGATCGATGCCCAGTTCCCCGGCGCGTTTGCGGGCGGCCGGGGAGATTCTCTTCCATGAAGGGATCCCGGCATCTGCCGGAGTCGCGTCCGGCGACCCGCCGGGGGATTCGGGAGCCTCCGGTAGGGAAGCAGCCATCGAGGCGGTCCCGGCATCCCGGGCAACCCGGGCCAGCAATCCGCCGACGGCGAGCATCTGGCCCGGTTCGGCCACCAGCTCCGTGACGATTCCCGGCTGCTGGATCGCCACATCCACGGTGCCGGCCGGGGTCTCGAAGACGCACAGCACGTCGCCGATCGACACGTGATCGCCTCTCCTGACCGTCCAGCGGACGAGTCTTCCCTCTTCCACGCCGTCGCTCAACGGCGGCAATGAGAATTCCATCGCTTCACCCTGTCGAACCCGATCCGGGGCCTTGTTTCTTTGACCCGGAACTCTTCTGATTGACCAGATGCCGTCCTTTCGCAGCACGATCTGTCAGCCGGCACGTGCGTGTGCCTCGCACGGGACACCCGTACCGATGCCCTCGAGCGGCCGATCCCCGCGCCACATGGAAGGACTTCGCTTCCTTCGGCGGCACCTCCGGCACAGGTCCCGGATTATTCACGATCCCGAAAGCGAGGGCAGCACTTCGCAGGCTGATCGCCGCAGGACCGTCGACTCGGCTGTCAGGGAGACGATCGCGGTCGCGCCCCGCGGCCGGCCGCACCGGCGGCATGCCATCGCGACAGGCCGACCGTGTCGGTGGGAACGGGCGAAGTGACAGGGCCCGCACACCTCGTGCCGCCGAGGAGAGCCATTCCGCCGATTCCACCGGCGCCGACGCTTCCTCGCATCGTGCCGGAAGATCGATCGCGGGAATGTCGCATCCTGTGCCGTCGAACCTCCTCATCCTGTGAGCGCTGCCATGCACGCATGCGGCGGTTTGTGCCATCCTCGGCGCAGTGGCGCAGAGTGCTGGCGGAGCGCTGCACCTACATTGATGCCGATCAAGCAAAACCACCGTGACCAGAAAGAAGCCCCCGCCCCCCCTTCCGGCAACCTCCCTCGAAGCCGAACGCCTGTACCGGCCGTCCCGGTTCGAAACGATCGATTTCCGCTCCACGGACGAGCTGGAGGATCTGCCCGGCGTCCCGGGTCAGCAGCGGGCGCAGGAGGCGCTGTCCACGGCCATCGACATCCGGCGTCGCGGGTACAACGTGTTCGTCCTGGGGCCTGCCGGGGTCGGAAAGCGGACCGTCGCCGTGGAATACCTTCGCAGCCGGGCAGCGGCCGACCCGCTTCCGGACGATTGGTGCTACGTCCACAACTTCGACGCACCACAGCGTCCCAGGGCACTGCGGCTTGCCGCGGGAGACGGTGCGCGGCTGCGTGCACAGATGCGCGGCTTCGTCGAGGAGCTTCGTGCGGCCATTCCCGCACTGCTGGACAGCGACGAGTTCCGCTCCAGGGCAGAGCAGATCGACGCGGAGTTCAGCCATCGGCAGGAGGAATTGTTCCTCGCCCTGGGTGAGGAATCGTCTCGCGACGGCATCGCGCTGGTGCATACCCCGGCAGGTTTCTCCTTCGCGCCCATGCGGGAAGGCCAGGTCATCTCGCCCGAGCAGTACGAGGCCCTGCCGGAGGAGGAGCGCAACCGGATGCAGACGAGGCTCGGCGCGCTGCAGGAGCGTCTGCAGGCGACGGTCCGCCAGGCGCAGTCCCTGCAGAAAGCCAAGCGCAACGCCATCAAGGAACTGGCGCGGGAGATGACGCTGTCGGTCGTGGGCGGCCTCACCGAAGAGATCAAGGCGAAGTTCGCGCAGATCCCCGCGGTGCTGTCCCATCTGGACGCCGTGCAGGCGGACGTGCTGGAAAACGTCGAATCCTTCCGCCGGCCTGCGGATGGCGAGAGCAATCCCCTGCCTGTGGCACTGGAAGAGGACGACGCCTTCCGCCGCTACGAGATCAATGTGCTCGTCGGCTCCGACGCGCAGGGCACTGGCGCGCCCGTGGTCGTGGCGGACTACCCGACCTTTCCCAATCTCCTGGGCCGCATCGAGAACGTGGCTCGCCTGGGCACGCTGGTCACGGACTTCTCCCTGATCCAGGCAGGTTCCCTGCACCGGGCGAACGGGGGCTACCTGGTCATCGACGCGCACAAGCTGCTCACCCAGCCCCTGTCCTGGGAAGGGCTCAAGCGGGTGCTGGCGTCGGGTGAACTGCGGCCGGAGACTCTGGGCCAAAGCCTGGGGCTCGTCACCACGCTCGCGCTCGAACCCGAGCCCATTCCCATCGACGTCAAGGTCGTGCTGGTCGGCGACCGGATGCTCTACTACCTGCTGCAAGGCCTGGATCCCGAGTTCGACGAGCTCTTCAAGATCCCGGCGGACTTCGAGGACACCCTCGAACGCACGCCGGAGAACGAAGCGCTGTACGCGAGGCTGGTGGCAGCGCTGGTGCGCAGATCGAGGCTGCTGCCCTTCGACCGCTCCGCCGTCGCACGCCTGGTCGAGCATGCGGCGCGCGAGGCCGAGAATGGTCTGCGTCTTTCGGCCCAGGTCGAGCAGGTGCAGGACCTCCTGCTCGAGGCGGATCTCCTGGCGCGCAAGGCATCGGTGGCGCAGGTGACCTCGGACCACCTCGAGGCCGCCCTGGATGCCCGCGACGGAAGGATCGGGCGGATCCGCGAGCGCCTGCTCGACGCAGTGCTGCAGGACGAGATCTACATCGACACCACCGGCGCCGTCGCCGGGCAGATCAATGCCATGTCGGTCAGCATGGTGGGCAGGCTGCGCTTCGGTCATCCGATCCGGCTCACGGCGACCACGCGGCTGGGTGACGGCGAGATCATCGACATCCAGCGGGAAGTCCAGCTGGGCGGCCCCATCCACTCCAAGGGCGTGATGATCCTCGCGTCCTATCTGGCTTCGCGCTACTCCACCGACCGCCCGCACTCCCTGTCGGCGACGCTCTCCTTCGAACAGACGTACGGCGAGGTCGATGGCGACAGTGCATCGCTCGCCGAGCTGTGCGTGCTGCTTTCGTCGCTGGCGGACCTGCCGGTCGCGCAGGGTTTCGGCATCACCGGTTCCGTGAATCAGCGGGGCGTGGTGCAACCCATCGGCGGCGTGAACGAGAAGATCGAGGGCTTCTTCGACGTCTGCCAGGCACGGGGACTCACCGGATCGCAAGGCGTCATCATCCCTGCCGCCAACGTGCCACACCTCATGCTGGCGAGCCGCGTACGCGACGCCGTGGCCGCGCGGCGGTTCAGCGTGCATGCGGTCAGCCACGCAGACGAAGCGATCGGACTGCTCACCGGAACTCCCGCGGGCGAGGCGAATGCGCGGGGCAGCTATCCGGTGGGTTCCGTCAATTTCCGCGTTGCCGCGCGGCTGCTGGAACTGTCTCTCATGCGGCAGACCTTCGCGAGCCTCGCCGTGCGGATCAAGCGGGTCCGCGAACCCGCGCCGAAGGCGGCAAAGGCGGCGAAGCCGCCGAAGTCCCGATCGTGACGACACGGGCTGCTCCTCAGGAGCTTCCTCCGCTTCCGCGCACGCGGCTGCTGTTCGTGCTTGCCGCCAGCTTTCCTTCATCGCCGCGGGCACGGTTGTTCCGATCGCTCGCAGTCGACTCGTCCATGGAGGTGGAAGTGCTGTTTCTGGAGGACGCCGATCTCCTGGGACTTGCCGCGCTGCCGTTCGCGCTGGAGATCGGGCTTGCGTCCGGCGTCGCGCGCACGATGCTCCGGCACGACGTGGAGCGCACGCTGCAGACGGCGGCACGGCGCGCGGAACAGGAATTGCACGATCTCGCAGCGCGGCACCGCTTCCGCTACACGTTCGAGGTCCGCCGGGAACACCTGCGGGCAGCGTGGGACCAGGCGGCCCGGCCGGCGGACGTCATCGTGCTGGAACCGCAACGCACACTGCGTGCGTCCTGGCACGGGGCGCCGTCCTCGCCGAGAGTGTTCGTGCGCTACGACCCGGCCAGCGCGTCCTCGGAACACGTCTTCTCCACCGCACTGGCACTCGCCGGGACCCGGCGGGAGTCGATCGTCGTTCTCGTCCCGGCGGCCCACACTGGCGTGAGCGCCGCGGAAATGTCCCGACTCGCCGCACACCTTGGCGTGCGGGCGGACTGCATCAAGACCATCCGGGAGACACCCGCGGTCGCTCGCGACGCTCTCCTGGACTCCCTGTCGCCCGGAAGGCAGGACGTGCTGGTCCTGTCCACCGAGGCCGTCGAGGACGGCGTACCGGCCTGGTCGCAGTGGATCGAGAACCGGACCTGTACCGTCGCACTCGTGCGCTGAAGCGCGCCGTCTGCGCACTTGCCGTGCTTGGGGCACACCTGCTCCTTGCGACGGTGGGCCATGCCGCAACGCCGCTTTCGGTGGCGGAACTGCGCCAGACGTACGCGACGCTGGTGGAGCAGCGGCTGAGCGTTCCGGATCCCGAGGCATGGCGCTACGGCCGCATGATGGAAACCGCCCTGAGAGAGAACGGCGCACGCCCCGAGCCGCAGTTCGTGCTGCTGGTGGATTGTGCCCCCTCCGTGCAAGCCATGTTCGTGTATCTCCGGCTATCCGACCAGGAGGCACGGCTTGTCGGAGCCTCTCCCGTCTCCACCGGCAGACCCGGCGCCTACGAACACTTCGCGACCCCGCCGGGCGTGTTCGAGCACACGCTGCGCGATCCGGACTTTCGCGCCGAGGGGACGAAGAACGCGCAGGGTGTGCGCGGCTACGGCAAGGCGGGGATGCGGGTCTTCGATTTCGGCTGGGTGGTCACGCCGCGCGGCTGGGGCGACGGCCGTCCCGGCGCCATGCGACTGCAGGTTCATGCCACCGATCCCGACCTGCTGGAAGGCCGGCTGGGCACGGCGTGTTCCAAGGGCTGCATCCGCATCCCTTCGGGCGCGAACGTCTTCCTCGACCGGCACGGCGTGCTCGACGCGGACTACGAACGCGCGCTTCGGGAGGGACACGCCGTGTGGCAGCTGCGCTCCGATCGCCTCACCACGCCGTGGTCCGGCCGCTACCTCGTCGTCGTGGACTCCGCGAAGCCCGAGCGGCCTGTCTGGGCGGCGTTCCGCACGCGTGTGCGATCGCTACGGCCGCGCTGATCCGACCTCCATGCGGGCGGCCACATTCGCCACGCACGCATCGATGCGGTCATCCGGGCCGACCCGCATCACGTCCTGTTCGCCTTCCGAGATGGGTTCCTGCCAGCGCATCTGGTCGGCCAGCACGCTCGTGGTGGCCTCGGACACATTCCCGGCATCCCGCCGGCGCGCTTCGATGCGCCGGCGCAGTTCCTCCTCGCCGGCCTCGCAGCTCACCACGCAAAACGGCAGGGTCAGTCCGCCGGCAAGCATGCGGAAGCGGTCCCGCTCCGATCGCAGCAGCGAGGCCGCATCGACCACGACAGGCCAGCGGCCCTCGCCGGCAACGAGACGCGTAAGAACCTCCAGCCGGTCGTACACGCGCCGCGTGAAATCGGCGGAGTACACCCCGGGCATCCCACCCGTCGACGCCTCGGCGGGAAGTCCCGCCAGGCGCTTGCGCTCGACGTCCGAACGCACCCGTACCGCCCCGAGCGATTCCGCCAACCGAAGCGCGAACGTGCTCTTGCCGGAGCCGGACAGACCGTGCATGGCCACGACACTTGCCCGGGCGGAGCGGGCGAGATCGCGCGCCAGATCGAGGTGCCCGCGTACTTCCGGCGGCATTGCTCCGGCCGCCGCTTGCTGTCCCGACCGTATGGCCGCGACCTTCGCGCGCACGAGTGCCCGGTAGACCAGGAAGAACCGCAACGGCACCACCGCCTCGTAGTCTCCGGTGACCGCCAGATACTCGTCGAGAAACCGCCACGCCAGCGCGGGCAGTCCGTGATCGAGAAGATCCATCACGACGAACGCAATCTCGCTCGCGACGTCGATCCAGCGCAGCGCGGGCTCGAACTCGATGGCATCGAACGCGACCGGCGCGCCGTCGATCCAGGCGATGTTCCCCAGGTGCAGGTCGCCGTGGCACTCGCGAACACGTCCCGCGATCCGGCGCCTTTCGAGCATGGGCGAGATCCTCGCGAATTCCGTGCGGGTCCAGACGTCAAGTTCGCCCAGATCGCTGGACGCGCAGAGATCGGCATACCGCGCTCGCAGGGAAGAGACGTTGTCGAGCGCCTGGTCGAGCACGGTCGCGCTCGCGCCCCAGCGGCTGTCGGCCGGCGTCCCATCGGCCCTGGCGTGGAACCATGCCACATGCCTGGCGAGCTCCACGACGTGTGCCGGGCCGAGTTCGTTCCGGCGGGCCATGGCATCGAAGAGGTCCGTCTGCCGGAAGCGCCGCATCCGGACCGCGTACTCGGCGGGGTCGCCGGCGGCGCCGACGCAGGGCCCGGAGGCGGAGTCAGCGATGGGAACGACATCCAGGTAGAGCGCCGGCGCGGTCCGGCGATTGATGCGCAACTCCTCTTCGCAGTACCGCCGCCGGAGCTCCAGCGTGGAATAGTCCAGAAAGGGCAGCGCGAGCGCCTTCTTGATCTTGTAGGCGAATTCTCCCGCGAGCAGCACGTAGGAAATATGCGTCTCGAGCACGTCCACCTTTTCCACCGGGTGCGGGTAACAGCGCGGATCGAGCAGCCGGCCGACGAGTGCCCGTTGGTCCATGCGGATCAGGTCCCGCCCGAATCGGTGCAAACGGCGCGCAAGGCGCGCCCCACGCGCTCGAGCTCCGGCTCCGGCAGGTTCGCGAGCGACACGCGCAGGGAAGAGTCGCTTCCGCCGAAGCCGTTCCCCGGAAGGACGACCACGCCGTGGCCGGCGGCAAGCCGGCCCAGCAGGTCGGGCATGGAGGGCGGCAGCACGGCCGGCGAGGACTCGGGGAACCCATTGCCGGACCAGCCCGGCCGTATCGAGCCATTCGTAATACCCCGTGTGGTCCCGCACGGAAGGCGGGGGAAGACCGAGCCCGCGCCACAAAGCGGCACGCCTGCCGGCAAGAGCGGTCTGCAGCTCGTGACACCTCCGGCCCTCCGTGTCCATCAGGGCGTCGAGAGCGAATAGCGCCAGCTGAACCTGCTGAGGCGTGGAGAGCCCGGCCGTGTGATGGAAGGCGACCCCCCGGCTGTCGGCGACCAGCCGATGGAAGAAATCCGGCCCGCCGGGAGCAGCGCTCAGCGAGCGGTAGCGCGATTCATCGGTCACGATGCGCGTATCGGGGCGCTCCGCCAGCCAGCGGTCGAGCACGTGATCGGCGGCAAGACTCATGATGCCCAGCCGCCAGCCCGTGGCGCCGAAGAACTTGGAATACGAGAAGAGGGCCGCCGTATTGCGGGGCAGCCGGGCGGCGAACGATGCGTATCCCGGGACGAGCGGCCCATAGACGTCGTCGCTGATCACGAGCAGATCGGGGCGCTCGGATTCCACCAGCCTGCCGATGCGCTCCACCACGTCGGCCCCGAGCGGACACGCCACAGGATTGCCTGGATTGACAGCCACGAGAGCGCGTATGTCGGGGTCGCGCAGGCGATCGATGCAGTGACGCGGAAGCTGCCAGCCGTCGTCATCGTCGAGCGGCAGCGCGTCGATCCCGAATCCGAAGGCGGGCCGGCTCAGGATCTCCAGATAGGGACTGAAGATCGGCGTGACGACCGCGATGCGATCACCCGCCGCGAGCAGTCCGTTGCCCAGCAGGGACTCGAACAGATAGCAGATGGCGGCACTCGCGCCTTCGGTCGCGAAGAGCCGCATCGACCGCGCGGTACGCTCGTCCAGTCCGTACACCTGTGCCAGGTGGGCGCGGCAGATCCGGTCGGGCAGCGGAAGCATCGCCGGGGGCTCGGGGTACCGCGCGCCCAGCACCCCATCGCACAGTCCGCCGAACAGAGCGCGCCGGTCGATGCCGAGCGCGGATTCCGCCCACGTCAGCGCCCTGCTCCACCACGGCTCGCCGTCGGCCTCGTTTCCCAGTTCACGGAGGAAGGCGTCGAGCTGCGCATCACGATCGGGAAGTCCGTTGCCGAGGGCGGCGTGATGCCCGAGCTGGAAAAACGCCCGGCGCGGTTCGATGGCCATCCAGTCCGGATTTCCACGGCCGGCATCGAGAAGCCGGCCGCCGGGACGCGCAGCAGCGCTGCGCGCGAGACCGAGCAGCCGATTCCTGATCTCGAACGGACTGGTGGCGGATTCCCACGCCGGGGATGGACTCCCCCCTGCGCCGTTCACCCCGAGTGCAATCCGGCCGTGCGTCATGCGCCCGAGCATATCGCACCCGACCGACCGTTCAGTTGCGGACCGGCAGGGGATCCTTGCGCGGGGAGCCCACGCCGCCGCTCGATCGCGAAGTGGCGCGGCCGCACCCTGCGCGTGGCCGTGGCGAGGACGTCCGGACCGGCCAGGTCCGCACCGACCCGGTCCCGTCTTGCCGAGTGTTAGATTCGTCTTCCGCCACCAGACCGGATTCCGTCATGACCCGACGCATCGTCATTCTGGGCGCCGCCGGACGCGACTTCCACGACTTCAACGTCGCGCTGCGTGACGACGCTTCCGCCCGGGTCGTCGCCTTCACGGCGGCGCAGATCCCGGGCATAGACAGGCGGCGGTATCCGCCTGCCCTGGCCGGTCCGCGCTACCCCGACGGGATTCCCATCCTGCCCGAAGCGGACCTCGAGACGCTGGTTCGCAACGAACGCATCGACGAAGTGATCTTTGCGTACAGCGACGCGTCTCACGCCGACGTGATGCATCTCGCGTCGCGCGCGCTCGCGGCCGGGGCCGATTTCTCTCTCCTGGGTCCGTCGCGGACCATGCTGCGCGCAGACCTTCCGGTCCTGGCCATCACGGCCGTGCGCACCGGCTGCGGCAAGTCGCAGGTTGCACGCTGGGCAGCCGGTGTCCTCTCGCGGCACGGCCTGCGCGTGGGCATCCTCCGGCATCCCATGCCCTACGGCGACCTGGAACGTCAGCGCGCTCAGCGCTTCCTCACCCTTGCCGATCTCGAGGCCGCGGACTGCACGGTCGAGGAACGCGAGGAGTACGAGCCGCACCTGGCGGCGGGCCACGCGGTGTTCGCCGGCGTGGACTACGGCGAAGTCCTGCGGCTCGCACAGGCGCAGGCCGACGTGCTGCTGTGGGACGGGGGCAACAACGATTTCCCGTTCCTGCGGCCCGACCGCCACCTCGTGGTCGTCGATGCGCTGCGTCCCTCCCAGGTGGCGACGCATCACCCCGGGGAGACGAACGTGCGGATGGCCGACGCGGTGATTCTCAACAAGGTCAACGCAGCATCGGGCGAACAGATCCGCCAGGCCACCGAGAACATCCGGTCGATCCGCCCCGGCGTTCCCATCTTCGCCGGCCAGTCGATCGTGGACCTGGACGAGCCCGAACGCGTGCGCGGGAAGCGCGTCGTGGTCGTCGAAGACGGCCCCACGCTCACCCACGGCGGAATGCCGACCGGCGCTGGCTACGCTGCCGCCCTTGCCGCCGGCGCCGCAGAAATCGTCGACCCGAGACGCACGGCGTCACCCGAACTGCGGGAGGTCTTCACCCGCTATCCACACATCGGGCCCGTTCTGCCTGCGGTGGGTTATGGCCCGGCGCAGTGCCGGGCCCTGGCGGAATCGCTCGACCGCAGCGGCGCGGACGCGATCGTGTCCGGCACCCCTGCGGACCTCGCCCGGCTGCTGAACCCCGTACTCCCGGTGGTGCGCGCCCGTTACGAATTCGCGCCGGCGCCCTCTTCCGGGCTGCAGGACTGGCTGGACGGATTCGCGCGCGGGGTGGCCGCGCCGTGACTCAGAATTGCTCGTCCTCGCCCAGATAGCGCCACTGACCGGGCGGAAGCTCGCCCAGCCGCACACGGCCGATGCGGATGCGCTTCAAGCCTGTGACCTTGAGTCCCACCATTTCGCACATGCGGCGAATCTGCCGCTTCTTGCCTTCGCTGAGAATGAAGTTGAGCTGGTCGTCGTTCTGCCAGCGGACCTTCGCGGGCAGCAGGGGTTCTCCGTCCAGTTCCAGTCCGTGCCGCAGCAGGGCCAGCCCCTCCGGCGCGAGTCGTCCCTCGACGCGCACCAGGTACTCCTTCTCGATGGTGGAGTCCGCGCCGATCAGCTTCTTGGCAATGCGGCCGTCCTGCGTCAGCACGAGCAGCCCCGTGGAGTCGATGTCGAGGCGGCCGGCGGGGGCAAGCCCGCGCAGCTGCGCCGCCGAGAAATGCAGCGGCGAAGGATCGTCGTCCGCGTGCGACTGGGCACCGATGAGCGACACCGCCGGGCGATAGCCGTCCTCCGCCTGGCCGGAGACGAATCCGACCGGCTTGTTGAGCAGGATCGTGACTCGTTCGGACTGCCGCGAACGCGCGGCCTCGGCCAGCGTGATGGTCTGGGTCGGCAGTACCCGCGAACCCAGTTCGGTCACCTGCTCTCCGTCCACGAACACCCAGCCCCGCTCGAGGAACTCGTCGGCCTCGCGTCGCGAGCACATGCCGCGCTCGGACATGAGCTTGGAGACGCGGACCCGGCCATCGTTGTCCGCCGCGGGCACGGCGACGGACGTTCGCGCGGAGGGTGCCTTTTCGGCCTGGGTGCGGCCGCGAGCGTCTGTCTCCGAGCGCGCGCCACGCGGGCGTTGAGCGCGCCCCTTGGAGGGAATGCGCTCCGGGGGCGCCTTTCCCGAAGCCTTGTTGGCGGCAGGCCGGCCGGTCCGGGGCCGTTCCTGACCGTCGAAACGGGACCGTTCGGAGCGGGCCTGGTCCGGGTCTGCAAGCTCGACAGGTCGGGTCCGTGAGCGGGCCGCGCCGGGGCGCTCCTGGGATTCGGACCGGGGACGGCCGGATCGCGGCCCTTCCGGTGCGGCCGCGCCCCGCGGAGTGTCCGGCGGCTTCCTGCCGGCATACGTGCGATCCGGCCCGCCGGGTCGAGGACGTTCTGACCTGGGGCGCTCCACGACGGCACGCTCGGAAGATTCGTCGCGTGACCGGCCCGCGCGCGCGCGTTTCGCATCGTCTCCCGCGGGACGCTCGGTCCGGACGCGATCCGGGCGGGCACTTCGGGGCGAATCGCCGCGCGACCGGCCGGCGTCGGGACGCCCCGGGCCGCCTGACCGCGGACGCTCCGAGGCGCCCTGCGCGGCCGGTTTCGACGATGACCGGCCCGAGCGCGGACGCTCCGAGTCTGCGGATCCGCTGCGCTCGGACACCGCCCGTCCCGGCGCCCCGGCACGTGATCGATCCCTCTCGGACGGCTCTGTATTTCCGGATCCCCGGCGCTCGGATGCGTCGAGCCCGGATGGCTTGGCCCGGGCCCCATCGGCATCGGGTCGCTTGGCATCCTTCTCGGGGCCGGCCTCGGGAGCGGCGCGTCTGGTCACCTTCGCCTTCAGCCGGATGGCATTGCGGCGTTCCGAGAACGTCGTCTCCCGGGCGCCTCTTCGCTTCTGTTCCACCCTAACCTCCCGCCCGCTTCGCCGCGAAACCGCGGCGATTGAGTTCGGCCAGCAACGCGTCGCAGTGATCTCCCTGGATCTCGATGGCACCGTCCTTGACCGTCCCTCCCGTTCCACACATCCGCTTGAGTTCGGTACCCAGCGAAGCGAGCGCATCCGCCGCGAGCGGCAGGCCGGTCACGACGCTCACGGTCTTGCCGCCCCGTCCCTTGCTCTGCCGCATCACCCGGATCGGGCTCGCAGCGGCCGGCGCAGCCGGGGGTTTTCCTGCACACATTCGGGCGCGGGCCGGCGGCAGCCGGGACAGATGCGGCCGCGATCGGTCGAGTACACGAGACCGGTCGTGGATTGGGATCGGGAAGCAGCCAAGCGCGAGACTCCAGGACGGGGAGGCGCATTGTCGCCGATGAGACCCTCGCCGGGAACGCTTCCCGCACTCACCTCCGGGCCCCGCATCGCGTACCGGGCGCGCCGCAAGGAATTCACGCGGGACTTCGGGTGTCGCCTACAATCCGCCATCGGTTCGCGCGCGGGTCGCCGCAATGAGCGGGCGAGTGCCGGTGAAATCCAACAAAAAACTGGGAGGATTCACCCGTGTCCACGACCACGATGGCACCGCCGCCGTTCGAGGAAGCGACGTACGGCAAGGCCACGCGCCGCCTGATTCCGTTTCTGTTCCTCTGCTACATCGTCGCGTTCCTCGACCGCGTCAATGTCGGCTTCGCCAAGCTGCAGATGGCGTCCGACCTGGGATTCAGCGACGCCATCTACGGGTTCGGCGCCGGCATCTTCTTCATCGGCTACTTCGTGTTCGAGGTGCCGAGCAACGTGATCCTGGAAAAGGTGGGCGCGCGGATCTGGATCGCACGCATCATGGTCACGTGGGGGCTCATCTCCGCGGGATTCGCGTTCACCGGGGACATCCACTGGGGCAGCATCGCCACCTTCTTCAACTGCAGCGATGCGCAGTTCACGTTCTACTTCCTGCGCTTCTGGCTCGGAGTGGCGGAGGCAGGCTTCTTCCCGGGCGTGATCCTCTACCGCACGTACTGGTTTCCCGGACCGCGCCGCGCAAGGATGGTCGCGCTGTTCATGACGGCCATCGGCACGGCACAGCTCGTGGGCTCCCCGGTGTCCGGCGCCATCATGCAATTCATGGACGGCATGTCGGGCTGGCGCGGCTGGCAGTGGCTGTTCGTGGTCGAGGGACTGCCCTCCGTGATCATCGGGCTCCTGGTGCTGGTGATCCTGCCCAACGGCCCGAAGTCCGCCAGGTGGCTCACGGGCGACGAACGGGATCTTCTCGTGCGCCGCATCGAGGAGGACAACGCCTCCAAGGGAGCCCTGGGCGGCCGGCACCATTTCTCTGACGCATTCAAGGATGGGCGGGTCTGGGCCCTGGCCTTCGTGTACTTCGCGCTGGCGACCTGTTTCTACGCCGTGGGCTTCTGGATGCCCACGATCATCCAGGAGCTGGGCATCGACAAGAAGGATCTCCTCAAGGTGGGGCTGGTCAGCATGATTCCCTGGGGGGCCAGCATCGTCTCGATGGTGGTGTGGGGCAGCCACTCCGATCGCACCGGGGAGCGCCGGTGGCATTGCGCTGGCGGAATGCTCGTCACCATGCTGGGCCTCGTCGTCCTGGCGCTGGCGCACCGGTCACCTGTCGCCTCGATCGTCGGCCTCACGCTCATCACTTCGGGGTGGGCCGGTTGCGTCGTGACCTTCTGGTCGTTGCCCACCGCCTTCCTGACCGGCACCGCCGCCGCCGCGGGCATCGCGTGGATCAATGCGGTGGGAAATCTCGGCGGTTATGCGGGTCCGGACCTGATCGGATCCATCCGGACCGCCGCAGGCGGCGCCGCCGAGGCCGCGTTCTACGCCCTGGCGGTGCTGGCCCTGGTCGGGGCGCTGGTCATCATCTTCCTGCCGCGAACCCAGTCGGGCAAAACGGCAGGCTGATGCTGTTCACGGGCGTGAACACCGCTCGACGCGTCGATGACTAGGCCATCCTGCCCGTGCGCCCCGACGCAGCGCCCGGCACACGGCGGTTCGCCGGCCGGGTTTGCGCGGCCCGCTCTCGGGAAGAGGCTCAGGCGCCCGCACCAGGTGCCTGGCTTTTCCGGATTCTGCGGCGAAGCGCGCCCGCGAGGATCGCGGCCCCGCCCACCGTCAATCCGAACGTTCCGGGCTCGGGCACCTCGACGACCGTCGACACGTTCTCGAGCCCCGCCGGTCGGCAGGGGAATCCGGTCGGCCGTGATCGTCACGACGAGAGCGCCGCGGTTGTCGTCGAAGATATCGTCGTTGAATCCGAACAGCAGATAGTCGGCGCCCTTGGGAACCGTTCCGGTCCAGACCCGTCCGATGAGGAAGGGTTTGCCGACGGGATCCAGGTTCGCGTCCGCCCAGAGACCGAGCAGCGCCATCAAGTGCAGGGGATAGGCCGCGCTGTCGATGTGCGCGCTGGGGAAGACCTCCCCGGAAGTGCCCTTCTTGTCGTCCGTGACGTAGTCGAGATCGCCCAGGGCGCCCGAGTACGGTTCGCGGTTCGAGTAGGCGGATGTCTGCCCGCTCTTGTGACGAAACGTCACTTCGGCGCCTTCCGCGAGCGAGAAGCCGTTGAAGCGGGAAAGCGCGCCAGGGTAGCGACCGTCGTAGCTGCCGTAGGGAAGATAGTCGTTCAACTGGGCATTCGACTTCCAGGGCATCGTGCGAGCATCGATGCGGAAGTCCGCGCTGCGGACTTCCGCGTGGAGCGTGGCCGACACGCAGTGCGAGGCGAGAATGGCAGCAGCAAGGCGAATCGCAGTACCAAGCAGGGGATTCGCGGACGTACGGGTCATGTCAGGGTCTCCATTCTGTTGTTGCAGCGAATCGATCCTGACCGCCAGGGCCGGCTCCCGGATCGGTCGTCCGGCAAGCGGATCGTTGGTCGAGCGTGACCCCGGAAGATTTCGTTTCCTCGATCGGTCCTGATGCGAAGAATGGCCCATTCGGACCCGCAGTCCGTCCTCGTCGACATGAGCGTGATTCGGCACTGCCCGCAACGTCGTCGTCACGGGGCGCCGTCAGAATCTGCACTGTCGGCCGCCCTGGCCGAACGGGCGTACGCCCTTCGACCGTGCCGGCGCGCGCCTGCGATCCCTGGTTGCTGGAGTGACGGCCGTCACTCGGGAGATCCTCATGACGCAGGACCTTGACACCCATTCCGCTGACGCCGCTGTCCCTGGCGTTCCGTTCCGGTCACTGTCTCCCCAGGAATTGCACCATCTGGATGCCTTCTGGCGAGCCTGCAACTACCTCGCGCTGGGCATGATCCATCTGCGGGCGAACCCCCTTCTGACGGAACCGCTCGCGCCGGAGCACATCAAGCAGCGGCTCCTGGGTCACTGGGGGGCAAGCCCTGCGTTGTCCTTCGTCTACGCGCATCTCAATCGGGTGATCTTGCGCGACGGCCTCGACGTGGTGTTCATGGCCGGGCCCGGCCACGGCGCTCCGGGCGTGCTGGCCCCGGTCTACCTCGAGGGAAGCTACACGGAGATCTATCCGGACAAGAGCCTGGACGAGGAAGGCATGCTCCGCTTCTTCCGCCAATTCTCCTTTCCGGGCGGGATCGGCAGCCACTGCACGCCCGAGACCCCCGGCTCGATTCACGAAGGCGGTGAACTGGGCTACGTGCTTTCGCACGCTTGCGGCGCAGCCTTCGACAATCCCGACCTCATCGTCGCGGCCGTCGTGGGAGACGGCGAAGCCGAGACCGGACCGCTCGCGACGTCCTGGCACATCAACAAGTTCCTGAATCCGGCCCGCGACGGCGCAGTGCTGCCGGTGCTGAGCCTCAACGGCTACAAGATCAACAATCCGACGCTGCTCGCGCGAATTCCGCCGGACGAACTGGAACAGCTGCTTCGCGGATACGGGTGGTCGCCCCGGTTCGTGGAGGCGGCGGAACCGGAGGCCGCGCATCACGCGATGGCACGGGCGATGGACGAATGCATCTCCGAGATCCAAGGGATCCGGCGGAGGTCCCGCGACGAAGGCCGGCTTACGCGTCCCCGCTGGCCGATGATCGTGCTGCGTGCCCCCAAGGGATGGACCGCCCCGGCCCGCGTCGACGGACAGGCGCTGGAAGGCAGCTGGCGGGCGCATCAGGTTCCCATGGGCGACGTCCGGACCCACGCCGAACACCTGCGGATCCTGGAGGACTGGATGCGCGGCTACCACCCGGAAGAGCTCTTCGACGACGCAGGCGCCCCGCGGCCGGAGACGGTGGCCATCGTTCCTTCAGGCGCGCGCCGCATGGGCGCCAATCCGCACGCGAACGGCGGGCTGCTCAAGCGGGCGCTGCGGCTGCCGGACTTTCGCGACTACGCCGTCGGTGTCGACCGCCCGGGCGTCCAGCGTGCCCACAATACCTGGCCCCTCGGGGTATTCCTGCGCGATGTCATCCGCGGCAACCCGGACAACTTCCGCCTGTTCGGACCCGACGAAACCGCGTCCAACCGCCTGGGCGCCGTGTTCGAAGCGACGGGCAAGGTCTGGATGTGCGAAACGCTCCCCGTGGATGCCGAAGGCACGCACTTGTCCCCCGACGGACGCGTGGTGGAAATGCTTTCCGAGCACACGCTGGAAGGCATGCTGGAAGGCTATCTGCTCACGGGCCGGCACGGACTGCTCGCCTCGTACGAGGCGTTCGTCCATGTCATCGATTCGATGTTCAACCAGCACGCCAAGTGGCTGGACGTCTGCAACCAGCTTTCCTGGCGAGCCGATATCGCCGCGCTCAATCTGCTGGTCACCTCCACGGTCTGGCGCCAGGATCACAACGGCTTCACCCACCAGGATCCCGGCTTTCTGGACGTCGTTCTCAACAAGAGCGCCGACGTCTGCCGCATCTATCTTCCCCCGGATGCCAATTGCCTGCTCTCCGTCGCCGACCATTGCCTGCGGTCGGAGAACTACGTGAACGTGATCGTTTCGGACAAGCAGTCCCATCTCCAGTATCTCGACATGGACGCGGCGGTGATCCACTGCACCAAGGGCATCGGCATCTGGCCTTTCGCGAGCAACGACGGCGGTCGCGAACCCGACGTCGTGCTGTGCGCGGCCGGCGACGTTGCCACGCTGGAGGCCCTGGCGGCCGTGGCCTTGCTGCGGGAGGAACTGCCCGCACTGGCGATCCGCTTCGTCAACGTGGTGGATCTGTACAGGCTGCAATCCGACTCCGAGCACCCGCACGGCATGACGGACCGGGATCTCGACAGCCTCTTCACCGGCGACAAGCCGGTCATCTTCAACTTCCATGGCTATCCGTGGCTCGTGCACCGGCTCACGTACCGGCGCAACAACCATCGCAATCTGCACGTGCGGGGCTACAAGGAGAAAGGCAACATCGACACACCGCTGGAACTGGCCATCGAGAACCAGACCGACCGGTTCAGCCTTGCCATCGACGTCATCGACCGCGTGCCGCATCTCGGCCAGACAGGGGCGCACGCGAAGGAACGATTCCGCAACCGGCAGATCGCCTGCCGAAACTACGCGCACGAACACGGGGTGGACTGTCCCGACGTCGCGCAATGGTGCTGGCCCTGCTGAGCACCGGCGGCGGCCGGCCGGGCCGCGATCCCGCGGTTTCCGATCGGCGCAGCAGGGGATGACCGGCTGAGTACGGCGCACCGTGCGTGTGCGTGCGGCAAGGTACCATTGGCCCCCCGTTCCTCTCGACGCGTCGCCGTGATCACCCGTTCCACGCCCTTGTGGCGTCCCTCCGCCGCCCGCATCTCGAACGCCCGCATCACGCACTACCTCCGCTGGCTGGAGCGAACCCGGGGTCTCGCCTTCCCCGACTACGAATCGCTCTGGCAGTGGTCCGTCGACGAGATCGAAACGTTCTGGGAAACCGTCTGGCAATACTTCGAAGTGCGGTCGCACTCTCCTTACGAGCGCGTGCTGGACCGGAGGGTGATGCCGGGAGCGAAGTGGTTCCAGGGCGCGACGCTCAACTACGCAGAGCACCAGCTCGCCTTCGCTGAACGGCCGGATGCCGCTTCCCGGCCCGCCATCATCTTCCAATCCGAAACCTCTCCGCGCCGGGAACTGTCCTGGACGTCGCTGTCCGGTCAGGTAGGCGCCCTGCGGCGGTGTCTCCAGACATTGGGAGTCGAGCGCGGCGACCGGGTCGTGTCCTACATGCCCAACATCCCGGAGAGCATGATCGCGCTGCTGGCCGCATCCAGCCTGGGCGCCATCTGGTCGAGCTGTTCACCGGACATGGGCCCTGTGAGCGTCCTGGACCGGTTCCGCCAGATCTCCCCGCGCGTGCTCTTCGCCGTGGACGGCTACCGTTACAACGGCAAGCCGATCGACCGCCGCGAGGTGGTGCGGGAGCTCGTGGCGCAACTGCCCTCGGTCGAGGCGGTCGTGTTCGTGCCCTATCTCGATCCCGGCGCGACGTTCGATACGGGTCCGCTGCCGGCCGGCCGCCAGGTCGAGATCGTGCGCGCGGGAGACGTGCTGGCGCATCCCGAGCCGCCCCGCTTCGATCCCGTGCCCTTCGATCACCCGCTCTGGATCGTCTATTCCTCGGGAACGACGGGCATGCCCAAGCCCATCGTGCACAGCCACGGCGGGGTCGTCATCGAGAACTTCAAAGGCATCTGCCTGCACCTGGACATCGGGCCTGACGACCGGTTCTTCTGGTATTCGTCCACGAGCTGGATCATGTGGAATCTGCTCGTGTCCACGGCTGCGACGGGCTGCACGGTGCTCATGTTCGACGGCAATCCCGGCCATCCCGACCTGGACACGCTGTGGCGGTTCGCGGAACGCGAGCGCGCGACGTTCTTCGGAACGAGCCCGGCGTTCCTCGGACTTTGCATGAAGTCGGGCGTCGATCCCGCCTCCCGCTTCGACCTGACGGCGTTGCGGGCGCTCGGCAGCACCGGGTCGCCGCTCACGGAAGAAGGCTTCCGCTGGGTGTACGAGCACATCAAGTCCGATCTGCACCTGGCCTCCATCTCCGGCGGCACGGACCCGGGTTCGGCCTTCGTCGGGGCCTGCCCGACCCTGCCCGTCTACGCGGGGGAGATGCAGGCGCGCGGACTGGGGGTGGCGACCTACGCCTACGACGACGCGGGCAATGCCATCTACGACGAAGTGGGCGAACTGGTGTGCGCGCAGCCCATCCCTTCGATGCCCCTCTACTTCTGGGGAGACACCGACGGCCGGCGCTATTTCGAGAGCTACTTCGACGTGTATCCCGGCGTCTGGCGGCACGGCGACTGGCTGAAGCTCATCACGCGGCCCGAGTCCGTGACCGCCGTCATCTATGGCCGGTCGGATTCCACCATCAACCGGTACGGCATCCGCATGGGCACCTCGGAGCTGTATCGCGTCGTGGAGGACTTCGCCGAGGTGGCGGATTCGCTCGTGGTGGATCTCGAGTACCTCGGGCGCGAATCGTTCATGGCCCTGTTCGTCGTCCGGGGCGCCGGCAGCCGTGCCGTGCCGCCCGAACTCAAGGGGCGGCTGCTCGATGCGATCCGCGTCAAGCTCTCGGCACGCCACGTCCCCAACGATGTGTTCGCCATCGCCGAGGTCCCGCGCACGATCTCCGGCAAGAAGATGGAAGTGCCGGTGAAGAAGATCCTGCTGGGCCATCCGGCCGAGAAGTCCGCGAATCGCGACTCCATGGCCAATCCGGCCAGCATCGACTGGTTCATTGCGTTCGCCACGTCACGGGAGAGTCAGCGCTGAGGAAGCTCCGATCGTTTCGCGGAGTCGGCAACAAGCCGGGGCCCCGTCGCCACTTTTCCCGTTGTCCTTGCCTGCCGCGACGCGAGCTGCGCAATATCGGTCCATTCCGCACGAGCGTCAGTTCATCGACAAACGAAACAACGAAAGGAGGACACGTCACATGAGGCTGAAGGGCAAGATCTCCATCATCACGGGTGCCGCGCACGGCATGGGCGAATCCACGGCACGGCGGTTTGCGCGCGAGGGCGCGGTCGTGGTCATTGCGGACGTGCTGGATGCCGAAGGCGCGAAGGTGGTCGCCGAGATCAATGCGCAAGGAGGCAAGGCGGAATACGTGCACTTGGACGTGACCCAGGAAACCGAATGGAAGTCCCTCGTCGCATCGACCGTTCAGCGGCACGGCCGGCTCGACGTCCTGGTCAACAACGCCGGCATCAGCGGCGCCGTCCCCGACCGGATGGATGTGGCGATGTTCGACCGCCTCATGAACGTCAATGCCCGCGGCACCTTTCTCGGGATCAAGTACGGCATCGAAGCGATGCTCGGGACGGGCGGAGGCAGCATCGTGAACATCTCCTCGATCTCTGGGCTGGTGGGCCAGGAATTCGTGCACATGGGCTACAACGCCGCCAAGGCCGGCATCCATCTGCTGACCAAGTCCGCTGCCTTGCAGTTCGGAAAGGACGGCATCCGCGTGAATTCGGTGCATCCGGGAATCATGGCGCCGATGCGCACGTCGGTGACGGCGGCCGATCCGGCGCTTCGCGCCAAGCTGCTGGAAACCATTCCGCTTCGCCGCGCCGGAAACGGTGACGACACGGCCAATGCCGGTGCTGTTCCTCGCGTCCGACGAGGCGTCGTACATCACCGGGACCGAACTGGTGGTGGATGGAGGATTTCTCGCGGGCTGACACCCGAAGAGCGGGCGGGCGGCGTCGCCACGGCCCGCTCGCCGATTCCATCAGCACACCCGGTACGTCTCCAGCGCCTCCCAGTCGAACTCGACGCCATGACCCGGCCGATCGGGCGCGATGGCATGGCCGTCACGCATCTGCAGCGGCTCCGCGATGAAACGGTCGAGCCCGAAGCCGTGAACTTCCAGATAGGCACCGTTGGGGACGGCCGCGAGAAGGTGCACGTGGACGTCGTGCGCACCATGGGAGGTCACAGGCAGTCCATGTGCCTCGGCGAGCCGCGCGATCTTCATCCACGGCGTGATGCCGCCGCAGGTGGTGAAGTCCGGCTCGGGGAAATCGACGCCGCCCGCACCGATGAGCGCGGTGAATTCGGCGACGGTATGCAGGTTCTCGCCCGCGGCGATGGGCACACCGCCCTGCGCTCTCAGTCTTGCGTACCCGGCGAAGTCGTCGGGACGGATGGGTTCTTCGATCCAGACCAGGCGAAAGTCGCGCAGCGCGTGGAACGCCCGCAGGGCTTCGTCGGGCCGCCACGCTTCGTTGGCATCCGTCATCAGTTCGATGTCCGGCCCGATCAGGTCGCGAACGGCGGCTACCCGTTCGACGTCCTCCCGCAGCAGAGGGCGCCCGAGGCGCATCTTCACGGACCGATATCCGGCGTCGAGACTGCGCCGCACGCCTTCCAGCAGTTGTTCCATGGGGAAGTTGAGATCGATGTTGCCCGCGTAGGCCCGGACTTCCGGCCGGTATCCTCCGAGCAGACGCCACAACGGTTCGCCGAGCGCGCGGCCACGCATATCCCACAGAGCCGAATCCACGGCGGCAAGGGCGAAGCTCACGAGGCCGCCGCGTCCCGAATAGTGATGGCTGCGCCAAAGGCGATTCCACAGCCATTCGATGCGTCGGGCATCCTCGCCCTGCAGCCTGTTCCTGAAGGCGTTCTCCACGACGGCCGTCACGGCATTGCCGTGCCCGGCGTTGAGCACGGTGTAGCCGACGCCGGAAGGGCCGGAATCCGATCCGATGCGCACGGCCACCATGTCGAACTCGCGCATGACGCCGTGGCTCGCCGCCTGTACCGGCACGGGCAGCGGAATGCGGTAAAGCAAGGTGTCGATCCGATCGATATTCACTTGGTGCGTCCCCGGAAGCCGGCTTCGATGATAGCCCTTCTCCGGGTGCGGGACTTGCTCCGGAACGGGACGCGCCACCTTTCGCACTCTTCGCACGAACCAAGGAAACGTCATGACGTCCCCCTCCTCCGCCCCCATTCCCGCCACGCTCATCGCCGGTGACGGCATCGGTCCCGAAATCATGGACGCCACACTCGCGGCGCTCGATGCTCTAGGGGCGCCTTTCGCCTGGGAAACCGCCGTTGCCGGCATGGCCGGCGTCGCCACCGCGAACGATCCCCTGCCCGAGGCGACGCTCGCGGCCATCCGCAGGAATCGCCTGGCGTTGAAGGGGCCGCTGGAAACGCCCAGCGGCGGCGGCTACCGGTCGTCCAACGTGCGGCTGCGCGAGGCGTTCAAGCTCTATGCGAACCTGCGTCCGGCCCGCACCATCGTGCCGGGTGGCCGCTTCGACGATATCGACCTCGTGCTCGTCCGCGAGAACAACGAAGGCCTCTACATGGGCTACGAGCACTACATTCCCATCGACGGCGATCCGCACGCTGTGGCCATCGCGACCGGCGTGAACACGCGCAAGGGGTCGCGCAACATCCTGCGCTTCGCGTTCGAGTACGCCATCGCGCAAGGACGCAAGAAGGTCACGGTGGTGCACAAGGCGAACATCATGAAGGCCCTCACGGGCATCTTCCTCGAGACGGCGCGGGAGATGCACGAGGCCGAGTACCGCGGCCGCATCGCCATGGACGAGGTGATCGTCGACGCATGCGCCATGAAGCTCGTTATGAACCCGTGGCAATTCGACGTGCTGGTCTCCACCAATCTCTTCGGAGACATCCTCTCGGACGAGATCGCAGGACTCATCGGCGGTCTCGGCATGGCACCGGGCGCGAACATCGGCGAGGACGCCGCCATCTTCGAGGCCGTGCACGGCTCCGCTCCGGACATCGCGGGCAAGGGCATCGCCAATCCGATCGCCCTGATGCTCGCGGCCGGGCTCATGCTGGATCACGTGAAGCGGAAGGATCTCGGCGATCGCCTGCGCACGGCGATCGACCGCGCGCTCAACACCGATGGGGTGAAGACAGGGGATCTCGGCGGAAACGCCACCACGAAGCAGTTCACCGAAGCGGTGGTGAGCCGGATCCGCAACGGCTGAGCCCGTATCGGAACAAGGCCCTCGGCTGACGGCGGTGCCCGCCGCGAGGGCGGGCGCCGTTCACTGGATGGGCGGCGGATTGCCCGAGGGTCTGGCCGCTGCCGTGCCCGGATTCGTGAAAGACTCGACGAGCTGCAACAGGTTCGTGACCTGGTAGTCCGGCAGCGTATAGGCGGACTTCGCGCCGACCATCAGCACGTAGCGGCTGTGGCCGTCGGGGGCGAGATCGCCCACCGCGTACTGTGCCACGGGCTGGGGCTGATCCTTCCGGTAGAAGAGCACGATCGTCTTCGGGGTCGCGACACCGTACTGTTCCCCGCCCGCCTTCCAGGGGCATCTCCCGTTCCAGCTTGGCCCGGGCCGTCCCGCTCAATGCCTTCGAGATGCGCTCGGACACCGCCTGATCCACGGTGTGTTCATGCGTTGCCACATTGGAGGTGTGAATGCCGTGATAGAACCAGATCCCTTGCGCATCGCGCTCGAACCGGTGGAGGGCGCCGCCGTTCAGCACTTCCACGGCCGCCAGATCGTCGGGTGCCACGGGCATCCACAACCGCGCGGCTTCCTCGTCGGCCCCCTCTTCCCCGCTGCCCCCGAACCATCCCGGAAACTCGGTGTAGACGATCGCCGCCGCGAGCAGCGCAAGGACGATCCACACGGCGAAAACCCGCGTGTGGCGGCGGGGTTGGGCTGCACTCATCGCTGCTTCCACCACACGACGATGCCGATGGCCGCCAGCAACGCCGGAATCAGCACGACCACGAGCGCGAACGTGCCCTTCATCTGCCGGTTGGTCATGTTGACCCGCGGAACATCGAAGGTGCGCGGTTCGACACCGATCAGGTTCTCCTGCGCGGCGAGGAAGTTGATCGTGTTGAGGAACAGCTTGCCGTTGCCCATGATGTGAAAGAACGAGTTCGTGGCGAAGTCGGAATCCCCGATCACGACAATGCGGGACTTGGCTTTCATGTCTTTCGCGCCGCCGGTCTTTTCCGCGGCGTCATCCTTCGAGGGTACGGGCGTATCGATGTCGTGCGCATCCGTACGCCGCGTGACCGATACCATCAAGGTCAACGGGCCATCGAGATCCTTTCCGGAGGTGTACTCCGCGCGATCCGCCGTCGTCTCGCCGAAGCTGTTCTTCGACGTGTTGGCCAGCGGAGTGGCAGACGTACCGGCCACGCGCTGAGCCGTCGGCGAAAGCGACCGGGCACCGGGGAAGAAGCTGAGCGGCAGATCGCGGGTGATCTGGTGGGGGTTGTAGTCGCTGACCGCGGGTGCGGACGGATCGGCCCAGAAGTGACTCGCCTCGTCGAGCACGATGTCGTTGTCCGCGATCACACCGAACTCCTGCAGCGCCGGTTCCAGTCCCGTCTTCACGAACGGGTCCAGCATGAACAGCACGTTGCCGGCAGCAGCGACGAATCGGCGAATGGAATCCACTTCGGCCGGGAGCAGTTCGCTCTTGGGCCCCGCGATGACCAGCACGGCACACTTCTCCAACGAGGTCGAGGCCTGCATCAGGGAGACCTTCTCGACCACGTAGTTCATCGCCTCCAGCGCGGTCCGCGCCTTCGCCATGCCGTGCTGCTCGTGGACCACCAGCTTCTGGCCCATCCCGTGCGAGTGGCCCTGTTCGCCTTCCGTGTGGTCGTGCGATTCCATGCTGAAGGGGTCGGGCTCCCCGTGACCATCGAGGAAGCAGATGCGCTGCGTGATGCCGCGGGAGATCCGCAGGATCCCGTTGGCGATCTCGGTTTCGCTGGGACCGTTCACCTGGAGCCGCCGGCCCTCGCTTTCCATGACCGCGGTACCGGCGAACTGGACGCCCATCATCCTGGCTTGAGCAGGATTGACCATGGGATCGAAGAACTCCACCTTCACCTTGTCCGAGCGGTCGGCCATCATCTGATACAACTCGACGGTCTCGCGCATCATCGGATCGTGGAAGAACGTGATCTTCACCGGCTTGTCCAGACGGCTCAGCATCGTGGCCGTCTGTGGCGAAAGGGAATAGACCTTCGCCTCGGTCATGTCGATGCGGAACGTGTACTGGTTCGTGAGGTACGCCAGCGCCACCAGCACCCCCACCAGCCCGGCCGTGTAGAGGGCGATCTCGCCCCGGCGGCGCTGGAAGAATGAGCGCATTTCGGTGCGCAGCCCGCGCAGCGCCACGACGGTGAGCGCAACGCCCGCCAGTCCTACGAGCCAGGTCCACTTGTTGGCTTCCAGCAGGATGGCGTGCAGCACCAGCGCCAGCGCGACGAGCGCGACGCCGACGACCAGCAGAACCCCGAATCGGAAGGAGCGTTCCATGCTCACCGCCTCCACTGCAGGTAGGATGCGTTGAGCGATAGCGCGATGGCGCTCACGATCAGGAAGAACGCCACACCTTCACTGCGGATGAGTCCCAGCACGAAATCGCCGAAGTGAAGCGAGAACGACAGGTAGCCCACCAGATTCCGCAGAGCCGGTGCAGTCTGGAAACTCTGCAGGTGACCCACGAACCAGAACGACAACATGGCGGAGATCGTGATGAGTGCCGCAATGATCTGGTTCTGAGTGAGCGCAGAACACAACTGGCCCACGGCGAGGCAGGCCATGCCCAGCAGGAAGAAACCCACGTAGCCGGCGAACATCGTGGAGGTTTCGGGATTGCCGAACAGATACAGCGGCACCAGATCGATCATCGTGCCCAGCGTCATGAGTGCCAGGATGGTCAACGCGCCGAGGTACTTGCCGATGACGATCTGCCAGGGCGACAGCGGGAGCGTCATCAGCAGTTCGATCGTGCGGCCGCTGTACTCGGCCGAGAAGAGCCGCATGGTCACCATGGGCAGCAGCGTGACCAGCAGGATGCTGATGCTGCGAAACGTTTCCGCCATCGTCGCCGTACCGGTGAGGAACACGTTGTACGTGAAGAAATAGCCTGCCCCCACGAGAAACACGGCGACCACGAAATACGCGATCGGCGAACCGAAATAGAGCAGCAGTTCCTTGCGATAGACCGCCAGCATCGCCCTCATGCGGCCTGCCCCCCGATGTAGCTGAGGAACACGTTCTCCAGCGTTGGCTGTTCGCGCTGCAACCGATGCAGCGACCACTTGCGGGTGACTTCGCGGGCAATGTCGGACTCGATGCCGTCGCGCGCATCGGTCTGGCACTCCACGGCCAGCCGCGAGCCTTCGGCGCTGGCCGGTCTGACGCTCACATCGAGCACGCCGTCGATCTCCTTCAGCGCGGCGCGCAGGCTCTCCCCGTCCCCGCTCACGACCATGGTGACGCGGTTGGTCTTCTCGGAAGCCTTCTGCAGGCCGGACGGGGAATCGATTGCCAGCAACCTGCCCTGATTCAGGATGGCGACGCGCTGGCAGATGAGCGTGACCTCGGGAAGAATGTGCGTGCTCAGCAGAACCGCATGCTTCTCGCCGAAGGAGCGGATCACTTCGCGGGTCTCCTGGATCTGTCCGGGGTCGAGGCCGGCCGTAGGTTCGTCCAGCAGAAGCACCTCGGGATCTCCCAGCAGGGCCTGCGCCAGTCCGACTCGCTGCCGGTAACCCTTGGACAGCTTGTAGATCTCCCGGCGGACCACGGTTTCCAGCCGGCAGGCCGTCAGCACGCGGTCGAGTTCCGACGCCATGCGCGACGAGGGCACCCCCTTCACGGTGGCGACGAACCTGAGGTAGCTCCGGACTTCCAGCGTGTCGTAGAGGGGAGGATGTTCGGGCAGGTACCCGAGCCTCCGTGCGGCTTCGGCGTTCTGCGTGGCCATGTCGAATCCGGCGACCCGAATGGTGCCCGATGTGGCCGTGGTGAAGCCGGAGATCATCCGCATGGTCGTCGTCTTGCCGGCGCCGTTGGGGCCGAGAAAGCCCACGATTTCACCGGGTTCGACGGTGAAGGAGACATCGTGGATGATCTGCTTGGGACCGTAGTGCTTCGATACGGATTCGAGCGCGATGGCAGAGGTCACGGGAGCGATGCAAGGCAGTAGAAACAAACAGAAGGCCCCCTCGCGGGGGCCTTCTGCCGAGAAAGAACCAGGCGCTGCTTACTTGTACCAGCGCTGGCCTTTTTCCTTGAACTGATCGCCGTCGTGCGCCATGAACAGGTCGGTACCTTCCAGGTCACGCATCATCTTGAGGCGCGTAACAGAGTCGGTGTAGTCCTTGACGCTGTAGTTCAGGCCGGCGGGATAGCCTTCCAGGTTTTCCTTCATCCACACGGCGTCCTGCGTGATGATGATCGAGTGGCCGGAAGCCAGCTTGACCTTCATCGACTGGTGGCCGATGGTGTGGCCAGGGGTGCTCAGGATCTGGATGGAACCGTCACCGAAGAGATCGTAGTCGCCGTTGAGTTCGAGGTAGTTGAACTCGCGTGCATTGTCGATGTCGGCCATCACGAACGAGCCGGGCGTCGTACGGCCCTGGAACTTCTCCGGCCACCAGCCTTGATACATTTCCTTCTTCTGGCCCACGTGGATCGCATTCGGGAACATCTCGATGTTACCGATGTGGTCGAGGTGGGAGTGCGACGTCACGACGACCTTCACCTTGTCGGCGGAGTAGCCCAGCTTCTTCAGTTGCATGTCGATCACGTCGTCGCGCTTCTGGCTCGGCTTGAGGAAGTCGCAGTTGCCCGCGGCCCAATAGGCCTTGCAGTTGTCGATGATGGCGACGTTGTTACCGGTGTCGAACACGACCAGACCCTTCGGGTGATCGATGACCCACATGCTCACAGGAATCGTGATCTGGCGGGACTTCTCGACGGGCAGCGCGGGGATCAGACCGCGGATGTCGAACGGGCCGAACATGCCGCTCGTCGTCCAGTACACCTTGGCCTGCGCCATGGCGGCAGAAGATGCGGCCAAGCAAATCAAATCGTATGAAAACTTCTGGTGTGGCGCCCTCGGCGTTCTCCCGGACTTCCCCGAGTCCGGGAACGGGCGGGCACGAGAAGGGATGCAGGGGACGACGACTCGAGCCGGCCGCAGGCGGACTCGAGCGACCGTTTCCGATCCCGCCGACAATCGGCTAGCCTGCCGCTCTTTCCGGAAATGGAGATCTGCCATGCCCCCTTGTCTCAGCCGCTGCATCGCCCTCCTCGTCCTGACCGCCTCGGCCATGCCGCTCGCCCAGAGCGAATACGCTCCGATGACCAGCGTCTTCCCGGCCGATCTCAAGTGGGCGAACTTCCCCATCATTCCCAAGGGAATCCAGCTGGCTACCGTGTATGGCGACCCCTCCAAGCCCGGCCCCTACATATTCCGGGCCCGAATGTCGGCCGGTACCAAGCTCTTTGCCCATCGTCACCCGGACGAGCGCTGGGTGACCGTCCTGCAGGGAACCTACCGCTCGGCCGTGGGCGAGAACTTCGACCTCGCCACGGCGACCGAATACCCGGAGGGCAGCTTCTACGTGACAGAGGCGAATGCGCCGCACTTCAGTTACGCCGTGACCGACGTCATCGTGCAGGAGCAAGGGGTCGGCCCCACGGGCATGGCGTACGTGCACGACGAAGACGATCCACGCCGCCGGCACTGACGCTCAGGAGACCCGGGGGCCGGACAATGAACTTTCCGCCGGTCTCGCCACTCTCCATGACCGGTGGAGGCTTCCCTTCACCCGGGAGAGTCTCGCCCAAAGCCTGTGCAATAATTCCCGAGTCATTTCCGGACACCAATCCGGACCCAACAATCTGCCGGGCGCAAGACCCGGCGACCGATTCAAGGAGGAGTGGATCACCATGCGTTTCATGCCGTCGCTCGCCAGTGCGGCACTGGCTCTCGCCGCTCTCACCCCCATCGCGGGGATTGCAGCGGAGAACGAAGAACTCAATTGGCAGTACGTCCCCGGGGTCCCCAAGCCCATCGAGATGGCCGTCGTCTCCGGCGACCCCACCCAACCGGGACCGTATGTGGTGCGCTACCGGATGCCCTCCGGCATGAAGATGGCCCCGCACCGGTATCCCGATGAACGGGAGCTCACCATCGTCAAGGGCATCTACTGGATCGTGCCCGGTGAAAGCTACAACTGGCGGGACATGAACGAGTACAAGCAGGGCGCCGTCATCGTGAAGGAGGCGGGCAAGGCCTACTTCTCCTGGGCTCGCACGGCCGTCGTGCTGGAAGAAAAGGGAACGGGCCCCACTGCGATCGAATACGTGCATCCCGAGGACGACCCGCGCAACAAGCGCGTGCGGCGGCCGTCCTCGGCGGAATGATCGTCAGCCTGCGATCGCCTGCCTGATCTGCTCGAGGGCGCCCGCGTCCTCGAGCGTGGTCAGATCGCCGGGATCGCGCCCCTCTGCCAGCGCCTGGATGCTGCGCCGCAACAGCTTGCCGCTGCGGGTCTTGGGCAGCAGAGACACGAAATGAACCCGTGACGGGCGTGCAATGGCGCCGAGCTGGCCGTCGACCGTCGCCATGACTTCCTTTTCCAATGCGGCGCGCGCTTCGGCGGTTGCCACCCGGGCTGGGTCCTTCACCACCGCGAACGCAAGCGGCATCTGGCCTTTCAACTGATCCGCCACGCCGACGACCGCGACCTCCGCAACGGCGGCGTGACTCTGCACGGCTTCCTCGATCTCCCTCGTTCCCAGCCGATGCCCGGCGACGTTGATCACGTCGTCGGTGCGCCCGAGGATGTAGTAGTAACCCTCTCCGTCGCGAATGCCCCAATCGAAGGACGAATAGATGGGTCGGTCGCGGAACATGGAGAAATACGTTTTCACGAACCGGTCGTCGTCTCCCCACACGGTGCTGAGGCAACCCGGGGGCAGAGGCGGCACGACCCCCACGACGGCCTTCTCGTTGGCGCCGGCCTCCGAACCGTCCTCGCGGAACAGTCGCAGGTCGTACCCGTAGGCCGGAAAGGACGGGCTGCCGAATTTGATGGCCGTCTGCTCCACGCCCGGCAGGCTGGTGAGCATGGGCCAGCCGGTCTCGGTCTGCCAGTAGTGGTCGATGACGGGCTTGCCCAGGACGTCGCTGATCCAGCGGTGCGTCGGCTCGTCGAGCGGCTCGCCCGCAAGGAACAGGTGCTTGAGTGACGAGAGGTCATGCTTGCGGATGAAGTTCTCGTCCTGTTTCTTGAGCACACGTATCGCCGTGGGCGCCGAGAACATCACGCTCACCTTGAAGTCCTGGACGATCTTCCACCAGATGCCGGCATCCGGCCGGATCGGCACGCCTTCGTAGAAGATGGTGGTCATGCCCGCGATGAGCGGCGCGTACACGATGTACGAATGTCCCACCACCCAGCCGATGTCGGAAGTCGTGAACATCGTCTCGCCGGGAGCGCCGCAGTACACATGCTTCATGGAGGCCGCGAGCGCGACGGCGTATCCGCCCACATCGCGCTGCACGCCCTTGGGTTTGCCCGTGGTGCCGGAGGTGTACAGGATGTACGACGGCTCGTTCGACTCCAGCCAGGTCACCGGCACCTGAGTACCGTCATGTGCGGCACGCTGCTCCGCCCAGTCGACATCGCGGCCGGGCACGCGCGCGAATCCGGGATCGAGCCCGCGATCGACCATCAGCACCTTTTCCGGCTTGGCCGCAGACAGGGAGATGGCCTCGTCGAGCAGGGGCTTGTACTTGACCACCTTGCCCGCCCGCATGCCGGCATCCGAGGAGACGATCACCTTGGGACGCGCGTCATCGATGCGCGTGGCGAGGCTGTGGGATGCGAAACCCCCGAACACCACGGAATGGATGGCGCCGATGCGCGCGCATGCCAGCATGGCAACGGCGGCCTCGGGAATCATCGGCATGTAGATGAGGACCCGGTCGCCGGCCGCGACGCCGAGGTCCTTCAGGACCGCGGCGCACCGGTTCACTTCGTCGAAGAGCTGACGGTAGGTGTAGGTCTGCCGTACCTCGGTCTCCGTGGATATGAACACCAGCGCGGGCTGGTCGCCCCGCGCGGCGAGATGCCGGTCGAGGGCGTTGTGGCACAGGTTGGTTTCGCCACCCGCGTACCAGCGGGCGAACGGGGGTCTGGAGTAGTCCAGCACCTGTCCGAACGGCTTGTGCCAGTCGATGAGTTGCGCCTGCTCGCGCCAGAAGCCGTCGCGGTCTTCGATCGAGCGGCGGTGAAATGCGTCGTACGTCTTGCCCATGGCCGGTGATCCTCCTGGGCGCGAATGATGGCATACAAGCACCGCGCGGCTTTGATCCATGTCCAAAGCCGCGCCGGGCTGGAATGCCCCGACCCGACGGCCCGGGGTCGGCGCCGGGAACCGCGGCGCGAGGCCCCGGGATGAACGACCTCAGCCGACCTTCACCACTGTCCTGCCCTTCACCTGGCCCTTCACGAAGGCATCGAACGCGGCCGGCAGATCGTCGAACGCAAGCGTCCGGGTCATGGACCCGAGGTGCTTCGGCTTCATGTCCGATCCGAGCCGGCGCCACACGTCGCGCCGGGGCGCCATTTCGCAATTGACGGAGTCCACGCCGCACAGCGTCACGCCACGGAGGATGAACGGCATGACCGTCGTATTGAACTGGAAGCTGGCCGCCAGCCCGATGGATGCGATGGGCGCGCCGATCTGCATGGTGCTGGCCATCCACGAAAGCACGTCTCCGCCCAGATTGTCGACGGCACCGGCCCAGGTGGCCTTGTCCAGGGGCCGGATCTTCGCGAGGTCCAGCGACGAACGGAGCATCACCTGCTTCGCGCCCAGGCCCTTGAGATAGTCGGATTCGGCCTCCTTGCCCGTGAGCGCGGTCACGTCGTAGCCCAGCCCCGCGAGGATGTCGACGGCGATCGATCCGACGCCGCCGGTCGCACCGGACACGACCACCGGACCATTGCCCGGCTTGAGTCCGTTCGCCTCCATGCGTGCCACGGCGAGTCCGGCGGTGAAACCCGCCGTCCCCAGTGCCATCGCCTCGAACGTGGTAAGACCCGCGGGTAACGGCACCACCCACCCGGCCGGTACGCGCACGTAGCCGGCGTAACCTCCGTCATGCGCCACGCCCAGGTCGTAACTCGTGCAGATCACCTTGTCGCCCGGCTTGAATGCAGGGTCCGTGGAGGACTCGACCGTGCCGGCGACGTCGATGCCGCCGTTACAGGGGAAGCGCCGGATGATCTTGCCGGCGCCGGTGGCGGCCAGCGCATCCTTGTAGTTGATGCTCGAATATTCGGCCCGGATGAGGACGTCGCCGCGGTCGAGTTCGTCCACGGACATGTCGACGATGCGGCTCGCGACCTTGTTGTCCTCGTTGAAGATGCGCAATGCCTTGAACGTGCTCATTCGGGTTTTTCTCCTCGTGTGATCGTGCGGAATGGGGCTCAGCCCAGATGCGGTTCGCCGAGGTAGCGGTGGGACTGCATCTCGGTGAGCCGGCTGGCCGTGCGCTCCTGTTCGGAGCTGGACCGGATGGCCGAATATAGCCCGACCGGATCGCTTTCGGCGGTCACGATGAGCTTGACCCGGCGGTCGTAGAACTCGTCCACCAGCCAGGTGAACCGGCGCATGCGGTCGGATTCGCCCACGGCCTTGAAAACCGGCACGCCCGACAGGAACACCGTGTGATAGCGGCGCGCCAGCTCGATGTAGTCGGCCTGCGCCCTCGGACCGTCGCACAGGGCAGTGAAGTCGAACCACGCGACTCCGCCGGCGACGCATCGGACCGGCACCTCGCGACCCTCGATGGTCAGGGTGGTCCCGGCCTCCCCTGCCTCCGCGGCCACCTCGTGGAACATCGCGGCCAGTTCGCCATCGGATCGATCCCCTGGGGGGACGTGCCACGTGCCGGCGCGCTCCAGCGCTGCCTGACGGTAGTCGGTGCCGTCGTCCATGTGCACCACCTCGAGATGCTCCTCGAGAATGGCGATGGCCGGAAGAAACTGCGAACGCTGCAGGCCGTGAAGATAGAGCTGATCGGGACGGGTGTTGGACGTGGTGACGAGCGTGACGCCCTCCTCCACCAATCCTTCCAGCAGCTTGCGCATCAGCATCGCGTCGCCGATGTCGGTGACCTGGAACTCGTCGAGACACAGCAGACGTGCCTCGGAGGCCACGCGGGCCGCCACTTCGCGCATCGGCTCCTCCGTTCCCTGGAGCCGGCGCAGATCGGCATGGATCTCCTGCATGAAGCGATGGAAGTGCGCCCGGCGCTTGCGCTCGACGGACGAAACCTCGAAGAAGCTGTCCATGAGAAAGCTCTTGCCCCGGCCGACGCCGCCCCAGAGATAGAGTCCCCGCACCGGCGCGGATGGCCTGGACTGGAACCAGCGCAACAGCGACCGGGAAGGCGGCCGGGCTGCCGCCTGCAACCCGGCTTCCACCCGCGAGAAATGGGTCAAGGCCCGCCGCTGGGCTGCGTCGAGGGAGAATCCGTGGGAGCGCGCGCGTGCCTCGAACCCGTCGACGAATCCATTTCCGCGCGAAGCGGGGTGCACGGCGGCAGACACGGCGGTGGATCGGGAGGGGCCGGCGCGATCCCCGGACTAGATGTTCAGCGTGCGTTTTGCTACGCCCAGCGCCGCTTCGTGCATCGCCTCGGACAGTGTCGGGTGCGCATGAACGATCCGGGCGATGTCCTCGCTCGTCGCCCCGAACTCCATCGCCACCACCGCCTCGGAGATGAGTTCCGAGGCATAGGGACCGATGATGTGGACGCCCAGGATGCGATCCGTCCCGGTATCCGCCAGCATCTTCACGAAACCGGCCGTCTCGCCCAGCGCGCGGGCCCGCCCCGACGCGATGAACGGGAACTGGCCCGAACGATACGCAACGCCCTGCGCCTTGAGGTCCTGTTCGGTGCGTCCCACCCAGGCGATTTCGGGTGCCGTGTAGATGACCCACGGAATCGTGTCCAGGTCGATATGCGCAGCCTGTCCCGCGATGGTCTCGGCCACCACCACGCCTTCCTCGGACGACTTGTGTGCGAGCATCGGGCCGCGAACCGCATCGCCGATCGCGAAGACATTCGGCAGATTGGTGCGGCAGAGACTGTCGACCTCCACGTAACCCCTTTCGTCCAGCTTGAGCCCCACGGACTCGGCGTTGAGCCCCCTCGTGTTCGGCGCGCGGCCGATGGCGACCACCAGGCGGTCGAACTCCGAGACGTGACGGGTGCCTTCGCGGTCCTCGTACTCCACCGTGACGGAATTCGAGCCGCGCTTGACACCCGCGACCTTCGCGCCGGTGTAGATCTTCAGACCCAGGGGTCCGGTGAACTGGCGATAGGCTTCCTTGGCGATCTGTTCGTCCGCGGCGGCGAGGAACGAAGGCAGCGCCTCGAGAATGGTGACTTCCGAACCGAGGCGGCGCCAGACGCTGCCCATCTCGACACCGATGACACCCGCGCCGATGACCGCCAGCCGCTTCGGAACCTCGGAAAAGGACAGCGCACCGGTGTTGTCGCAGACCAGCGTGTTGTCCACGTCCACGCCCGGAAGCGCCCGCGGAATGGAACCCGTCGCCACGATGACGTGCTTGCCTTCCACCGTCTCGGGCGGACCATCGCCCGCCACCTCGATCAGGTACGACGAGCCGTTCATGCCGGCGAAACGGCCGAAGCCATGCATCGACGTGACCTTGTTCTTCTTGAAGAGAAGCGCGATGCCGGTCGTGAACGTATCCACGATCTTGTCCTTGCGCGCCTGCATCTTCGCGACGTCGAGACTCACTTCGCCCACGTGGATGCCGTGGTCGGCGAACTTGTGGGCCGCGCGCTCGTAGTTCTCGGACGATTCGAGGAGCGCCTTGGAGGGAATGCATCCGACGTTGAGGCAGGTGCCCCCGAGACTCGGTTTGCCCGCGTTGTTCTTCCAGGCATCGATGCAGACCGTGGACAGTCCCAGCTGCGCCGCACGGATGGCCGCGACATACCCCCCCGGGCCGGCACCGATCACGACGACGTCGAATTGTTTGGCCATCTGAGTTTCCTGTTCTTGGACGTTGGAGGCAAGCCTCCGATTCTATGTCCGGAACACCGGACCGGAACGTCCGATGGCGGGCACACCGTCCCCGCCGGGAGTGCCGGGCGCCCGGAGGCGTCCGGCATCGTGCGTCACACGTCGAGCAGCAGGCGCGCGGGATCTTCCAGCGCGTCCTTGATCGCCACCAGGCCCAGAACCGCCTCGCGGCCGTCGATGATGCGATGGTCGTACGACATCGCCAGGTAGTTCATGGGCCGGATCACGATCTGGCCGTTCTCGACCACGGGGCGATCCTTGGTCGCGTGCACGCCCAGGATGGCGCTCTGCGGCGGATTGATGATCGGCGTCGACAACATCGACCCGAACACGCCGCCGTTGGAGATGGAGAACGTCCCGCCGGTCAATTCCTCGATCGTGAGCTTGCCTTCCTGCGCGCGCTTGCCGAAATCGGCAATCTGCTTCTCGATGTCCGCCAGGGACATCTGATCGGCGTTGCGCAGGATCGGCACCACCAGCCCGCGCGGGCTGCCCACCGCGATGCCGATGTCGAAGTAACCGTGATAGACGATGTCGTTGCCGTCCACCGACGCGTTCACGACCGGGTACTTCTTCAGCGCGGCGACACATGCCTTGACGAAGAACGACATGAAGCCGAGCTTCACGCCGTGCTCCTTCTCGAAGCGGTCCTTGAAGCGGGCACGCAGGTCCATCACGGCCTGCATGTTCACCTCGTTGAAGGTCGTGAGAATGGCCGCCGTCTGCTGCGACTGCACGAGCCTCTCGGCGACGCGCTGCCGCAGCCTCGACATGGGCACCCGCTTCTCGGGGCGGTCGCCCAGCAGCGCATCGATGTCCACGGGCATCGGCATCGGCGGGGCCGAGCGTCCGGAGGGCTGGGCCGGCGCTTTGCCCTGCACCACCGCCAGCACGTCTTCCTTGGTCACGCGTCCGCCGCGGCCCGTTCCGGCCACCGTGTTCACGTCGATGTTGTGGTCCGCCGCGGTCTTCTTCGCCGCGGGCATGGCGATCACCGAACCCGCGGACGGCGCGGCCTTCGCGGATTCGGCGCGGGCGGGCGCTGGCTTCGGGACACTCACCGCGGCCGGCGAACCGCCCGATGCCGCAGCGGCGACGGGCGCGGCGACCGCCTTCGCATCGGTGTCGATGCGGGCGATGATCTCGTTGCTCACGACCGTGGCACCGTCCCCTTCACGATTGCCGTCAGCACACCTGCTTCCGGCGCCGGCAATTCGAGCACCACCTTGTCGGTTTCGATGTCGATCAGGTTCTCGTCGCGCTGGACGAACTCGCCCTCGCGCTTGTGCCACTTGAGCAGGGTGGCCTCCGCAACCGACTCCGACAATGCCGGCACCTTCACTTCGATCTGCATAGGAACTTCACCTCTTTCGTGCATGAGGACGGCGGTTCGCCGTCACCCGATCAGCCGCCCAGCTTCAGGGCGGCATCCACCACGGCCTTCTGCCGCTGGTTGTGCAGAGCCACGAATCCGCCGGCCGGGGATGCGCTCGACGGACGCAATGCGTACTTCAACTTCTGTTCCGGACGCATGTGCCGGACCAGGTAATGCTGAATGCGGTGCCACGCTCCCTGATTGCCGGGTTCCTCCTGGCACCACACCACTTCCGCCGCGTTCGGATAGCGCGCGATCTCGGCCGCGAAATCCTCGTGCGGGAAGGGATACAGCTGTTCGATGCGCACCACGGCGATGTCGCGAATGCCACGCTCGCGGCGAGCGGCCACCACGTCGTAGTAGACCTTGCCGCTGCAGAACACGATCTGCTTCACGCCAGCGGGATCCAGGGCATCCGTCTCGGGGATCACCGGCTGGAACCGTCCCCTGGACAGCTCCTCGAGCGTGGACACGGACTCCTTGTGCCGCAGCATGCTCTTGGGGCTCATGATCACCATGGGCTTGCGGTAGGGGCGCAGCATCTGCCGGCAGAGCACGTGATACATCTGGGCGGGCGTCGAGGGGACGACCACCTGCATGTTGTAGTCCGCGCACAACTGCAGGAAACGCTCGAGTCGGGCCGAGGAGTGTTCCGGCCCCTGCCCTTCATAGCCGTGCGGCAGCATCAGCACGAGCCCGCAGAGGCGGCCCCACTTCACCTCGCCCGACGCGATGAACTGGTCGATCACCACCTGCGCGCCGTTGGCGAAATCGCCGAACTGCGCTTCCCACACCACCAGTTCGCTGGGCGAGGCCGTCGCATAGCCGTACTCGAACCCGAGCACGGCCTCTTCGGACAGCGTGGAATCGATCACGACGAAGTCTGGCTGGTTCTCGGCGATGTTCTGGAGCGGCACGTACGTGCCGGCATCCCAGCGTTCGCGGTTCTGGTCGTGCAACACGGCATGACGGTGGAAGAACGTGCCGCGGCCGCTGTCCTGGCCGGACAACCGCACGCCGTAGCCCTGCTTGAGCAGAGAGGCGTAGGCGAGGTTCTCGGCCATGCCCCAGTCGAGCGGAAGCTTGCCGAGCCCCATCTGGCGCCGGTCGGCGATCACCTTGTCCACCCGCGAATGCAGCTTGAAATGCGCCGGCACGGTGGTCAGACGCTCGCTCAGATGCGTGAGATCCTCCAGCGACATGCCGGTCGAGATGCCATCGTTCCACTTCTTGCCGTTGTAGATCGTCCAGTCGACGGCGAACGGCGGCCGGTAGTCGTAGATGATGCTCTTGTTGGTGTGCTGACCTGCGTCCAGCGCGCTGCGGAATTCCGCGATCATCCTGTCGGCCTCGCCCTCCTTGACGACGCCTTCGGCAAACAGACGGTCCGCGTACAGCTTCCGGGTGCCCGGATGCTGGCTGATGATCTTGTACATCAGCGGCTGGGTGACCATCGGCTCGTCCTGCTCGTTGTGGCCCAGCTTGCGGAAGCACACCAGGTCCACGACGATGTCCCGCTGGAACTCCACCCGGAAATCGAGCGCCGCCTCGATCGCCATCATCACGGCTTCAGGATCGTCGCTGTTCACATGGATCACGGGCGCTTCCACCATCTTCGCCACGTCCGTGCAGTAGATGGTCGAACGCATGTCGCGCGGGTCCGACGTCGTGAAACCGATCTGGTTGTTCACGATGATGTGCACGGTGCCGCCGGTGCCGTAGCCCCGGGTCTGCGACAGATTCAGCGTCTCCATGACGACGCCCTGGCCCGCGAAGGCGGCATCGCCGTGGATGAGCACGGGCAGTACCTGGCGGCCTTCTCGATCGCGACGGCGATGCTGCCGCGCGCGGACGGAACCCTCCACCACGGGGTTCACGATCTCCAGATGCGACGGGTTGAACGCGAGCGTCACGTGCATGGGGCCGCCCATCGTCATCACGTCGGACGAGAAGCCCTGGTGATACTTGACGTCGCCGGCCGGCAGCTCCCCGGCCTTCTTGCCCTCGAACTCCGAGAACAGGTCCTCGGGAATCTTGCCCAGCGTGTTCACCAGCACGTTCAGGCGGCCGCGGTGGGCCATGCCGATGACCAGTTCCTGCACGCCGTTCTCGCCCGCGCGCTGCAGCAGGTTGTCCAGCATGGGAATGAGCGTCTCGCCGCCTTCCAGGGAGAACCGCTTCTGCCCGACGAAACGGGTGTGAAGATACTTCTCGAGGACCTCCGCGGCGGTCAGCCGCTCCAGCACGTGCCGCTTGGCATCCGGGGAGAGGGAGATGCGGGAACGCATGCCCTCGAAGCGCTGCTGGATCCACTTCTTCTGGGCCGTATCGGTGATGTACATGTATTCGAGGCCGATCGAACCGCAGTACGTCTCGCGCAGCGCCTGGAGGATGTCGCGCAGGGTCGCCTGCTGCGCCCCCACCAGCGTGCCGGTGTCGAAGACGCGGTCGAGGTCGGCTTCGGTCAGCCCGTGATGCGCAGGATCGAGCTCGGGAACGTTGGGACGTTCGAGGCGCTTGAGCGGATCGAGCGCCGCGTGGCGAACGCCCAGGAAACGGTACGAGCTGATCAGCTGGAACACCGCCGCCTGCTTGCGGCCCAGCTCGGCCAGTTCGGCGGGCGCAAGATTGGAACGCCCGCCTGAAGTGCGTTCGCGCGCGATGCGGGCGATGAGTTCTCGGACCGGCTCGTGCGGAACATCGCGCGGTCCGGGCAGGACCTGGATCTGGTCGAAATAGCGCTTCCACTCCGGGGCCAGCGATTCCTGCCCCTGCAGATACGCCTCGTACAATTCGTCGATGTAGGCAGCGTTGCCGCCCGAAAGATACGAACCCGACATCAGGTCCTTCATCATCGTCCTGCTCCTCCCCTTGCATGAACCGCCACGGGTCCGGAGCCGGCGGACTGCCGGCGCGGGCTGGGGGACTCAGTGGCGGTTCCGGATCGAATCAATGTGCGCTCCCGTCCCGGGATGTCTCAGCTGCGCTTGGCGATGGGCACCACCGTCCGCGCCGAGGCGCCGGTGTACATCTGCCGCGGCCGGCCGATCTTGTACTCGGGATCGATGATCATCTCGTTCAGCTGGGCGATCCAGCCGACCGTGCGCGCAAGCGCGAAGATGGCCGTGAAGAGCTGCACCGGTATTCCGACGGCCTTCTGGACGATGCCCGAATAGAAGTCGACGTTCGGGTACAGCTTGCGGGCGACGAAGTACTCGTCCTCCAGGGCGATCTTCTCCAGCGCCATGGCCAGCTTGAACATCGGATCGTCGCCGAGACCCAGCTCGTTGAGGACCTCGTAGCAGGTCTCGCGCATGAGCTTGGCGCGGGGGTCGTAGTTCTTGTAGACACGGTGGCCGAAACCCATCAGCCGAACGCCCGAATCCTTGTCCTTCACCTTGGCGATGAACTCGCCGATGCGGGCGATGCCGCCGTCGCGCTGGATCTGGTCCAGCATGTTGAGGCAGGCTTCGTTGGCCCCGCCGTGCGCAGGCCCCCAGAGGCATGCCACCCCTGCCGCGATGGCGGCGAAAGGATTGGTGCCCGAGGAGGCGCACAGCCGCACGGTCGACGTGGACGCGTTCTGCTCGTGGTCGGCGTGGAGGATGAAGATGCGGTCCAGCGCGCGGACCAGCACGTCGTTGACCTTGTATTCCTCGCAAGGCGTGGCGAACATCATGCGCATGAAGTTCGCGGTGTAGCCGAGCTTGTTCTGCGGATAGACGAAGGGCTCGCCGATGGAATACTTGTAGGCCATCGCGACCAGGGTGGGCAGCTTCGCGATGAGCCGGATGGCCGAGATCTCGCGCTGGTGGGCGTCGTTCAGGTTCTGCGAATCGGGATAGAAGGCCGACAGCGCACCGACCAGTCCGGTCAGAACGGCCATCGGATGCGCGTCGCGGCGGAAGCCGCGCAGGAAGAACTGGAGCTGCTCGTGCACCATCGTGTGACGGGTCACGCGCGAATCGAAGGCTTCCTTCTGAGCCGGCGTGGGCAGTTCGCCATACAGGATCAGATAGCAGGTCTCGAGGAAGTCGCAGTTGGTCGCGAGCTGCTCGATCGGATAGCCACGGTACAGGAGCTCGCCCTTGTCGCCGTCGATGAACGTGATGGCGGAGCTGCAGGACGCGGTCGAGAGGAACCCCGGGTCGTAGGTGAATTTTCCGGTGAGACCGTAGAGCTTGCGAATGTCGATCACTTCCGGACCTGCCACACCTTTCAGAATGGGCAGTTCGATGGAAGGAGTTCCGTCGGAGAAACTCACGGTCGCTTTGGCTGGGGTGCTCATCACCTGCTCCGTCTGAATAAGAACGCTCATTGTAGTGTCATTTCTGCGGAATTGTTGCTGTGCATCAAATTGGTGAACAGCCTTCCGCTAGGCCTGCCGGAGCTTCTCCAGCAAGGCCTCCTGGCTGGGATCCGGCGCCGTCGAACGCCCGGCGATCATGTCCCAAAGGTCGTTATCGGCAAGTTCCAGCAGCCCTGAAAAAATATCGCGCTCGCCCGGAGTGAGAGAGGCGTAGGGCCCATCGAGGAAGCGGGCCAGGATGATGTCCAGTTCCAGCAGACCGCGCCGGCAATGCCAGCGAATCCGGTCGAACTCACCCATGCCGTGCCTCCGAAGCCGCAGAAGCGGCCGTCGCCCCGGCCCGGATGACGCCTTCGTATGGCCTGTCTCCGCCGCAGGGGTTCATTCCGGCAACCCGAGGGCCGGCCATTCACGGGAAGAGCGCCGATTCGTCGCCGGGAACGCCGCGACATCCGTCCGCCGGACCTCCGTCGCGACCGCGATCATGGATCCGCTCTGCCCCGGAGCGTTGCCTATACCATCCTCTTGATCATGATGTCCTTGATGCGCCCGATCGCACGGGTCGGATTCAGACCCTTGGGGCACACGTCGACGCAGTTCATGATCGAGTGGCAGCGGAACAGACGGTAGGGATCCTCGAGATCGTCGAGGCGGTCGTTGGTCGCCTCGTCTCGCGTGTCGGCGATGAAGCGGTAGGCAGCCAGCAGGCCGGCGGGCCCCACGAACTTGTCCGGGTTCCACCAGAACGAGGGACAGGACGTGGAACAGCACGCGCAGAGGATGCACTCGTACAGGCCATCCAGTTCCTCGCGCTCGGCCGGCGTCTGCAGCCTTTCCTTCTCGGGCGCCGGCTGCGTGTTCTGCACGTAAGGCTTGATCGAGTGGTATTGCTTGAAGAACTGCGTCATGTCCACGATCAGATCGCGGATCACCGGCAGCCCGGGAAGCGGCCGCAGGACGACCGGCTCCTTGAGGTCGGCGAGCCTGGTGATGCACGCGAGCCCGTTCTTGCCATTGATGTTCATGGCGTCCGAACCGCAGACCCCCTCGCGGCAGGACCGGCGCAGGGACAGGCTGTCGTCCATGGACTTGATGCGCACCAGCGCGTCCAGCAGCATGCGGTCGCTGGGCTCGAGCGCAACGTCGTAGTCCTTCATGTAGGGCTGGGCGTCCTTCTCCGGGTCGTACCGGTAGATACTGAATCGCATCTTTTCCTCGTTTCCTGCGTTTGCCTGACAGTCGGTCGGGTCGGTGCCCGTCGTGCAACTCTCCTCGGACGGGGCGCCGGGCCGCCCCAAGCCCCGTCCGCTGATCAAGACGGTCGAAGTGCACGTGCGCCACTGCAAGGGGCGCGTACACTTCGACCGATCAATCAATAACTCCGCACCTTCGGCTCGAAGGTCTCGGCGGTCAGGGGCTTCAGCTTGACCGGCTTGTACTCGAGCCGGTCGCCGTCGTGGTACCACAGCGAGTGCTTCAGCCAGTTCACGTCATCGCGCTTGGGGAAGTCGGCGCGGTCGTGCGCACCGCGACTCTCCTGGCGCGCGGCCGCGGAGATCATCGTCGCGCGGGCGACTTCGATGAGGTTCTCCAGTTCCAGTGCCTCGATCCGGGCCGTGTTGAAGGTCTTGCTCTTGTCCTTGATCTCGGTGCGCTTCACCCGTTCCGTCACCGCCTGGATCTTTTCCACGCCCTGGGAAAGCATGTCCGGGAACCGGAACACCCCGCAGTGGGCCTGCATGGTCCGGCGCATCTCCGCGCCCACCTCGAACACGCTCTCTCCGCCCGTCTGGCTGTCCAGGCGGGCGATGCGCGCCCGGGAGTATTCGCCGGCGTCGGCAGGCAGGTCCTTGTGCCCGGGGTTCTCCTTCAGGAACTGGATCACGCGGTCGCCGCTGGCCTTGCCGAACACCAGCAGGTCGGTGAGCGAGTTGGTGCCGAGGCGGTTGGCCCCATGCACCGAGGCGCAGGCGCACTCGCCGGCCGCATAGAAACCCGCCACCACGGTATTGGGATCACCGTTGGCCGGCGCGACGACCTCGCCGTGATAGTTGGTCGGGATGCCGCCCATCTGGTAGTGGCAGGTGGGCACGACGGGAATGGGATCCTTCACCGGATCCACGTTGGCGAACTTCTTGGCGATCTCGCGGATGCCGGGCAGGCGCTTCTCGATGACATCCAGCCCCAGATGATCCAGTTTCAGCAGGATGTGATCGGCTTCCTTGCCGCATCCGCGCCCGTCCTTGATCTCCGTCGCCATGGCGCGCGCCACCACGTCCCGGCTGGCGAGGTCCTTCATGGTCGGCGCGTAGCGTTCCATGAACCGCTCGCCGTCCTTGTTGAGCAGATAGCCACCCTCGCCGCGAACGCCTTCGGTGATGAGCACCCCGGCCCCGGCCACCCCGGTCGGGTGGAACTGCCAGAACTCCATGTCTTCCAGCGGGATGCCCGCGCGCGCCGCCATGCCCAGGCCGTCGCCGGTATTGATGAACGCATTCGTCGAGGCGGAATAGATCCGCCCGGCGCCGCCCGTCGCGAACAGCGTGGCCCGGGCGTGGAAGACCCAGATGTCGCCGCTTTCCATTTCCATGGCCGTGACGCCCAGCACCTGGCCGGTGGCATCGCGGATGAGATCCAGCGCCATCCACTCCACGAAGAAGAGCGTGTTCGCCCGCACGTTGCGCTGGTAGAGCGTGTGCAGCATGGCGTGGCCGGTACGGTCGGCCGCGCAGCAGGACCGCTGGACCGGACGCTCGCCGAAATTCTGCGAGTGGCCGCCGAAGGGCCGCTGGTACACCGTGCCGTTGTCGTTGCGGTCGAACGGCATGCCGAAGTGCTCCAGCTCGTAGACCACCTGGGGCGCCATGCGGCAGAGGAATTCGATGGCGTCCTGGTCGCCCAGGTAGTCGGACCCCTTGACCGTGTCGTACATGTGCCAGAGCCAGGAGTCGTCCCCCATGTTGCCCAGGGATGCGCCGATGCCGCCCTGGTGCCAGAACACCGACAGCAGGAAGAGAAGGCTCGCCAGCCGGAACCACTGCATCGCGAACAGGGACTTCCAGGCGGCGTATTCGGTGGGTCTGGCCACCAGCACGATCAGGAACATGACCACGGCGTACACGGCCATGACCACGGCCGTGACCCGCTGGACCAGCCAGTCGCGCAGCCCGTAATGGGCGCCTACGGGAACGCGCTTCACCATAGCCAGACTCCCAGGATGACGGTGAGGACGAGACTCACCCCGAACACGGCATAGCTGGTCGCCCGGGCGCACTCCAGGTCCGTCCCGATATGCACGTCCAGCGCGAGGTAGCGGACGCCTGCGCAGAAGTGATGCAGGAAGGCCCACAGCACGCCCAGCAGAACCAGCTTGGCCAGCGGATGCGCGAGCACGGCCGCGGCGCTGGCGTGGGTTTCCGGCGACTGCAGGCTCTGCTGCAGCAGGCACAGGAGAAACGGCAGCATGACGAACAGCCCTGCTCCGCTCACGCGATGCAGGATGGACACCACGCCCGGAAGGGGCAACCGTATCTGGAACAGATTGAGATGCTTGGGGCGGGTTCTGGCTGTCGCGGGTGTCATGGCGCTATGGGCGTGGGTGGGTTTGGCTCAGCTGATGATGTTGGCGTAATGGTGTTCTGCGCAGTTGCAGTAGCTGCGTCTGAGTTCGACGGGGCGGCGTCCGTAAGTATAGGCGACCCGCTCCGTCGCCAGCAGCGGCGAATCGGCCGGAACGCCCAGCACGGAGGCCATATCGGCGGTGGCGGCCACCGCCTTGAGGCGTTCTTCCGCTGCCACGATGCGGACATGGAAAACCGACTCGTACATGCTGTAGAGCATGCAGCCGTGCGCCTCCAGAATGGTTGCATCCAATCCCTTGAACAGCCCGGCCGGAACCCGGGCTTCCTCGTACACGACCCGTTTGTCATTGATGAGCAGCGCCCGCCGGATGCGGACGACCGGCTCGCCGGCGGCGAGATCCAGGCTCCGCGCGGTCGCGGCGTCAGCCTTGACACGCCGGCAGTCGACGAGTTCCGCCCTCAGGGATTCCATGGCGCCGTCGTCCGGCGTGATGCGGAGGAACGCGAGCTGGGCGCGCTCGTGGGCGTGGGAGGCGACGAAGGTGCCCCGCCCCTGCCTGCGGACCAGCACGTTCTCCTGGGCGAGTTCCGCCACGGCCTTGCGGACCGTGCCCTGACTCACGTTGAAGCGCTTGGCGAGCTCGATCTCGCTGGGGATGCTCTGGCCGGGCTTCCATTGGCCGTTCTCGAGCCCCTCCGTGATCAGCAGCTTGATCTGCCGGTAGAGAGGCTGAAAGGCGGGAGCGGCGGCTTCGGGCTTCATTTGAGGGCGGATTTTTAGCACATCGTCACGGCCGGGTCCAGGGTAGACGTGTATCAGTCGTCATATATAAGACTCTCGTTGACACGCCGCAACGCCCGTCCTTATCATCCTGCCGTTTGACGAGACCGCATCGTCCATTGCATGACTGTGGCAATGCACCAAACGGCTCTGCCGAGAGCGCCCCGCGCCGGAAGATCCCGGCCGGATTTCCCATCCCTTCGAAGGAGTTTCCGTCCATGAAGACCCCCGTGCGAGTCGCCGTCACCGGCGCTGCTGGCCAGATCGGCTACAGCCTTCTCTTCCGCATCGCCAGCGGGGAGATGCTGGGGCGCGAACAGCCCGTGATCCTCCAGTTGCTGGAGATCCCCGACGAGAAGGCCCAGAAGGCGTTGAAGGGCGTGATGATGGAACTCGACGACTGCGCGTTCCCGCTGCTCGCCGGCATGAGCGCCCACAGCGATCCCATGACCGCCTTCAAGGACATCGATTTCGCACTGCTGGTCGGCGCGCGCCCGCGCGGCCCCGGCATGGAACGCAAGGACCTCCTCTCGGCCAACGCGCAGATCTTCACCGCGCAGGGCAAGGCGCTCAATGCCGTGGCGAGCCGGAACGTCCGCGTGCTGGTCGTGGGCAACCCTGCCAACACCAACGCCTACATCGCGATGAAGAGCGCCCCCGATCTGCCCAAGGGAAACTTCACGGCGATGCTGCGCCTGGACCACAACCGGGCGCTCTCCCAACTCGCGCAGAAGACCGGCAAGACCGTCGAGTCCATCGAGAAGCTCATCGTCTGGGGCAACCACTCGCCCACGATGTATCCCGACTACCGCTTCGCCACCATTGCCGGACAGGCTGCTCCTGCCGCCGTGGCTGACGAACCCTGGTATCGCGACACGTTCATCCCCACGGTCGGCAAGCGCGGCGCCGCCATCATCGAGGCCCGCGGCCTGTCTTCCGCCGCCTCGGCCGCGAACGCGGCCATCGATCACATGCGCGACTGGGCGCTGGGCACCCACGGCAAGTGGGTGACCATGGGCATCCCGTCGGACGGCTCCTACGGCATTCCCCAGGATGTCATGTACGGTTTTCCCGTGACCTGCGCCGGCGGCAAGTACGAGATCGTCCGGGGACTGGCCATCGACGACTTCAGCCGACAGAAGATGGACGCCACCCTCAAGGAACTCGAGGAGGAGCGCTCGGCCGTCGCCCACCTGCTGGGTTGAGCGGAGCCGTCGGCGTGGATGCGCTGCAGCGGGACGCCGCAGCGCCCGATCGTTTCCGGGCCGCAAGGCCCCACGGAGTGACACAACCATGACCCAACCGGCCACCCCGGGCGCCAGGTTCCGCCGCGCCCTGGAAGAAGAGAAACCCCTGCAGATCGTCGGCACGATCAACGCCTACCACGCCCGCCTCGCCGAGCGCACCGGCTTTCGTGCCATCTACCTCTCCGGCGGCGGTGTCGCCGCCGGTTCGCTGGGCCTGCCCGATCTGGGCATCAGCAACCTCGACGATATCCTGACCGACATCCGCCGCATCACCGACGTCTGCGCCCTGCCCCTGCTCGTCGATGTCGACACGGGCTTCGGTTCCAGCTTCTTCAACATCGCCCGCACGACCCGCTCGCTGATCAAGTTCGGCGCCGGCGCCATGCACATCGAGGATCAGGTCGGCGCAAAGCGCTGCGGCCACCGCCCCGGCAAGGAGCTCGTCAGCACCGAGGAGATGGTCGATCGCGTCAAGGCGGCCGTCGACGCCCGCACCGATCCCAGCTTCGTCATCATGGCCCGCACGGATGCGCTGGCCGTGGAAGGCCTCGAGGCCGCCATCGACCGCGCTTGCCGCTGCGTCGAGGCCGGCGCCGACGCCATCTTCCCCGAAGCGATGACCGAGCTTTCCATGTACCGCCAGTTCGCCGACGCCGTGAAGGTGCCCGTTCTCGCGAACATCACCGAGTTCGGTTCGACGCCGCTGTTCACCGTCGACGAGCTCGCCTCCGCGAACGTGGGCATGGTGCTGTACCCGCTGTCGGCCTTCCGCGCCATGAACAAGGCGGCCCTGAACGTGTATCAGCACCTGCGCAACGACGGCACGCAGAAGCACGTGGTCGACACCATGCAGACGCGGGCCGAGCTCTACGACTACCTCGGCTACCACGACTTCGAGAACAAGCTCGACGAGCTGTTCGCGAAGAAGAAGCAAGGTTGACGAACGCGCCGCCGGCCGGCATCGCCATCGCGCCGGCGGATCGAGACGAAGGCAGAGGGCCCGTGCGTACACGCGTTCCCGACACGCAGCGCGCCAACGTCCGGCCCGGAACGGAATTCACCAGGAGAACGAACCATGACTGAAGTGCAAGCAGCGGGCCCGAAGCCGAAGAAGTCGGTGGCCCTGTCTGGCGTTGCAGCCGGCAACACGGCCCTGTGCACGGTCGGACGGACCGGCAACGACCTTCATTACCGCGGCTACGACATCCTCGATTTCGCCGACGAGGCGACCTTCGAGGAGATCGCCTATCTGCTGGTCCACGGCCGTCTGCCCGGCATCGCGGAATTGAACGCCTACAAGACGAAGCTTGCCCGTCTGCGCGGCCTGCCCACGGCCCTCAAGGCCGCGCTCGAGTGGATTCCGCCCTCCGCCCACCCGATGGACGTGATGCGCACCGGCGCCTCGGTGCTCGGCACGCTGATCCCCGAGAAGGACGACCACAACACGCCCGGCGCGCGCGACATCGCCGATCGCCTGATGGCGAGCTTCGGTTCGATCCTCCTGTACTGGTACCACTACAGCCACAACGGCCGCCGCATCGAGACCGAGACGGACGACGAGTCCATCGCCGGGCATTTCCTGCACCTGCTGCACGGCGCGCCGCCCAGCGCCACGTGGGAACGCGCGATGCAGACCTCGCTCAACCTCTACGCCGAGCACGAGTTCAACGCGTCCACGTTCACGGCGCGCGTGATCGCCGGCACGGGTTCCGACATGTACTCGGCCATCGCCGGCGCCATCGGCGCGCTGCGCGGCCCGAAGCATGGCGGTGCCAATGAAGTCGCCTTCGACATCCAGGGCCGCTACTCCGATCCCGACGAGGCCGAGGCCGACATCGTGCGGCGCGTGCAGAACAAGGAGATCGTGATCGGCTTCGGCCATCCCGTCTACACCATCTCCGACCCGCGCAACAAGGTCATCAAGGACGTCGCGAGCCGCCTGTCGAAGGAGGCCAAGGACACCAAGCTCTTCGACATCGCCGACCGCCTGGAAGCCGTGATGTGGCGCGAGAAGAAGATGTTCCCGAACCTCGACTGGTTCAGCGCCGTGTCCTACAACATGATGGGCGTGCCGACGGCGATGTTCACGCCGCTGTTCGTCATCGCCCGCACCTCCGGCTGGTGCGCCCACGTGATCGAGCAGCGAATCGACGGCAAGATCATCCGCCCGAGCGCCAACTACACCGGCCCCGAGAACCAGAAGTGGGTCCCTTTGGAACGCCGCAAGTAATCCGCCGCGCCCTTCGCCCCAACCGAACAACATTCACGACCACGGGAAAACAACCGCCATGTCCGCACACATCTCCAACGTCCGCCCGAAACCCGACAAGGTTCTCGTCGACATCGCCGACTACGTCTCCAAGACCAAGATCTCCAGCAAGGAAGCCTACGAGACGGCGCGCTACTGCCTGATGGACACGCTGGGCTGCGGACTCGAAGCCCTCGAGTACCCGGCGTGCACGAAGCTCATGGGCCCGATCGTCCCGGGTACCGTGGTGCCCAACGGAGCGAAGGTGCCGGGCACCCAGTTCCAGCTGGACCCCGTACAGGCGGCGTTCAACATCGGTGCCATGATCCGCTGGCTCGACTTCAACGACACCTGGCTGGCGGCGGAATGGGGTCACCCTTCCGACAACCTCGGCGGCATCCTGGCGACGGCCGACTGGCTCTCCCGCAACGCCGTGGCCGCCGGAAAGGCGCCGCTCACCATGCGCGACGTGCTCACCGCCATGATCAAGGCGCACGAGATCCAGGGCTGCATCGCGCTTGAGAACAGCTTCAACAAGGTGGGCCTCGATCACGTGGTGCTGGTCAAGGTGGCCTCCACCGCCGTCGTGGCGCAGATGCTGGGCCTCACCAAGGACGAGATCATCACCGCCCTGTCGCTCGCCTGGGTCGACGGCCAGTCGCTGCGGACGTACCGCCACTCGCCCAACACCGGCTCGCGCAAGAGCTGGGCAGCCGGTGACGCGACTTCCCGCGCCGTGCGCCTCGCGCTCATCGCCAGGACCGGCGAGATGGGCTACCCCTCGGTCCTGTCGGCCAAGACCTGGGGCTTCTACGACGTGCTGTTCAAGGGCAACGAGTTCAAGTTCCAGCGGCCCTACGGCAGCTATGTGATGGAGAACGTGCTGTTCAAGATTTCCTTCCCCGCCGAGTTCCACTCGCAGACGGCCGTGGAATGCGCCATGCAGATCCACCAGGCGCTCGCAAAGGCCGGCAAGACCGCGGAGGACATCAAGAAGATCACCATCCGCACGCACGAGGCCTGCATCCGCATCATCGACAAGAAGGGCCCGCTCGACAATCCGGCCGACCGCGATCATTGCATCCAGTACATGGTGGCCGTGCCGCTGCTGTTCGGCCGCCTGACCGCGGGCGACTACGAGGATGGCGTCGCCACCGATCCGCGTATCGACATCCTGCGCGACAAGATCGTCTGCGTCGAGGACAAGCGCTTCACGAAGGACTACCACGATCCCGCGAAGCGCTCCATCGCCAATGCGCTGACGGTGGAGTTCAAGGACGGCACGACGATGAAGGAAGTCGTCTGCGAGTACCCGATCGGCCACAAGCGCCGCCGCAAGGAAGGCATGCCGGTCCTGGTCGAGAAGTTCAAGACCAACCTGGCGCGCAAGTTCCCGGCGAAGCAGCAGGCCGCGATCCTCGCGCTCTGCATGGACCCGGCCAAGCTTTCGGCAACGCCGGTGAACGAGTTCGTCGACATGTTCGTCATCTGAGTCGTTCGTGATCGAAGTCCCATCCCGCTGGAGCTGACATGAGCCACAACCTGTTCAAGTCCCTGCAAGAGTTCCCGATCGGCACCTCGAAGGGCAAGTTCTACTCCCTGCCTGCCCTGGAGAAGGCCGGCCTGGGCAAGATCTCGCGCCTTCCCGTGTCGATCCGCATCGTGCTCGAGGCCGTGCTGCGCAACTGCGACGGCAAGAAGGTCACCGAGGAGCACGTGCGGCAGCTGGCCGCCTGGAAACCCACGGCCGATCGCGTCGACGAGATTCCCTTCGTCGTCGCCCGCGTCGTGCTGCAGGACTTCACGGGGGTGCCTCTGCTGGCCGATCTCGCCGCCATGCGCAACGTGGCCGCCGACATGGGCAAGAACCCCAAGACCATCGAGCCGCTGGTACCGGTGGATCTGGTGGTCGATCACTCGGTGATGATCGATCACTACGGCGGGAAGGACTCCCTCGATCTCAACATGAAACTCGAGTTCCAGCGCAATCGCGAGCGCTACGAGTTCATGAAATGGGGCATGCAGGCGTTCGACACCTTCGGCGTCGTGCCCCCCGGCTTCGGCATCGTCCACCAGGTGAACCTCGAGTATCTGGCGCGCGGCGTGCACAAGAAGTCCGGCGTCTACTATCCGGACACGCTGGTGGGCACGGACAGCCACACCACCATGATCAACGGCATCGGCGTGGTGGGCTGGGGCGTGGGCGGCATCGAGGCCGAGGCCGGGATGCTGGGCCAGCCGGTCTATTTCCTCACGCCCGACGTCGTGGGCGTGGAACTGAAGGGACGCCTGCGCGAAGGCGTCACGGCGACCGACCTGGTGCTCACCATCACCGAAATGCTCCGCAAGGAGAAGGTCGTCGGCAAGTTCGTCGAGTTCTTCGGCGAAGGCACCGAGACGCTCGCGCTGCCGGACCGCGCGACCATCGCCAACATGGCCCCCGAGTATGGCGCGACCATGGGCTTCTTCCCGGTCGACGACAAGACCATCGACTACTTCCGCGGCACCGGCCGCACCAAGGCCGAGATCGACGCGTTCGAGGCCTACTTCAAGGCGCAGAAGCTCTACGGCGTGCCCAAGGCGGGCGAGATCGACTACACCAAGGCGCTCGTGCTGGATCTTTCCACGGTGGCGCCATCCCTGGCAGGCCCGAAGCGTCCACAGGACCGCATCGAGATCGGCAACGTGAAGACGAAGTTCGCCGACCTCTACTCCAAGCCCGTGGGGGAGAACGGCTTCAACCAGCCCAAGGAAAAGCTGGGGCAGCCGTTCAAGACCGACAGCGGCGTGGAGCTCAGGAATGGCGACGTGCTGATCGCCGCCATCACGTCCTGCACCAACACCTCCAATCCGGGCGTGCTCCTGGCCGCGGGCCTGCTGGCCAAGAAGGCCGTGATGGCCGGTCTCACGGTGAAACCGCACATCAAGACCTCCCTTGCGCCCGGATCTCGCATCGTCACCGAATATCTCGGCAAGGCCGGTCTGCTGCCCTACCTCGAGCAGCTCGGCTTCAGCGTGGCGGCCTACGGCTGCACGACCTGCATCGGCAACGCCGGTGACCTGTCGACCGAGATCAACGACACGATCGTCAAGAACGACCTCGTGTGTGCTGCCGTGCTGTCCGGCAACCGCAACTTCGAGGCGCGGATCCACCCCAATCTCAAGGCCAACTTCCTCGCCTCCCCGCCTCTGGTGGTGGCCTATGCCATCGCCGGCACGGTGACACGCGATCTCATGACCGAGCCCGTGGGCAAGGGCAAGGACGGCAAGGACGTCTGGCTGGGCGACATCTGGCCCACCAGCGAAGAGGTCTACAAGCTGATGAAGTTCGCCATGAACCCGGCGGCGTTCAAGGCGAACTACGGCCAGGTGAAGAACAAGCCGGGCGAGCTGTGGGAGAACGTGGAGGGCGTCAGCGGCCAGGTCTACAACTGGCCCGCGTCCACCTACATCGCCCGTCCGCCCTTCTTCGACGGTTTCCAGATGAAGCCGGCAATCGGCGGTGCCACCGGCGTATCCGGTGCCCGCGCGCTGGGTGTGTTCGGCGAGTCGATCACCACCGACCACATCTCTCCCGCCGGCTCCATCAAGGAATCGTCCCCGGCCGGCAAGTGGCTGATCGGCAATTCGGTCACGAAGACCGATTTCAACAGCTACGGCTCCCGCCGCGGCAACCACGAGGTCATGATGCGCGGCACCTTCGCCAACGTGCGCATCAAGAACCTGATGATCCCCGCCAAGGCCGATGGCGCCCGGGTGGAAGGCGGCATCACGCTGCATCAGCCTTCCGGCAAGGAAATGTCGATCTACGACGCCGCGATGAAGTACATCGCGGAGGGCACGCCGACGGTGGTCTTCGGCGGCGAGGAATACGGCACGGGTTCATCGCGCGACTGGGCGGCCAAGGGCACGCAGCTTCTGGGCGTGAAGGCCGTCGTCGCACGCAGCTTCGAACGGATCCACCGCTCGAACCTCGTCGGCATGGGCGTGCTGCCGCTGCAGTTCAAGGGGACCGACAGCGTCGACTCGCTCGGCATCAAGGGCGACGAGCAGTTCGACATCCTCCTGGGCAACGAGATCAAGCCGCAGCAGGACGTCACGCTGGTCATCCGCCGCAAGGACGGCAGCAAGACCGAAACGACGCTCAAGCTGCGGATCGACACGCCCATCGAGGTGGACTACTACCGGCATGGCGGCATCCTGCCCTACGTGCTGCGCGAACTGCTCGCGGCCGCCTGACCGTCAAGGCGTCCCGCAAGACAAGGCCCGCGGCGATCGCCGCGGGCCTTTTTTCATTCCTGCCGCCGCCAGCTCAGCGCTGTTCGCGCCGCCGCCGCGATTCCACCCGGTCCGCCTCCCGCACGCGATCCGCATCCCGGTTGAGGTCCGTGTCGCGGTCCCGCTCGTACTGTCCGCGGTGATCGGACTGCAGTTCACGGCGCCGGTTGTCGTAGGCCCGCTGCCGGTCAGCGGGATCCCCCGGGGCTTCCGGCTTGACGGCAGGTGCTCCACCCGTGGCGGGTGCCCCGCGGGGCAGTCCCGGCTTGCGGGACTCGGGACGACCTGCGGGCGCTGCCGGAGGCGCCGAAGACGACTTGTCCGGAGCCGGAGCCGCCAGCGGTGACGATGGCGCAGGCGGTGCCGGGGGTGCCGCAGGCGCCACGGCCGGTGCTGCCTCCGGAATGGGAATGCCCGGCACCACCCCTCCGACCGGGGGAACCGCCGCCCCGGCCGCACCCGCCGCACCCGGAAGGATCGCGGGTATCGCAGCACCCGGCACGGCCACGCCCGGCAGCGGGATCTCCGGGACGGCACCGCCCTTCGCGCCAGACTCCAGGCCTTGTTCCACCTTCTCGCCCGAAACGCCGCTGCGCGGTTCCGTCTGCCCGGCCCCGGGTTCCTGGTTGAGCCGCAGCCGCTCATCCAGCCTCTCCTGCAGGCGCTCCTGAATCGACTTGTGCTTGCCCGACAGCAGATTCTCGTTGGGCGTGCCCTTGAAGAAATCCGGAATGCGCTCCAGCAGCCTGGCGCGCACCCCGTCCTGGAGCGACGAGTAGCCCGCAGTATTCGGCGGTATGTAGACAACGCCGGACTTGTCCTCCAGGGACGTCTCGCCCTCGTTCACCTTGTCGTAGGTGCCGGGCGGACCCAGGGGGCTGCCCTTGGGCAGGAACATGGGTTCGTGATCGGTGCCGCGCACGCCGATGGTGGCGGTGATCGTCTCGATGCGGTAGCTCCGGGGGGACACACGAGGAATCCAGCCGGTGATCGACCGGAACGTGCCCTCGATGAGGCGCAGGATGCTGCGGTCCTCCTTGTCACCCATGGCCCGGTAGTCCACCACCTTGAGCTGGGTATTGGGACGGACCGCGAGGTAGCCGCTGTCTTCCATCGTGAGATGTACTTCGCCGTCGCGGCCGGAAACGATGGTTTCGCCCGACAGCACCGGATCGCCTTTCGCCGGCCGCCGGTTCTTCTTCGCCGCATCGATGAACCGGACATCGCCGGTGACCAGATCCACTCGCCCGGCAACGACCGGCGGAGGCTCGGCATTGGCGCTCAGTGCCCAGAGGGCGAAGGCAAGGGCGAGGAGCCACAGCCCGGCGTGGAATTGGCGGGCGGCCGGGTCGAGAACAGCCGCTGCCCGCGGCCGGGCGGACGGCGGCCCTGCTAGTGGATGCTTCAAAGGCGTGCTCCCTGTCGATCGATTGTTGCCGCGTGCTTGTGAGGCCAGACCCCGTCCGGCATTATATGAACGTCCGCTTGGGCAGACGCGCGCGTGTCCGGTCCAGTGCAAAAATTCCTGCCGTTCCGCCCGGCTGCCCGCAACGAGTTCCAGAAGGAGATGCTCAATTGAACGGGAAGATCCTCGTGGCCGCCCTGCTTGCCGCCTGCACCCTAGCCGGCTGCGGCTCCCCCAAGCCCAAGGGTCCGCGCATCGACGTGACCATCGGGCAGCAGCTCATCGAGCTCAAGGAAGCCCATGATGCAGGCGCCCTGTCAGACAAGGAATACGAGCGTCAGAAGAAGGCGCTCATCGACAGCGTTCAGTGAACGCTGGGGGAACGGGAAAATGATCGTGAATCGTGTCTGTCAGGCTGCCACCGTGTTGGCGGCAGCGCTCGCGCTGACCGCCTGCGGCGGCGATACCGTGGTCAAGGTGGAGCAGTCCACCCAGATCTCCAAGGGCTGGGAATTGAAGGATCTGCAGAAGGCCCTCGACGCCGGCGCCATCAACCGCGACGAGTTCGAGCGGATCAAGCAGAAGCTGCTCAAGCGCACCAACTAGATCGCCGGCTCCGCCTGGGCCCTGGCGGGCAAGTCCCACCGCGACCGCCGCGGGTCGACGTCTGCGCCGGGCTGTTCCCGGGCGGCAGTCTCTGCGGCCGAACGCCGGTGCGCCACGGCGGAGCCGCGCCCGGGCCTCCAAGGCACTCTGACGCGGCCGCTCAGTCGTCCTGATCGAGCTGGCCGGGAAACAGCACGTCCGCAAAGCCGAAATTGCGCAGATCCCGGATGCGCATCGGGTAGAGCACTCCCGCCAGGTGGTCGCACTCGTGCTGGACGACCCGCGCGTGGAAATCCGAAACAGTGCGGTCAATCGGCTGTCCCTTCGCATCGAACCCCACGTAGCGCAGCCGCTTGAATCGAGGCACCAGGCCCCGCATCCCCGGTACCGACAGACAGCCTTCCCAGCCCTCCTCCATCTCGCCGCCCAAGGGTTCCAGCTTGGGATTGATGAGGACCGTGAAGGGGATCTCATCGCTTTCGGGATAGCGCGGACTCTTGAAGCCGCCGAAGATCACCACCTGCAGCCCCACGGCGATCTGGGGCGCGGCGAGTCCCGCGCCGTTCAGGTGCTTCATGGTGTCCAGCATGTCGTCGACCAGGGTCCGAAGCTCCGGCGTGTCGAATGCCCGCACGGGTTGCGCCGCCTCGAGCAGGCGCGGATCCCCCATGCGGATCACCTCACGGACTGACACAGTCCTCCAGCAGCTTCTCGAGGATCCGTCGGGCGCGCCCCAGGGATTCCTGCAGCACGGCCTTGATGTCGTCCAGCGAGATCCCGTCCACGCTGTCGCCGCGGCCGGCGGCATGATTGACCACGACCGTGAGCGTTGCATAGGCCAGCGACAGCTCGCGGGCGAGTGCCGCCTCGGGCATGCCCGTCATTCCCACGACGGTGGCGCCGTCACGCTCCAGGCGGTTGATTTCGGCCGCCGTCTCCAGACGCGGCCCCTGGGTCGTCGCGTACACGCCCCCCTCCACGATCTTCTCGCCGATGGCACGCGCGGCGCGCAGGAGATCCTGGCGCAGCCGCTCGTCGTAGGGATGGGTGAAGTCGATGTGTGTGACTGGCTGGTCGGGCCCCTCGAAGAACGTGCTCTTGCGGCCCCAGGTGTAATCGATGATCTGGTCGGGCACGCACAGGACGCCCGGCCCCAGCCCTGAGGCGATACCGCCCACCGACGCAATGGAAACGACGCGCTGCACGCCTTCGGCATGCAGGGCCCACATGTTCGCGCGGTAGTTCACCTGATGCGGCGCGATGGTGTGCCCGTAGCCGTGGCGCGCGAGGAAGATCACCTCGCGGTCGTGAATCCTGCCGAAGGTCAGCGCACCCGAGGGTTCGCCGAAGGGCGTCCTCACGACCTGCCTGCGCGAGACCTCCAGGTTCGAAAGCTGGGTGAGCCCCGTACCACCGATGATGCCGAGAACCGGCGCGGTCATGAGTCCTGCTGCTCCTTCAGTGCGTAGACGGCGGGCAGATTGCGCCACGCCCCGTAAGCATCCATCCCATAGCCGAACACGTAGCGATCCGGCACGGTCACTCCGACAAAATCGGCCGACACCGGCTTCTCGCGTCCGAGATCCTTCACGCAGAACACGGCAATGCGTACCGCCGCCGCGCCTCGCGCCAGGAGACTCTCGCGGATCGCCGCCAGGGTATGCCCTTCGTCGAGAATGTCGTCCACCACCAGCACGGTGCGGCCGCGGACACTGTCCGGCGGGTTCACCTTCCAGGAGATCTGCTTCCCGGCCGTGGCGTTCTCGTAACGCGTCGCGTGGATATAGTCGAACTCCAGGGGAAAGTGCAGCAGCGGGAGCAGGTGGCCGCAGAACACGCTGGAACCGCGCATCACCTGCAGCACCACGGGAAACGTGTCACCGATGGATTCGCTGATCTCCCGCCCCAGGCGGACCACGGCGGCCTGGACCTGATCGGCCGGGCAGACGAGTTCCGCCGTCTCCAGGATCCTCAGGGCTTCGTCGCGCGACACCATCGCGCTAGTTCTTCACCGACTTCGCCATCGACGCCGCAAAGGCGGCGAAGTCGACCCCCACTTCCGGGTGACGCAGCGCATAGACGAAGTTGGCCATGAGGTAGCCGAGCTTGGAGCCGCAGTCGTAGCGCTGGCCTTCGAACTCCAGGGCAAGAACATGCTCGACGTCCAGCAGGCGGGCGATGCCGTCTGTCAGCTGGATCTCGCCCCCGGTGCCCTTGCCGATCCCTTCCAGGAAATCGAACAGGCGCGGGGTGAGGATGTAGCGCCCCACCACGGCCAGATTGGACGGCGCATCGGCGGGCTTGGGCTTTTCCACCATCCCGACGATCCGGTGCAGCTTGGAAGCCAGCGGCTCGTTGCGGATGACGCCGTACTTGTTGGAATCCTCGGGCGGAATCGTCTGCACCGCGAGGACCGAGTTCTTCCGTTCGGCGTAGACGTCCACCATCTGCTGGAGCGTGGACGGCTGAGCATCGATGAGGTCGTCGGCCAGGATGACCGCGAAGGGCTCGTTGCCCACGACGGGTTTGGCGCACAGCACCGCGTGGCCGAGCCCCAGCGCTTCCGGCTGGCGCACATAGATGCAGCTCACGTTGCTGGGAACGATCTTCCGGACGCAGTCGAGCAGCGCCGTGCGGCCCTTGGCCTCCAGCTCCGTTTCCAGCTCGAAGGCCTTGTCGAAGTGGTCCTCGATGGCGCGCTTGTTGCGGCCCGTGATGAACACCATCTGCGTCATGCCCGCGTTGACTGCCTCTTCCACCGCGTACTGGATGAGCGGCTTGTCGACGATGGGCAACATTTCCTTGGGACTTGCCTTGGTCACCGGAAGGAACCGCGTTCCCAGTCCTGCCACGGGAAACACGGCGGTCTTGATGGGCCCTTTCATTCTTTCTCCTTGGCTTTGTGCTCTGCCGACACGCACGGCTCGAGCAATTCTAACAACCCCGCCTCGTCGAGAATCTCGATTCCCAGCGCTTGGGCCTTTTCCAGCTTGGATCCTGCGTCCGAACCGGCCACCACGTACCGGGTCTTCGCCGAAACGCTCCCGGCGACCTTGCCGCCCAGCGCCTCGATCTTCTGTTTCGCCTCGTCGCGGGTGAGATTCGGCAGCGTACCGGTGAGCACGAAAGTCACCCCAGCAAGTGGCGCGCCGGAAGCGGTCACCGGAGGTTGTATCGGCCAGCGCACTTCGTCCTTGAGCGCGTCGATCACCTCGGCGTTGTGCGGCTGGGCGAAGAAATCGGCGATGCTCTGCGCCACGATCGGCCCCACGTCCGGCACCCGCATGAGTTCGTCCGTTGTGGCGGACCGCAGCGGCGGCAGATCGCCGAAGTGCCGCGCGAGGTCCCGGGCCGTGGCCTCGCCCACATTGCGGATCCCCAGCGCGTAGACGAATCTTGCCAGCGTCGTGTTACGGCTCTTGCCGATGCCCGCCACGATGTTGGCTGCCGATCGCTCGCCCATGCGATCGAGCCCTGCAAGATCTGCCGCGCCAAGCCGGTAGAGATCCGCAGGTGTGCGCACCATGTCGCGGTCCACCAGCTGATCCACCAGGCGCTCGCCCAGGCCTTCGATGTCCAGCGCCCGGCGCTGCGCGAAATGCAGCAAGGCCTGCTTGCGCTGGGCAGGACAGAACAGCCCGGCCACGCAGCGGCGCACCGCCTCGCCTTCTTCCCTCACGGCATCCGAGCCGCAGATGGGGCACCGGTGCGGCAGGTGGAACTCCTCGCCGCGTGTTCCATCGGAGGGCACGACACGCACCACCTCGGGGATCACGTCGCCCGCGCGCCGCACGATCACCCGGTCACCCACACGGATGTCCTTGCGCCGGATCTCGTCCTCGTTGTGCAGCGTCGCATTGGTCACGGTCACGCCGCCGACGAACACCGGCTTCAGCCGGGCCACCGGCGTGAGCGCCCCCGTGCGGCCGACCTGGACCTCGATGTCCAGCACCTCGGTCAGCTCCTCCTCGGGGGGGTACTTGTGCGCGATCGCGAAGCGCGGTGCGCGCGATACGTATCCCAGCATCTCCTGCTTGCGGAGTTCGTCCACCTTGTATACGACACCGTCGATCTCGAAAGGCAGCGAGGCGCGCCGCTCTCCGATGGCACGGTAGTAACCGAGCAGGCCCTCCATGCCCGACACCACGCGGCGCTCGTCGCTGACCGGAAACCGCAGTTCCTGCAGCCAGTCCATCAGCCCGCTGTGACGCTCGCTCGGCGCCGCGCCACCCTCGACCTGCCCGATTCCGTAGGCGTAGAACGAGAGCTTGCGGCTCGCCGTGATGCGCGGATCGAGCTGACGCAACGCGCCTGCCGCCGCGTTGCGCGGATTCACGAAGAGCTTGTCGTTGCGGGTGCGCTGCTCGGCATTGAGTCGATCGAACTCGCGCTTGGTCATCAGAACCTCGCCCCTCACCTCCAGCACGTCCGGGAGGCGCGGGCCGTCCCGCCCGAGCGGAATGGAGCGCACCGTGCGCAGATTGCCGGTGACATCCTCGCCGGTGGCGCCGTCACCACGCGTGGCCCCGCGAACGAGCACTCCTGCGCGGTAGGTCAGGCTGATGGCGAGCCCGTCGAACTTGGGTTCGACGGCGTACTCCACCGTCTCGGCACCGGTCGTCTCCCTCACACGCCGGTCGAACGCTTCCACGTCCGCGTCGGTGAAGGCATTGTTGAGCGAAAGCATCGGCACCGCGTGCGGCGCCGGAGGAAACGCCTCGACCGCGGACCCGCCTACCCGTTGCGTGGGGGAATCGGGGGATGCCGCCTCGGGATGCTCGGACTCGAGCCACTGCAGCCTCAGGAACAGGCGGTCGAACTCCGCGTCCGGGATCTCCGGCGCGGACAGGACGTAGTAACGGTAGTTGTGATGCTCGAGGTTCCGCCGGAGATCTTCGATCTCGGCCAGAACGTCCGGCGGAACGGGCATCAGGAGAACAGTCGGTTGGCGGTGGCGCTGCCCGCGGGGATGCCCGCCTTTTCCATGGCGGCGTAGACGCCGCTCAGATGACGGCGGATCGCATCCAGCCCGTTGTCGGACAGCGCATTCCGGTTGTCGTCCACGATGATGCCTTCCAGCGTGGAGGAAAAGCGCTTGGCGACCTGCACCATCCGGTCGAACGTCGCGATGCCGCCGCTCGCGCGCGGCACGTCGAGCAGGAAGGTGATGCCGTTGGTCGAGAGCGACTTGATGCTGTCGGGAAAGAACGGCTCCGTGGCCTGGTTGTCCAGCGTGAACTGCGACTGGCCCTGGGCGTCCTCGAAGTGGAACTGGCCGTCCGGCTTCAACTTGAGTCCGGCGCTTTCGGCCAGCGCGCGGATCGTCGTGCCCGGGAACTGATGTCCGCCGCGCGCCACGACCGACAATCCGATCGCGATGTCGACCTCGGCGCAGAAGTTGTCGAGTTCCTGGGCGCGGGCTTCCATGATCGAGGTGTCGGAAGCCGTGAGATCCACCGCGGCCTCGTCGGAGACCGCCTGCATCGCGCCGACGAATTCGTCGAGTTCCGCCCGCGAGATGACCGCCTGCCTGTCCGCGAGCTGCACCGAGGTGCGGATGCGCCGGAAACGTCCGCTGCCGGCCTCGTCGACCGGCACCCAGAGGCCGCTGCGGTCGTCGAGCCCCATCACGCGGACGGGTCGCGAGAGGGCGGAGATCGCCTGGGCGAGCCGCACCAGGAATTCGTCGCCGAAGGGTTCTTCCTGCTCGAACTCGGCGCGGCAATCGACCATGGCTTCGTCGGGTTCGCCGGCCGCCACGGGCGGGAGTTCGCGTACAGCGCGGGTCGGAACCTCGATCTCCGGCTCGCGATGTACCGGCTCTTCGGACGGGGGGTCATCGAGTGCGATCGCCGCGGGGCTGGGGAGTGGCGGCTCGGGCGCCGCAATCGGCTCGTGCTCGAACAGGATATCCCGGGCGGGCACGTCGAAGGCCTCCTCGGCGCGCCGGCGGTGGTTGCGTTCCTGCCACCAGTTGAACACCAGCACGCCGACGATCACCAGTACACCGAAGCCGAGAAGTCCCAACTGAAAATCGCTCATGTCATTGCCCTTTGCGGTACGCCCGGCACGACGGTCATGCGGCCTGCTCCTCGCGCATCTTGAGCGCTTCCTCGATGTCGACGGCGACGACCCTGGACACACCGAGTTCGGGCATGGTCACGCCGACCAGCTGCTCGGCGAGCTCCATCGTGATCTTGTTGTGGCTGATGAAGATGAACTGCGTCTGGTCCGACATCTTGCGGACCAGTTGACAGAAACGGCTCGTGTTCGAATCGTCCAGCGGCGCATCCACCTCGTCCAGCAGACAGAACGGGGCGGGGTTCAACCTGAACAGCGAGAACACGAGAGACACGGCGGTCAGCGCCTTCTCGCCGCCGGACAGCAGGTGGATGGACGCGTTCTTCTTTCCCGGCGGCCGGGCGATGATCTGCACGCCGGAATCGAGGATCTCCTCGCCGGTCATGACGAGCTTCGCCTCGCCGCCGCCGAAGAGCTGCGGGAACATCTCGCCGAGATTCTTATTGACCTCGTCGAAGGTGCCCTTCAGGCGCTCGCGCGTTTCGCGGTCGATGCGGCGGATGGCGTCTTCCAGCGTCGCCACGGCCTCGTTCAGGTCCGCCGACTGGGCATCCAGGAAGCCCTTGCGCTCGGTGGTCTTCTGCAGTTCGTCCAGCGCGGCGAGGTTCACCGCGCCCAGGCCCGTCAGCTCTTCCTGCAGGCGGGTGATCTCCGCCTGCAGCGCGTTGGGCCGTGGCGGCTTCTCCATGAGCGGCGCGAGTTCCGCCTCGTCCGCCCGCGCCTCCGCGAGCTGCGCCGCGAAATTCTCCTCGGCAAGCCGCGCTTCCTGCTCCTTGAGCCGCAGGTCGCCCAGACGGGTGCGCATCGGTTCGAGCTGGCGTTCGAGGCCATTCCGGCGCTCGTCCAGCCCCCGCAGGTCGCGCTCCGCTTCGCTCAAGGCGTCCCGGCACCGGGCGAGCGCGGCTTCGCGCTGCTGTTTCACATCCAGCGCCACCCCCAGTTCGGATTCCAGCGGGCCCTCGTCGGTGCGCTCCAGCTCGCCGAGAACTTCCTCCAGCGCGGCGCGCGCGCGCGTCAGCGCATCGCCCAGCCCCGTGAGGCCGCGCTTCAATTCGCCCTGGCGCGCCTCCAGCCCGCGCACTTCGAACTGGGCTTCCTGCCATTGCCGCTCGGCGGACATCGTGCGGTCGCGAGCGGTCGACAGACCGGCCTCCGCCGCATGAAAGCGCTCCTCTGCGCTTTCCAGTTCCTGGGAGAGCCCATCCGAGGCGTCGCCGGACATCTCGATGTCGCGGTCGGTCTCGCTGCGGATTTCGTGCTCGCGCGCCTGCTCCTGGGCGATCTCGGCAAGCTCGCCTTCGATCTGCGACCGCCGTTCTCGCGCCCGTCCCGCAAGCTGGGCCGCGCGCATGTGCGCCAGATCGGCTTCGTGCCGCGACTGGGAGAGCGAGGAAACCCGCTGGCGGATCCGGTCCAGTTCGGCACGCGCTTCCTTCAGTTCCGCTTCGGCATCCGTCTGCGTGTCGCGCTGCAGGGCAAGCTCGTTCTCGACTCCGGGGATCTCCCGCTCCAGCGCCTCGATTTCCTGCTTGCGCTCGAGCAGCCCGTGGATTTCGGAGTCGGGCGCATGAAAGCCCATGCTGTGCGCCGTGAACATGTGTCCTTCGCGGGACACGACCATCTCGCCCGGAGGCAGCGAGGCAGCCGCTGCCATCGCCTGCTGCGCCGACTCGGCCGCCCAGACGCCCGTCAGCCATTCCCGCAGCGCGCTTTCGACGCCCGGCTCCTGGCACGTCACGACGGCCGTCAGAGCGCGGCATCCCGCCGGAGCAGGCGCAGCATCCTGGCCGGCAGCGGCCGGCTCGGGGCGATAGACGGCGAGCTTTCCGGGAGGGGCGGAACCGAACCAGTCGGACAGGCGCGCGGGATCCACCAGGGCAAGCGCGTTGAGGCGTTCGCGGAGCACGGCTTCCACCGCATCTTCCCAACCGGCCTCGACGCGGACCTTCTCCCACAGGCGCGGCATGTCCGACAGGCCGTGCTGACCGAGCCACGCCGCCATCTGTTCCGACGATCCGACCTGCTGCTGCAGAGCCACGAGCGCATGGCGCCGCGCTTCGAGCGAGGCCAGCCGGCCGCGCGCCGATTCCACACCCTGCGCCGCGGTCCGGTAGGCCGATTCGAGTTGCGGGATGCGCGCCTGCAGCGCGCTCTGCCGTTCCTGCAGCCCCTGAATTTCCTCGGCGAGGGCCTCCTTTTCCTGCAGCAGCCGTTCGATCTCGGCCTCGTCCGGCGCCGCGATCGATTGCAGTTCGCCCTCTAGCCGTTCACGGCGCATGCGCAGCTGGCTCAGCAGCCGGTCGGTCTGGTCGCGGCGGGCGATGGCCACTTCGCGGTCCCGCTGGGCCTGGGTGATGGCCTGCCGCACCCGGTCCAGTTCCACGCGCGCATTGCGGAAGGCCGTCTCCGTCTCGGGCATCGCGTCCTGCGCATCACGCGCCTGCTCCGCGCTCTGCTCGGCAATCGCGACGGCAGCCTCGAGATCGGCCTCGGTGTTCTGCAGTTCGGAACGGACGTCGTCCATCCGGGTGCTGTCCCGTGAAATCTGGTCGTCCAGTTCGCGCCGGCGGGATTCGGCCCGGTTCCGGCTCGCCCGCTGGAACTGGAGCTGCTGCTCGATGCGCGCGAACTCGGCGTTTGCCTCGTACAGCAGACCCTGCGCGGAGTGCACGGCATCGCCCGCGGCATAGTGGGCGCTGCGGGAGGTTTCCAGGCCGGATTCCACTTCACGCAATTCGGCAGTCGTGCGTTCCAGATCCGTGGCGGTCTGCCCGATCTCTCCGGCCAGCCGCACCCGCAGGTTGCCGGCGTCGCGCCGCCGGATGGACCACAGCAGACACTGGCTGCGGCGGATCTCCGCCTCCAGCGTGCGGTAGCGTTCGGCGGCGACGGCCTGTTCCTCGAGGCGGGTGATCTGCAGGCCCAGTTCGCGCCGGATGTCCTCCACGCGCAACAGGTTCTCCCGGGCATCCTCGAGCCGGTTCTCGGTCTCCTTGCGGCGCTCGCGGTACTTCGACACCCCCGCGGCCTCCTCCAGGAACACCCGCAGTTCCTCCGGCTTCGCGTCGACGATGCGGGAGATCATGCCCTGCTCGATGATGGCGTAGGCTCGCGCCCCCAGGCCCGTGCCCAGGAAGATGTCCGCGACGTCCCGCCGCCGCACGGCGATGTTGTTGATGTAGTAGCTGGACTCGCCCTGCCGCTCGAGCACCCGCTTGATGGAGATCTCGGCGTAGTTGGTCCATGCGCCGGCTGCCTTGCCCAGGCTGTTGTCGAATACCAGTTCGACACTGGCACGGTTCACCGGCTTGCGTTCGCCGGAGCCGTTGAAGATGACGTCCTGCATCGTCTCGCCCCGCAGGTGCTTGGCGGACGACTCGCCCAGCACCCACCGGACCGCATCGATGACGTTCGACTTCCCGCAGCCGTTGGGCCCCACCACGCCGACCAGCTGGCCCGGCAATGCGATGTGGGTAGGGTCGACGAAGGACTTGAAGCCTGCGAGCTTGATGTGTGTGAGACGCACCCGGAAAACCCCGTTCAACGCCTACGGCATGAATGCAAGATAAAAAACAACCGCCTGGCGGCGTCACCGGGCCAGGCGGCTGATACGGCACACCGGACGCACCGCATACCGCGCGGATAATGCCCGATGAAAACGGCGGAATTGTAACCGATCCGACACCATTCACGACGTCGTCGTGGACCGTCCCGCGGTCCCTATAATCCCGCTTCCCGCCCGCCTCCGGCGCCGGCGTCCTTTCGCCCATTCCGAATGAATCCCGATCTCGCCCGCCTCCAGCCCTACCCCTTCCAGAAGCTCTCGCGCCTGTTCGCCGGCGCCGCCACCCCTCCGGACCTGCGCCCGATCAACCTGTCGATCGGCGAGCCCAAGCACCCCACGCCCGCCTTCATCCTCGACGCCGTGAAAGGCAATCTTGGCGGCCTGGCCGGCTATCCCGCCACGGCCGGGACGCCCTCCCTGCGCGAAGCCATCGCGGACTGGATCGCCCGCCGCTACGGCATCGCGAAGCCCGATCCTGCCGCGGAAGTCCTGCCGGTCAACGGCAGCCGCGAGGCGCTGTTCGCCTTTGCCCAGACGGTCGTCGACCGCACGCGGCCCGATCCCGTCGTGGTCATGCCCAACCCGTTCTATCAGATCTACGAGGGGGCCGCCCTGCTCGCAGGCGCGCAGCCGCATTTCCTCAACCAGCTTCCCGAAACACAGTTCCGCTACGACTTCGCGTCCGTGGCGGACGATGTCTGGGCCCGCACCCAGCTCATCTACGTGTGCTCGCCGGCCAACCCGACGGGCCGCGTCATGACGCTCGACGAGTGGCGGACGCTGTTCGAGCTGTCGGACCGGCACGGCTTCGTGATCGCCGCCGACGAGTGCTATTCGGAGATCTACTTCGAGGAAGGCCGGCCGCCGCTGGGCGCCCTGCAGGCCGTCGTCCAGCTGGGCCGGTCGGACTACCGGCGCCTCATCGTCTTCAGCAGCCTGTCCAAGCGGTCCAACGTCCCGGGCATGCGCACGGGCTTCGTCGCAGGGGACCGGAAGGTGATCGAATCCTTCCTGCTGTACCGGACCTACCACGGCAGCGCCATGAGCCTGACCGTGCAGGCGGCGAGCGAAGCCGCCTGGCGCGACGAGGCGCACGTGGTGGACAACCGCCGGCAGTACGCCGAGAAATTCCGCGCGGTCGTGGAAATCCTCGGCGCCGCCTGCGAAACCGCCATGCCCGAAGCCGCCTTCTACCTCTGGCAGCGCGTGCCGGGGGATGACACCGTATTCGCCCGGCGACTGCTCGAACAATATAATGTGACGGTTCTGCCCGGAAGCTATCTCGCGCGCGAGGCGCAGGGTGTCAACCCGGGACAGGGCTTCGTGCGCATCGCCCTGGTCGCCCCGTTCGCGGAGTGCATCGAGGCCGCCGGGCGGCTCGCCGAATTCGTGCGCAAGGCACGCTGATCAACGACAACCAACCGAATCGAGAGAACACCCGCATGTCCGCACTGGAATCCGTCATCGAGCAGGCCTGGGAAAACCGCACCGCACTGTCGCCGTCCTCGGCGCCGGCGGACATCAAGCAGGCCGTGGCGGACGTCATCGCCGGGCTGGACGCCGGCACGCTGCGGGTCGCGGAAAAGCGCGACGGCGACTGGGTGACCCACCAGTGGATCAAGAAGGCAGTCCTGCTGTCCTTCCGCCTCGCCGACAACGCCGTCATCCGCGACGGCTACAGCAACTACTTCGACAAGGTGGCGCCCAAGTTCGCCGACTACGGCGATGCCGACTTCCGGGCCGGCGGTTTCCGCGTCGTCCCTCCCGCGGCCGCGCGCAAGGGGTCCTTCATCGCCAAGAACGTGGTGCTGATGCCTTCCTACGTGAACATCGGGGCGTACGTGGACGAAGGCACCATGGTCGACACCTGGGCCACGGTCGGTTCCTGCGCCCAGATCGGCAAGAACGTGCACCTGTCCGGCGGCGTGGGCATCGGCGGCGTGCTGGAGCCGGTGCAGGCCAACCCGACCATCATCGAGGACAACTGCTTCATCGGCGCCCGGTCGGAGATCGTCGAAGGCGTGATCGTCGGCGAGGGCTCCGTGATCTCCATGGGCGTGTACATCGGCCAGAGCACCCGCATCTACAACCGCGACACCGGCGAGGTCCTCTACGGGCGCATTCCGCCAGGTTCGGTGGTGGTTTCGGGCAACTTGCCCTCCGCCGACGGTAAATACAGCCTCTATTGCGCCGTTATCGTGAAGCAGGTCGACGCCAAGACCCGCGCCAAGACAAGCATCAACGAACTGCTGCGGGGCGACTGAGGGCGGTCGGCGAAGCCGGGGATTCCCGCGATGCCGCCTTCACGGGCCCGGCAGTCCCCTTTCGATCGCACGCCACCGCGTCCCGACGGCGCCCCGGACCACGAACGGCCGGTGCGGACCGCAGCGGCGCCAGGGAGGATGACATGAGCACGTACCTCACGCCGCTGTTCAAGCTGATGGCCGAGAAGGAGGCCTCCGACCTCTTCGTGTCCGTCGGTTCCCCCATCTCCATCAAGATCCTCGGCAACATCATGCCGGTGAACCAGCAGGTCATGGATGCCGAGTCGGTGCGCAAGATCGCGTACGACATGATGACGGAGAAGGAGGCGCAGACCTTCGACGAGATCAAGGAGATGAACTTCTCCTATCCCGTCCAGGGCGTGGGGCGATTCCGGGTCAACGTCTTCCGCCAGCGCGGCAACATCGCGATGGTCATCCGCTACCTGCGCAACCGCACTCCCGGCTTCGAGAAGCTGCGTCTGCCGTCGCTGCTGAAAGACCTCGTGATGGAAAAGCGCGGTCTCGTGCTGATCGTCGGGTCCACGGGCTCCGGCAAGTCCACGACGCTCGCGGCCATGGTCGAGCACCGCAACCACACCCGCAGCGGCCACGTCCTCACGATCGAGGACCCGATCGAATACGTCTACACGAACAACAAGTGCGTCATCAACCAGCGCGAGGTCGGGCAGGACACCCTGTCGTACGACAACGCCCTGGTGAACGCCATGCGGGAAGCCCCGGACGTGCTGCTGATCGGCGAGGTGCGCGACCGCACGACGCTCCAGCACGCGCTGCTCTACGGCCAGACCGGCCACCTGTGCCTCACCACGCTGCACGCCAACAACAGCTATCACGCGCTCGGACGGGTCATCAATTTCTTCCCCCACGATGCGCGTGAAGGCCTGCTGGCGGACCTTTCCACCACCCTGCGCGCGATCATTTCGCAACGCCTGGTGAAAGGCCACGACGGCAGCCTCGTCGCCGCCGTGGAAATCATGCTGAACACCAAGCATATCGCCGAGCTGGTGAAGAAGGGCGACGTGGACCAGATCAAGGAAGCGATGGAGCAGAGCCTGTCGCCCGGCTGCGAGACCTTCGAGCAGGCCCTGTTCAAGCTCTACTCGCAGGGGCTCATCTCCAAGGAAGAGGCGCTCAAGAACTCCGATTCGCCCTCCAACCTGGCCTGGCTGCTCGACAACGCCGCGCTGACGAAGTCGAAATCCTCCGGGACCGGCGTCTTCGGCATGCCCTCGGCAGGCGGCAGTTCCGCGCCGGCGGCCTCCACGTCTGCGTCCCCGTCCCTGTCCAGCACCGGCGGCATGTCCATCGACCTCGACCGACTCGACCACTCCTGATTCATGCCTTCCGATACGCTGGAACTCACGCGGTCCCTCATCCGCTGCCGCTCCGTCACGCCTGACGACGGTGGCTGCCAGAACCTGCTCGCGGAGCGCCTGCGCGCGCTCGGTTTCGAAACGACCCCCCTGCGCTTCGGCGACGTCGACAATCTCTGGGCCCGGCGCGGCACGGCCGACCCGGTCGTCTGTTTCGCGGGCCATACCGACGTCGTGCCGACCGGCCCGCTGGACCGCTGGAACTCGGACCCGTTCACGCCCACGGAACGCGAAGGCGTGCTCTACGGCCGGGGCGCCGCCGACATGAAATCCTCCATCGCCGCGTTCGTGACGGCCGCCGAGCAGTTCATCGCGGCGCACCCTGACCATCCCGGGTCCATCGCGCTGCTCATCACGTCCGACGAAGAAGGCGTGGCCGTGGACGGTACGGTCAAGGTAGTGGAATGGCTGCGCGGCCGTGGCGAGAAGCTCCACTACTGCGTCGTCGGCGAGCCGACCTCCACCCACCGTCTGGGCGACACAATCAAGAACGGCCGGCGCGGCTCGCTCTCGGGCGAGATGACCGTGCGCGGGGTCCAGGGGCACATCGCCTATCCGCACCTCGCACGCAATCCCGTGCACGAGGCGGCGCCGGCGCTCGCCGAACTGGTGGGCGTGGTGTGGGACGAAGGCAACGAGTACTTCCCCCCCACGAGCTTCCAGATCTCCAACATCCACGCCGGCACCGGCGCGAACAACGTGATTCCGGGCGAGTTGAAGATCCTCTTCAACTTCCGCTTCTCGCCCGAGAGCACGGTCGAATCCCTGAAGACAGGACTGCATGCGCTGCTCGACCGGCATCGCCTCGACTACGCGATCGAATGGTCGCTGTCGGGCATGCCCTTCCTCACGCCCAAGGGCGGACTGGTCGACGCTGTGTCGGCGGCCATCGCCACCGAAACCGGTGTGCAGTGCGAGCTCTCCACCTCCGGCGGCACTTCCGACGGGCGATTCATCGCCACGTGGTGCCCCGAGGTGATCGAGCTGGGGCCGGTCAACGCGAGCATCCACAAGCTGAACGAACACGTCCGCATCGCGGACCTCGAACCGCTGTCGCGCATCTACCAGGGTGTCCTCGCCAGGCTCCTGGGATCGCAGGCTGCGGCAATTCGCTGACATGGCGGCGGCCGTCCCGGATTTTCCCTACGACGCCGCCGTCGCCGAGCTGCGTACGATCCGCGACCTGCTGCGCTTCGGCGTCACCCAGCTGCAGTCCCACCAGGTGTTCTTCGGCCACGGATTTCCCGACGCCCGCACCGAAGCCGGCTATCTCATCGCCTGGGCGCTGCACCTGCCGCCCGGCACGCTGGACGATCACCTCGGCGCCAGCCTGCTGCGCGGCGAACGCAAGATGATTCTCGATCTCTTCCGCCGGCGCGTGCTGGAACGCGTGCCTTCTCCCTATCTGACCGGCGAAGCGTGGCTGGGCGAGTTCTCGTTCCGCGTGGACGAGCGCGTGCTGATCCCGCGTTCGTTCATTGCGGACCTGCTCGGCGAAGGGCTCGCCCCCTGGGTCGCCGATCCGGAGCAGGTCACCGACGCGCTGGACATGTGCACCGGCTCGGGTTGCCTGGCGATCCTGCTGGCGCACGCGTTCCCCGCGGCTCGTGTGGAGGGCGTGGACATCTCCCCCAGCGCGCTCGACGTCGCCCGGCACAACGTAGCCGACTACGGGCTGCAGGAAAGAATCGCGTTGCACGCGTCCGACCTGTTCGCCTCGGTCCCGCCCCGTACCTACGACGTCATCGTCTCGAACCCGCCCTACGTGGACCAACCCTCCATGGAAGCCCTGCCTCCCGAGTACCGCAAGGAGCCGTCCCTGGCGCTGGCGGGCGGCAGCGACGGCCTGGATCTCGTGCGCCGTTTGATCGAGGAGGCCCCCGGCAGGCTCAAGCCCGGCGGCGTTCTTGTCGTAGAAATCGGCCATAACCAGGCAGCGCTGGAAGCGGCATTTCCCGACCTCCCCTTCACCTGGCTCGAGACCCACGCCGGCCACGAATTCGTCTTCCTGCTCACGCGCGAACAACTCTCATGAACCCCCTGCGTCCGTCGGGACTCCGGCTCGGGAAGGTGCCGTGGTGCAGCCTCGCCCTGTGGATGCTCTCGACGGCGACGGCGTGGCCGCAGGCGCGTCCCGTCGACGAAGTGAAGGCGCTGGTCCAGCGGGGCATGTTCAAGGACGCCTACGAACGTGGCCGCCGCTATCCGGACCAGCTCGGCGAACCGACCTTCGACTACTTCTACGGTCTGGCCGCGATCGATTCCGGTCATGCCGGTGAGGGCACGCTGGCGCTGGAGCGCTACGTCATCACGTATCCCAACGACCAGGCCGCCCGGCTGGAACTGGCGCGTGGGTATTTCCTCATGCAGGAGGATCAGCGCGCCAGGGAGGAGTTCGACCGCGTGCTCGCGACGAATCCGCCCGAAGGCGTCCGCGCGAACATCCGCAAGTACCTCGATGCGATCCGCGCCCGCGAGTCGCGTTACCGCACCGCCGTCCGCTTTTTCGCCGAAGCCGGCGCGGGCTACGACTCCAACGTGAACGGCGGCGTGAGCAACGGCAACATCTCGCTGCCCTTCGGACAGGTGATCGTGCAGGACAGCGGTGTGAAGGCGGACAACGGTTTTCTTGCCGCAGCCGCGGGCGCGCAGTGGTCCATTCCCGTGGCTCCCGGCTGGTCCGTGTTCTTCGGCGGTTCGGCCGACACCAAGAATCACCTGACGCAGGACGCGTTCGATCTGCGCAGCCTCACGGCCAGCGGCGGAGTCAGCCGCCTGGGCGAGAAGGATCTGCTGCGGCTGACCGCGGCGTTCGGCAGTCTCACGCTCGACAACACCCGCTACCGGGACGTCGGCAGCGTCTCCGGCGAGTGGCACCGGCAGACCTCCCCCACCCGGACATGGAGCGCGCTGGTCCAGTGGGCACAGCTCGGCTATACCGGGAGCAACGAAGCGCGGGATGCCGATATCTTCACCATCGGTGCGGGGGTGCGCCAGGCGCTCGGCGGCGCGTGGAACGTGGTCGCCCAGGGCGGGCTCACCTTCGGCGTGGAAGCCAACCGCCGCAACCGCGACGACCTGGGACGCACCCTGTCCGGCGCACGCCTGGGCCTCACGGCATCCCCGCAGGATCGCGTCACCTTCTTCGCCACCGCCTCGCTGCAGAACAGCGAATATCTCGAAGCCGACGCGTTCCTCGCCCGGCGTCGCAGCGACTGGTACTACGCGCTGGATGCCGGTTCCAGTTACGCCCTGGACAAGCAATGGAGCGTGCGCCTGGAACTGACCGCCGCGCGCAACCGCTCGAACATCGAACTGTACGACTTCAACCGCAACGTGGCCGCCGTCAAGGTGCGCTACGAAACGCCATGAGTCCCCTGGGCCGGACCTTTCTCTTCGCGGCGGCTGCCGCCCTGTGCCTGAGCGCGTTGTCGTCCACCCCGGTCTGGGCCGCTGCCGCGGGCCGCGTGCTGCTCGCCGCCGGTGACACCACGGCGATCCGCGGCGCACGGGTCGTGCGCCTCGTCGCGGGTTCCGAAGTGCAGAGCCAGGACCTGCTGCGTACCGGCAAGGACAGCAATCTGCAGGTGCGCCTCACCGACGAGAGCGTGATCGCCCTCAAGCCGGACTCCGCACTTTCATTGCAGAAGTACGTCTTCGAGGGCCGCACGGACGGTTCAGAAAGCGCCGTGTTCCGCCTGCTGAAGGGCGGTTTCCGGACCGTGACCGGGCTGATCGGCCGCATCAACAAGCCCGCGTACCGGGTCGGCACCGCCGTCGCGACCATCGGCATCCGGGGCACCGCCTATTCGCTCGCGCTTTGCGAAGGCGGCGGATGCCGCCACGACAACGGGGCGCAGGCGGCCGACGGCCTGTACGGCAACGTGACCAACGGGCAGGTGGTCGCCACCAATCAGACCGGAGAATCGGCCTTCCGCGCGGGCGACACGTTCTTTGCCTCCAGTCCCGAATCCCAGTTCCAGCGGCTCCTGTCGCCTCCGGCGTTCCTGGCTGACCGGCTCGAAGGTCAGCGGCGCGGGCCCAACCGGCGCGAAGACTCGGCGAACCGGGAGCAGGAACAGGCGCAAGGCCAAGGCCAGGGACAAGGACAGGGGCAAGGACAGGGGCAAGGACAAGGACAAGGTCAGGGACAAGGACAAGGACAAGGTCAGCAGAACCAGGGTCAGGGCCAGCGCGCCGCCGGCACGGCTGATGGCAGCGCGTCTGCCGCTGCGCCGCGACCCGCGGGGACCTCGGCGGGCGCACCCCCTCCCGCCGGTACCACGAGCGGGGACCCGAGTGCCCCCCCGCCCACCACCGATCCGACCGCCCCCGCGCCGGGCACCATCACGACGCAGCCAGCGCCGCTTCCCACGTCCCCCCTGCCGACGGCGGGCGGGCCGCTCATCGGGCAGCCGCTCGCCACACTGACCGGAACGCTGCCGCCCCTGACCACCGAGAATCTGGCGAGCACGGGTACGCCCGCGCTGCTGCCGCCCGCGGACGGATACGTGTTCGCCTATCCCTATGCCGCCGTCGCGACCGGCTACATCCTGCAGTTCGCAGATACCGGCGGCGTCTACGACAGCGGCAACAATCTGACGGGTTTCCTGTTCGGAACGATGACCGGCGGGGTCATCCTCGCGCAGATCTCGGACCGCGGCCAGATCGCGAGCGGCAACCAGGTGCTCACCTGGGGACGCTGGAACAACGCGACCATCCAGACCCCGCAGGGCGTGATCAACGGTCTTCCGCTGCTGTTCGGCACGGCCAACGGCGTGGGAGGCGGTTCGGGGCAGAGCCTGCCCGTGAGCGGGGTCGTCAACTACTCGATCCACCACGGGCCTGCGCCGGTCGCCTACTACCCCGGTCTGGGCGGCGCGGTCTCCGTGGGAAGCATCCAGAGCGCCGCGCTCACCATCGACTTCACCAATGCGCAGGCCAAGCTGAGCATGGCCATGGCGTTTCCGGAACCTTCGACCAGCGCGATACACACCGTCGCGTTCACCAACATGATCGCCCCCCAGGTCTTCGGCAATCCGCCACCGGCCAACATGGGGGACTTTGTTTCGGGCGCGCAGACGGTGGCCTGCTCGCCTTCGTGCGTCGGCAGTGCGCAGTATCAGGTGGGGCTGACGGGCCCCAACGGCGTGGGTCTGGCGGTGACCGCGGGCGGAGTGTCCGTCACGACGTTCTCCAATCCCAATGGCAACTTCAGCGCCTCCTTCCTGCGGGTCTTCGTGGCGCCCTGACGCGCGAAGGCGGTGGCGGCGCCGGCAGCGGTGCGTCGTCGGCCTCGTCGGCGTCCTCGCCCGCCAGCTTGCGGGCCGACGCCAGCCATTCCAGCACGCTGCGCGTCTGCGCTTCCGTGAGTTCCAGGTGCTGGCCGCGCTTCAGCCGCGGCGGCAGGTTCACGATGCCGAAGCGCACGCGCATGAGGCGGCTCACCGTGAAGCCGAAGTGCTCGAACATCCTGCGCACGAGCCGGTTACGGCCTTCGCGCACGACCACCCGGTACCAGTGGTTGCGCCCCTGCCCGCCCTGGTCTTCCAGCACGTCGAATCGCGCCGTGCCGTCGGTGAGTTCCACGCCGCTCAACAGTTCCTTGCCCTGCTCCTGCGTGAGTTCGCCCATGATCCGCACGGCGTACTCGCGTTCGACCTCGAAGCGCGGATGCGTCATGCGGTTGGCGAGTTCGCCGGAGGTCGTGAAGATGAGCAGGCCGCAGGTGTTGAAATCCAGCCGGCCGATGGCGAGCCACTTGCCGCTGCGGATGACCGGCAGGCGGTCGAACACGCTGGCGCGCTTGTCCGGGTCGTCGCGCGACACGATCTCGCCTTCCGGCTTGTGATAGATGATCACGCGCGGCAGGCGCGGCGACAGCTTGAAGCGCAGCTGCCGCCGTCCGACCTTGACCAGATCGTCCGGGTTCACCCTCATGCCCAGTGTTGCGGGCAGGCCGTTCACCAGCACCTTGCCGGTGGAGATCAGCTCTTCCATCTCGCGCCGCGAACCCAGGCCCGCCTGAGCGAGCACCTTCTGCAGCTTCTGCGACTGACCATCGGTCGAAGCCGGCGGGGGCGGCGGCGGTACGTGTCTGGAGACCGACGGGCTGCGCCGGGACACCGGCACCACCGGCACTTCGGGAATCGGCGCGCGATCGCGCGTGTCGGGCCCACCATGCAATCCGGGCTTGCGGCCCTCGCCGCCATTGCGGACAGCGGGTTTGCGCCCCGGAACCGCGGGTCCGCGAGTGGCGGATCCTCGCCCCTCACCGCTGCCACGAGCGCCGGGACCACTGCGCCCTTCGCTCTCTCGCTTCGAGCCCCCGGGCCTCCTCGTCCCTGGCTGCCGGCACGAGGGGCTGGCCCGCTGCGGCCTTCCCCCGCCCCGCGAACACCCGGGCCGCCACGTTCTGCACTGCCTGCCCGGCCGCCCGTGCCGCTGCTGCGGCCTTCGCCGCCGGCCCGAGCACCCGGTCCGCCGCGGCCCTCGCCCGTGCCACGCGGCCCCGTAGCGCGATCTTCCCCGCCGCCGCGCGCACCGGGGCTGCGCGACTGCGAACCACTTCGTGCACCGGCGCCGCGTCCTTCCGTTTCGCCTCGTGGACCGGGCTTGCGGTCCTCATCCCGATGCACCGGCCGGGCGTTCCTGTCGCTGGCAGTGCGGCGGTTGGGCACCGGCTTGTCTTCGCGCCGGGTGCCGGGACGTGGCGGCGGCTTGGTGCCCGTGCCCGTGCCCGCCCCGCTGCGGGACGACGGCTTGTTCGAGGACCTGCGACGCTGCTCCGCCATCAACCCACCTGCCTTCTTTCAATGAACGCCTGTGCGAGCGTGCCGCTGTCGACGAACTCCAGTTCGCCGCCCACCGGCAGCCCGCGCGCAATGCGCGACACCCGCAAGCCGCGCGCGCGCAGCGACTCGCTCACGTAATGCGCCGTGGCTTCGCCTTCGGCCGTGAAGTTCGTCGCGAGAATCACTTCCTGCACCACCCCGTTCACCGCCCGTTTCATGAGCCTGTCCAGATGCAGTTCGCGCGGCCCGATGCCGTCGAGCGGCGAGAGCCGGCCGAGCAGCACGTAATAGAGCCCCGAGTACGTCTGCGTCTGTTCCATGCGCAACTGGTCCGCCGGCGTTTCCACCACGCACAGCAGCGTCGCGTCACGGCGCGGCGAGGCGCATACCTCGCAAAGCGTCTGTTCCGTGAACGTGTTGCACTGCTCGCAGTGGCGCACCTGCTGCACGGCCGTTTCCAGCGCATGGGCCAGGCGCAGCGCGCCGTCCCGCTCGTGCTCCAGCAGCTGATACGCGATGCGCTGGGCCGACTTGGGCCCCACGCCCGGCAGCACGCGCAGGGCGTCGATCAACCCCTGCAGCGTGGACGGCGTCTTCATGAATGGGCGAGCCGCGCGTTCGTCAGAACGGCAGCTTCATTCCCGCGGGCAGACCCATGGCGCCCGTGAGAGCACCCATCTTTTCCTGCGTGGTGGCTTCCGCGCGGCGCACGGCGTCGTTCATGGCCGCGGCCACGAGGTCTTCCAGCATCTCCTTGTCGTCCCCCATCAGGCTCTGGTCGATGGACACGCGCTTGACGTCGTGACGGCAGGTCATGGTGATCTTCACCAGCCCGGCGCCCGCCTGGCCCTCCACCTCGATGGTGGCGAGCTCTTCCTGCGCCTTCTTCATGTTTTCCTGCATCTGCTGCGCCTGGCGCATGAGGCCCGGCGAGTTGTCCCTTGTTGATCATCCGTCTCTCCCGAGAGGTTGCGTGATTGGAGGGGGTCAGACGGGCCGCACGGACCCGTCGACCAGGCGCGCGTCGAAGTTCTCGACGAGATCGCGCACGAAAGGATCGGCGTCGATGGCTTCCACCGCGCCGCGCTGCCGGGCTTCCTGGTCCTTCGCCACGCGGACGGCCAGCGTGCCATCGCCGTCATCCGGCTCGCCCAGCACGAATTCCACGCGCACACCGGGAAAGCGCTCCTGCAGCACGGTGGCGAACTTGTCGCGGTAACCCTGTTCCAGCAGATGCTTGTGCTCGGCGGGGACCGCAAGCTGCAACCGGGCGCCTTCGCGAGACTTCAGCGCGCAGTGCTGCGCGAGCATGCGGGCCATGCCACCAAGCTTGAGCGCGTTGACGACGCCCGGCCAGGAATCGCGATCGAGGTGGTCGAGGTCCGGCGCCGAACCTCCGGCAGGCGCCGCACCGCTGTTGGGGGTGGCGCCGGTGCCGCTGCCCCGCGCAGGTTCGGTCGGTGCGGACCGCGGCGCAGGTTCCAGCGTCGCCGCGGGTGCGGATGCGGACCGGGAAGAAGCCTGCGGCGCAGGCGCCTGCGCCACGGCCGGGCGCGCCGGCGCCGCCGTGGAAACCGGCGGTCTTGCCGGTCTCGGGGCCGATTGCGGCGTGGCGGCTGCCACAGCATCGCCCGAATCGGGCCGGAACGCCAGCATGCGCAGCAGCGTCATGGTGAAACCGGCGTATTCGTCGGGCGCGAGCGAGATGTCCGCGCGACCGCGCAGGGCGATCTGGTAGTGGAGCTGCACGTCCTCGGGGCTCAGCGCACCCGCCAGCGCGAACAGCCGCTCGCGCTCCGGTTCGTCGTCCGGGATCGCCTCCGGCAGCACCTGGGCCATCGCCACGCGATGCAGGAGGCTCGCAAGATCCTGCAGTGCCGTCTCGAACGACAGGCCGCGGGCGTCCATCGCGTCGGCCTGGTTCATGAGCCCGGCGCCGTCGTTCCGCGCCACCAGTTCCAGCACCGTGAAGAGATAGCTCGAATCCACGATGCCCAGCATGTCCCGCACGCCGGCTTCTTCCACCTTGCCCGCGCCGTGCACGATGGCCTGGTCCAGCAGGCTCAGGCTGTCGCGCATGCTGCCGTGCGCGGCCCGCGCGATGAGCGCCAGCGCGCCGCCCTCGGCCTCCACGTTCTCCAGCCCCAGGACTTTCTCGAGCTGGCCGCGGATCTGCTGCGGCGTCATCTGCTTCAGCCCGAACTGCAGACAGCGCGACAGCACCGTGACGGGGATCTTCTGCGGGTCGGTGGTCGCCAGCACGAATTTGACGTGCGCGGGCGGTTCCTCGAGCGTCTTCAGCATGGCGTTGAAGGCGGACTTCGAGAGCATGTGGACTTCGTCGATGATGTAGACCTTGAACCGTCCGGCCGTGGGGGCGTACAGCGCGTTCTCCAGCAGCTCGCGCATGTTGTCCACCTGGGTGTTCGACGCGGCGTCCAGTTCCAGGAGGTCCACGTACCGCCCGCCGTCGATGGCCTTGCAGGTCTCGCACACGCCGCAGGGCGTGGCGGTGATGCCGGTTTCGCAGTTGAGCGACTTGGCGATGATCCGAGCGATGGTGGTCTTGCCCACCCCCCGCGTGCCCGTCAGCAGGTAGGCGTGGTGCAGCCGGTTCTGCTCCAGCGCATGCGCCAGTGCCCGGATGACGTGCTCCTGCCCGACCACCTCGGCAAAGGTGCGCGGTCGGTATTTGCGGGCCAGGGCGAGCGTCATGGATCGAGTGTCAAGGCGTTGGCCGGAGGTCGGGCTCCGGACCGGGAATGCGGGCGGGCATGCCCGGCCGGTTCCTTCAGAAGACGGCGCCCGCTCCCGCGGACGCCGCCTCGACATGGGGTGGCGAGCCTAACCCCGGCACTTGCAGAGAATCGTTATGGCTGCTTCCTTCCGGACCTGACCAGGTTCACGACCATGCAATGCGGGAGGCCCGCCGTTGATCATCAAGCCACACCGACCGCCCGGACGCAACCTTTTTCGGATCGCGGCCGGCTGCCGGGGCAGCCGGAAAGCTGTCGTTATGCAGTCACCACCGGAATCTTGCCGATGCGCGCCTGCCACTCCTTCGGACCCGTCTGGTGCACCGAAGTGCCCTTGGAATCCACCGCCACCGTCACCGGCATGTCCACCACGTCGAATTCGTAGATGGCTTCCATGCCGAGGTCGGCGAACGCCAAGGTCCGGGCGCCCTTGATGGCCTTGGACACCAGGTATGCCGCGCCGCCCACGGCCATGAGGTACACCGCCTTGTTGTCGCGGATAGCGTCGATGGCCGTCGGCCCCCGCTCGCCCTTGCCGACCATGCCCAGCAGGCCGGTCTTCTCGAGCATGGTCCGGGTGAACTTGTCCATGCGGGTGGCGGTCGTCGGACCGGCCGGCCCCACCACTTCGTCCCGCACGGGGTCCACCGGGCCCACGTAATAGATGAAGCGGTTGGTGAAGTCCACGGGCAGCTTCTCGCCCTTGGCCAGCATGTCGACCATGCGCTTGTGCGCGGCGTCGCGCCCGGTGAGCAGCTTGCCGTTCAACAGCAGGACATCGCCGGGCTGCCAGCTCGCGACTTCCTCGCGCGTGACCGTGTCCAGGTTCACCCGCTTGCCCTTGCTCGAGTCGTACGTGAGCCGGGGCCAATCGTCCAGCGAGGGCGGTTCGAGCCTGGCCGGGCCGGAGCCATCCAGCACGAAATGCACGTGCCGCGTGGCCGCGCAGTTGGGGATCAACGCGATCGGCAGGCTCGCGGCGTGCGTGGGGTAATCCTTGATCTTGACGTCCAGCACGGTCGTCAGGCCGCCCAGGCCCTGGGCGCCGATGCCCAGCGCGTTGACCTTCTCGTACAGCTCGATGCGCAACTCTTCCACCCGGGATTTGGGTCCGCGGGCAATGAGCTCCGGCATGTCGATGGGTTCCATCAGCGATTCCTTGGCCATGAGCATCGCCTTCTCGGCGGTGCCGCCGATGCCCAGGCCCAGGATGCCGGGGGGGCACCAGCCCGCGCCCATGGTCGGGACGGTCTTCATGACCCAGTCCACGATGGAATCGGACGGGTTCAGCATCACGAACTTCGACTTGTTCTCGGAACCGCCGCCCTTGGCGGCGACTTCCACCTCGACGGTGTCGCCCGGCACGAGCGACACGTGGATGACCGCCGGGGTGTTGTCCTTGGTGTTCTTGCGCGCCCCCGCGGGGTCCATGAGCACCGACGCCCGCAGCGTGTTGTCCGGGTGGGTGTAGGCTCGCCGCACGCCTTCGTTCACCATGTCTTCCAGGCTCATCGTGGCGTTCCAGCGGACGTTCATGCCCACCTTGAGGAACACGTTGACGATCCCCGTGTCCTGGCACATGGGCCGGTGACCCTCCGCGCACATGCGCGAGTTGATCAGGATCTGCGCCATGGCGTCCTTGGCCGCCGGCGACTGCTCCATCTCGTAGGCGCGAGTGAGGCCGCGGATGTAATCGGTGGGGTGGTAGTAGGAGATGAACTGGAGGGCGTCTGCGACGCTCTCGATCAGGTCGTCCTGGGCGATGGTGGCCATGTGGGAACTCAAGCGCGGGGGCGTCGCGGAAAAGCCCTGGAGTATACGCCACGCCCCCCTCTCCCGGCCATGCCGCGGCCATGTCCTGCGGAAGCTTCGGACAGCCCTGGAAACACTGGCAATCCCGGGCCTCCCGCCCCCTATAATTCGGGGCCGCGGCTGAGGGAGGTCAGCGCGCACGTCGTCAAACCAACTCGGAGACAGGCATGTCCACGATCGAATCCGTACTCCACGAAAACCGCGTCTTCGAGCCGCCCCAGAGCTTCGTGAGCCAGGCGAACATCAAGGGGATGGAGGAATACCAGAAGCTCTGCGCCGAGGCCGAGGCCGACTACGCCGGATTCTGGGCCCGCCTCGCCCGCGAGAATCTCCTCTGGGAAAAGCCCTTCACCCAGGCTCTGGACGAATCCAACGCGCCGTTCTTCAAGTGGTTCCAGGACGGCCGGATGAACGTGTCCCACAACTGCCTCGACCGGCACCTGGACACCCAGCCCAACAAGGTCGCCATCGTCTTCGAGGCCGACGACGGGTCGGTCACCAAGATCACCTACAAGCAGCTCTACCACCGTGTGTGCGAGTTCGCCAACGGGCTGAAGCGCCTGGGCATCCGCAAGGCCGACCGCGTGCTGGTCTACATGCCGATGTCTATCGAGGCCGTCATCGCCATGCAGGCCTGCGCCCGCATCGGCGCCACGCACTCCGTCGTTTTCGGCGGCTTCTCCGCCAAGAGCCTGCAGGAACGCATCCAGGACGCCGGCGCGGTGGCCGTGATCACCGCCGACGGCCAGTACCGTGGCGGCAAGGAGATCCCCCTCAAGCCGGCCGTGGACGAAGCCTTCGCCATGGGCGGCTGCGACGTCGTCAAGCACGTGGTGATCTACAAGCGCACCGGCAGCGACGTCCACTTCCACGCCCCGCGCGACGTGTGGTGGAACGACGTGACCCACAACCAGCCGGACGTCTGCGAGCCGGAGTGGGTGGAAGCCGAGCACCCGCTGTTCATCCTGTACACGTCCGGCTCCACCGGCAAACCCAAGGGCGTGCAGCACTCCAGCGCCGGCTACCTGCTGCAGGCCATGCTCACCATGAAGTGGACGTTCGATCTCAAGCCGGACGACATCTTCTGGTGCACGGCCGACGTGGGCTGGGTGACGGGCCACACCTACATCGCCTACGGCCCGCTGGCCTGCGGCGGCACCGAGATCGTCTTCGAAGGCGTGCCCACTTACCCCGACGCCGGCCGCTTCTGGAAGATGATCCAGGAGCACAAGGTCAGCATCTTCTACACCGCGCCGACCGCCATCCGCTCCCTCATCAAGGCCTCCGAAGCCAACCCGGCCGCGCACCCCGCGCGCTACGACCTCACCAGCCTGCGCCTGCTCGGCTCCGTGGGCGAGCCGATCAATCCGGAAGCCTGGATGTGGTACCACAACAACGTGGGCGGCGGCCGCTGCCCGATCATGGACACCTGGTGGCAGACCGAGACCGGCGGTCACATGATCACCCCGCTGCCGGGGGTGACCCCGCTCAAGCCGGGCTCCTGCACCCTGCCTTTCCCCGGGATCATCGCGGCCATCGTCGACGAGACGGGCCAGGACGTGGAAAAGGGCAAGGGTGGCATCCTCGTCATCAAGAAACCCTGGCCTTCCATGATCCGCACCATCTGGGGCGACCCCGATCGCTTCAAGAAGAGCTACTACCCCGAGGATTTCAAGGGCAAGTACTACCTGGCCGGCGATGGCGCCAACCGCGACATGGACGGCTACTTCTGGATCATGGGCCGCATCGACGACGTGCTGAACGTCTCCGGCCACCGCCTGGGCACCATGGAGATCGAGTCCGCACTCGTCGCCAACCCCCTGGTCGCCGAGGCCGCCGTGGTGGGCCGCCCCCACGACATCAAGGGCGAGGCCGTGGTCGCCTTCGTGGTGCTTAAGGGCACCCGCCCCGAAGGCCACGCCGCCCAGGAGATCGCCAACACCCTGCGCAACTGGGTGGGCCAGGAGATCGGCCCCATCGCCAAACCGGACGAGATCCGCTTCGGCGACAACCTGCCCAAGACCCGCTCCGGCAAGATCATGCGTCGCCTGCTGCGGTCCCTGGCCAAGGGCGAAGAGATCACCCAGGACGTCTCGACCCTGGAAAACCCGGCGATCCTGCAGCAGCTTAAGCAGGCGGTGAAGTAAATGGGGGATGGGGCACACAGGAGTCGCCCCCCTGGCAAGAAGCAATGGGCCCCTTCAAACGAAGGGTCCCTTCTCCTTCAAGTCCGGGGCCCCCAGGAAGTCGCAGACTTCCTGGGGTGGAACAGAAGGACAGGATGAGGATGGGTTGAGACCCTTCCTTTCCCCACCCAACTTAGCTATCCTTCGCGCCCTTCGGCAGGCCAACCACCCGGCCCGCCCACCTCTGCCTTCCCGGGCCGAGGTTCAAGAGCAAGACAGCGGAGAGGTGGATGAGCGGTTTAAGTCGCACGCCTGGAAAGCGTGTGTAGGTTAAGAGCCTACCGCGGGTTCGAATCCCGCCCTCTCCGCCAGTGATTTGTCTAAGAGCGTCCCAAAACGTCTCCCCAAAGACACCTGAAAGCCCCGGTTCACCTAGTGTTCGCGGGCTTTATTGTTTCCGGACGTCCCAGAACGGTTTTTGCCAGCCCAGGATTCTTGGGGGAATCTTTGGGGGTCCGCACCCCACTGTCTGTGGGTATTTCACCTTCGGGGTAAGGTTGGGAGCACAAAGTGGCGCTGACCAACACCGTAGTCCTGAAGACAAAACCCGGCGCATCCCCCATCAAGATGGCCGACGGGCGACGCTCGTTACTGTTTCACACCCGCAGGTTCCAAGCTCTGGCGTTGGAAGTATCGGTTTCTGGGCAAAGAGAAACTGATGGCGATCGGCGCTTACCCAGACGTTTCGCTCGCCCAGGCCAGGGACAAGGTGGACGAAGCCCGCAAGGAGCTCGCAACGGGCTCCGACCCGATGGCTGCCCGCAAGTTCGAGAAGATCGCCCGCCGTGTGGCTGTCGAAGACACCTTTGCGGCCGTGGCCAAGAAGTGGTGGGAAAGTTGGAGCGCCGCGCGCAGCGACAGTCACACGGTCTATGTGTGGTGCCGCCTGGAGGCAGATGTTTTCCCGGCAATTGGCTTGCGCCATGTCGCAGAAATCGAGGTTCCCGAGCTGGTTGCCATGATGAAGACCATCGAAAAACGCGTTGCCCTCGACATCGGCAAACGCTCGTTGCAGACCTGCTCCCAGATCTTTCGATATACCATCGCCCACGGCTTGGCGAAACGCAACCCGGCCGTCGAGATTCGTCCGAGCGATGCTCTGGCATCGCGCAAAAAGGAGAACTACGCCAGATTGGATGGCAAAGAGCTGCCCGAACTGCTGCGCAAGATGGAGGCCTATAGCGGCAGCACCGTCACCCGGGTGACCATCAAGCTCATGGCGATGACGTTTGTCCGCACCAGCGAACTGATCGGCGCATGCTGCGAAGACTTTGACCTCGACGGTGGGCGCTGGGACATACCGGCCTCACGAATGAAGATGAAGACGCCGCATGTGGTGCCGCTGTCCACCCAGGCAGTGACCCTGCTTCGAAGCCTGCATACCTTGATCGGGCACAGCCCCTGCGCTTCCCGGGTGAGCGCGACCATCAGAAGTCCATGAGCAACAACACCATATTGGGCACCCTGGATCGCATGGGCTACGCAGGACGTAGACCGGCCACGGTTGCCGGGGCATTGCCTCCACCTTGCTGCACGAACAGGGCTGGCCACACGAGCACATCGAATTGCATCTAGCGCACCAGGAACGCAACCAGGTCAGCGCTTCGTACAACCACGAGATGCACCTGCTGTGCAACCACGCACCCGGGCGATGCAGGATTGGAGCGACTACCTCAATGCATGCGTGGCCGGCGATGTGATCCCCATCAGGGGAGAGAGAAACTGGAAGAACCCATGCGGAATATGCAGGACAGCTCGGCATACCATCAACCTCCAGAATTCACAGACCGCTCTGCAGCGATAGCCGTCGCCGGCGCTCGAAGCGCAGCCGGCCAGTCAAATACAGAGAGCTGTCACTGGCGCCTAGACCGGGCCACCTGCCGAAGGTCTGGATCCGGCCGAGGGGCTGTCGATAGCGTCTTGCGCATGTCAGACGGCGACCTGGACAACCGCTTTCCGGCGGTGCGGATCAAGGCTGCCCTAAAGCAAAGGCCTGACGAGCGGCGTCAGAAGGTACCGGACGGCTCAAGCGACCGCCAGGGCCATCGATTGCAGCCGACGATAGTGGAAGGTGCTTACGCACAGGCCACCCTACGTCTCGGAAGTCTTGGTGCTTGCGTGGGTCAAACTCGCGAGCATGGGTATGCGGGTTTGATGTAGGTGTTTATAAATTGCCCCTTTGATCCAGCCGCCATCAGCTGCTCGTATATCGCGTCAGGCACGTTGTAGTACTGATAGACCCCATTCTTGAACTCGACTTCAAGGGTGCTGGTCGTTGGCTCATATCCGATCGAAACAACATTCGATGAGACCACCAGTTCACGTTCCATTGCTTCAATCTCCTGTTGGGGTAGCTTCGTGCAGATGACTCGCAGCGTGGTCCAGATCGGGCTCTGGGCCCGCCAAGACGCGGCGAGCCGACCGTAGTCTTCTGGGAGTCGGTCTACCATCCATCGCTTGGCGACGGCGGGGTCCTCGCTGTTGGGGCGGTGCTCCTCGCGCGGTAGCGTGATGCGGCAGCGAATAGGCAGGCGAGCCGCCTCGCCGGTGATGACGGCTTCACCGACGCGCAGGACGGGCAAGCTGTCAATCACACCAGCCAAGTTGTCAGGTAGGGATGCCTGTACCTTCGTCCGGTCGGCTGAGTTGGACAGGCGCAGAGCAATGAACGTACCGCATTGAGAGAGGATGGTGTCATCGACTTCCGATGGGCGCTGGCTGACGACCATTGCTCCGATGCCGAACTTGCGACCTTCCTTAACGATCCGCTGCACCATATCGCGGGCAGGCCCGTCGGCGTCCTTTGATAGGTATCGGTGCGCTTCTTCCATGACCACCAGCAGCGGCCGAGCGATCCCACCTTCGCTCTTGTCTCGTCCCCAGAAGAGACCCTCGTAAATGATCCTCAGGATCGCGCCGATGAGTCGAGCCACGACCGGGCTAGGGATGCCGGACAGGTCGAGGATTGTGATGGGCTTGCTATGCCCAAGCCAAGCCTCGAGAAGCTCTGGCAGCCCCTTCAGCGATTGGCTGTTGAGGTCCGGATCCCAGTCGCCGGGGTGAAGCAGAAAGTCGTATTGCCGATCGAGCAGGCGGGACCGCATTTGGTCCAGCTGTCGGCGTATGCCCAAGACTCCGACCTGGTTGATGAAGGGGGCGGCGGAGCCGGCCCCGTGAGGGCGGTACTTGGGTGCTTTGAGCGTTTCTGGGTCGCCGACCTCATCCAGCGCCGGTTGCGTCTTCTGCTGGTCCAGCCAAGTCCTGATTTCGGGATCTAGGAGCTCGGACCACAGCTTTTTCAAGCTGTAAGGACTCGGGCTGTCGGCGGTCATGGAATTGACGTCTAGACCCAGAACCGGCTGAGCGCTCACCGCCTTGACCTTGTAGTCCATGATCCTGTCGAGGATCTGCGTGAGCTGTTTGTCGTCTAGCTTGCCCATTAGGAAAGCCAGCAACTCAGCCGGGTCAAGTGCCCAGAACGGGATATGCAGCGGCAGTTCACCAGCGCCGGCGTTGGGATTGATCCTGAAGACTGTCGATACCGACTCCAGCGCCCGTCCATACTCCCCGTGGATGTCGAGCAGAAGGATGCGCGCGCTCGGAAACCCCGGTGCGGCTTCCGCATCGCCACCCAATGCGATCGACCGCAAGAGGCTGGATACCGTGGTTGACTTGCCCGCGCCGGTCGAGCCGAGCACTGCACTATGGCGAGTCACGAGCTTGTCGAGGTCGATCCGTACCGGTATTCCTTCAGCGCTTGCCAATCGACCAATCAGCACTTGACCGCCGTCCTGGGTACCGTAGATCACCGCCAGGTCTTCTTCGGTGACTAGGTGAACCTCGTCACGGACGTTCGGGTACTGGCTAATGCCTCGCTCAAAGGAGGTGCCAACGATCTCGCCGACCAGTTGGATGGTCATCCATCGATCGCTCACTTCGGGCTGGCCTTGTGGCGATGTCGGCGCCGCATTTGCGCCAACTTCGGCAACGATCCCGTACAGGTCGTGATATCCCTGCGGTATCCGAACGAAGCTGCCGACTTGACCGATGCGGTAGCTCTTGCCGCCGATGATGGCGATGCCTGATGCGACATTTGGCGAAAGGCGGACGCTGATCGCCGCGCCGGTAACGGCACCGACGTGGCCCAGCAAGGTCGGCTTGTTGTTCATGCGACTGGCGGCTGCGGGGCGTCTGCAGGGGCTGCCGGCGCAGCGCCAGGGTCGCTCGGAGGAGGCGGGGGCTGGTGCTGCTGGCTGGCTCGTGATGATGCGAAAAAGCGCGCCAAGCGGTCAAAGCGACCTAGCTCAAATCGCTTTACATTCGTCACCGGATCGGTGCCCCAGTAGGTGGCGCGGATGGCACCCCAGTCGCGGGTGGGTAGGTCGCCGGGAACCCACGGGGCGGCAATTCCATTGATCACAGCCTTGTCTGGGCAATACAAGCTCATGTTGGCTCGCCTGGCCGCGATCTCAGCCGCATAAGGCTCCTGATCGAGAGGCTTGAACTGAAAGGCAAACACGCTCGCCGACGGGTTGGCGGCCAAACACTCATCAATTCGAGCGGAGATGTGCGCGTCAGCGAAAGAAAAGCCGGTCGCAATCAGCAGGGTATCTGGAGTCATGAGGAAGGCCCGGAGCCTGTCGAACAGGGCGGCGTAGGGGGCCTTCTGCGTCTGGTCATATTTCAGGTGCTCTGGGAACACCAGGTGCGTAGTGTTGGTTTTGCCCGAGCGTACGACTTCTTCCCGCGCGTTTGCCGACCAGCCGAGAGACCCGTGCAGCTTCCACAGCCGGGTCCAACGAGCTGGGAGGTCATTTCCAGCTACCGTCGAAGGATCAAAAAACGGCTCGCTCGATCCGCTAAAGCCATCGAAAAAGGGCACACGCAGCCGCTCGAAGGCCTGCTCGAAGAGCAGGTCGTAGTTCGTGGTGTAGACCTCCACTGCGTGTTCACGTGGCGTGCCGCTGATCCAGGACACGAACTCCGTGTACGGTGACGGGCCATCGTGCAGCGGTTTGTTGACGATCTGCCCGATCTGGTCGCAAATCGACTCGCTCAGCTTCTTGAACCCGGCGCCGTCCAGGCCGTGAATTTCCATCTTGCCCAGCACCGACCCGAGAGTGCGAACACGCGAGAGGATCGTCTCGATGTTTGGGTTATCGAGTTCGGCGACCACTGCAGCCAAAGGCGTTTCATAGTCCTTCTTCAGGGCGTCCATGACCATTGTGGTCAGCCCGGCAACTGCTGGGATGAGGGGGGCTGTGCTGCCTGGCGGGAAGATCCCCGCTGGCGCGCCTGCACCGATCAACAGACCGATCCGCTTTCGACCCTGCGCGATGACTTGGCGCAGGCTGACCATGTACTGGTCCGGGTTGTGCACGCTAACCGACATCAAATGTCCTCCGCTTGCCCGCCGCTGCGATGGAGGCAGGTCATGCTCGATTCTACGCAGTCAGCTAGCTTGGGCGTTCACTCCTCAGTCGAGAGGCCGTGACTCTTGAGTTCTGCGAACTTGGCAGCCATGGTCGGGTTGCCCTTAGTCAGCTTCTTGATGGTCACGTCCTGGGCTTTGTCATTCGCCAATCGTAGGTTGCGATCAGCTCCCAGCAGGGCGTCTTTGGTTTTCTGCAGATGGTCGATGGACTTGTCGATCTCCGCAATCGCCTTTTGGAAGTGTCCCGTGGCCAGATCGTAGTTGCGTGCGAAGGCGCTCTTGAAGGTCTCCAGCTGGCTCTCGAAGTTGGTGATGTCGATGTTCTGGGCCTTCACCAGGGCCAGTTCCGTCTTGTACTTGACGGCGTTCATCGCAGCGTTGCGCAGCAGCGTGATGATGGGAATGAAAAACTGCGGCCGCACCACGTACATCTTCGGATGCCGGTGAAACACGTCGACGATGCCCGTGTTGTAGAGCTCGCTGTCGGGTTCCAGAAGGGAGACCAGCACCGCGTACTCGCAGCCCTTCTCCGTTCGGTCCTTGTCCAGCTCTTTAAAGAAGTCCTCATTGCGCTTCTTGGTGGCCGTCGCATCGCTCTCGTTCTTCATCTCGAACATGATCGACACGATTTCTGTGCCCGACTCATCAGCGTCGCGGAAGATGTAGTCACCCTTGCTGCCAGTGCTGGCGTCGTTGTCCTTCTCAAAGTAGGCGCGCGGGAAGGCGGTTGCGCGAATGCGATTGAACTCGGTCTCGCAGTGCTGCTCCAGCGTTTCGCCCACCATCTTGGTGGACAGACGCACCTTCATGTCGCGCAGGCGTTCAATGGTGTCGTCTCGGTCCTTGATCTGAACCTCGTAACGCTCTTTGAGTGACTGCTCGCCCAGATGCTTTTCCAGGCGAGCCTGAGCAAGACTGGCTTGCAGTTCGTCGCGCTGTTTCTCGACGGTGCCGAGTGCCTCGGTGATCGCTAGCTTCTGCGACAGTTCCACCTCAGCCAGCCGGGCTTTCAGTCCCTGGATTTCACTGTCTTTGCTGGCGGTGGTTTTCTGCAACTCGGCCATGCGTTGCGCCTCGGCCAGTTGTCGGACCGTCTGGGTCTCCTGCCGGGCTCTGTCCAGTTCGCTGGCCAGGGAATCTCTCTGCTTCTCGGCATCGTTGAGGGCCTGTGTCACGGCCAGCTGGCGGGCCACCTCCCCTGCCTCCAAGTGGGCCTTGAGCCGCTGGATTTCTGCTTCCCTCTCGGCACCCCGCTTCTGCAACTCCGCCGTCAGCTGGGCACGGGCGAGTTCCACTGCGCTCTGTTTGTCACGCTCGGCCAATTCCAGCCGTTCGTGTAGTTGATGCTCGAAATCGCTGTCGCGCACCTGTTTGAGGATGTGGGCATAGCCGGCCTCATCAATCTTGAAAGCCTTACCACAATGTGGGCAGATTATTTCGTTCATGGGTTTCACTCCCTGAGTCAATAGGGTAGCAAACACGCAGAATCCCGGGGCCACATGAGCTCCACCCGCAAATGCGGTAACCGCATACTTGAACGGCTATCGGCCCTTCTGAAGCGACCAACTAGGCTGTGCACTTTTCAGTGACTGGTACTAATGACAGCAGTCGTTGGCTCTACCAGTTCAAGTGACGGCTTCCTGACCCTGCCCCGGTTTCGCGCACACAAGAGAGTTGGAAACTTTATGATGAACGGAGGGCGAAATGACGAAGAAGGAAGCGGTGCCGAATCGGCAGTACACGGCGGGGTTCAAACAAGAGGCGGTCAGGTTGGCGGCCTCGATCGGGGGCAATGCAACAGCTAAGCGATTGGGTGTTCCACAGTCGACGGTGACGAACTGGGTTCGGCGAGTGCGCGATGGTCCGCCCGAACAAGCACAGCGCGAGGGCCTGCCTGTCCGACGGCCGATGTCCGATTTGGAAGCGGAGGTAAGCCACTTGCGACGGGAACTGGCCAGTGGGAAGCTGGACCTCGAAATCGAAAGTAAGGCGGCGGCGTAACTTGGGAAGGAGTCGCGGTGAAGTACGCTTAGATGGAAGCGCATCGCGACCTGTTCAGCGTAAGCCGGATGTGCCGGCAGTTCGATGTCTCGCGCCCGGGCTTTTGCCAGTGGCGAGTACGGGAGCTGAGCGATCGGTCAAGGGCCAACGAGAGGCTGGGTGTTCAGGTGGCGGCCATTCATGGAGCCAGTGGCCGCAGCTCGGATGAGACCGCATTCACCGGCAGATGCTCGATCAGGGGATACCGGTGGGCCGAGAACGCATCCGCAGAAGCGTCAGACGCCAGGGCTGCGCCCAGTGTACCGTCGGCCCTGTCGCGTGATGACGGATTCCAGCCACGACCACCCGGTGGCGCCGAATCTGCAGGAACGCCGATTCGATGGCTGGAAGTGAATCAAGCCTGGACGGCCGACGTCACCGGCGTGGCCGCCAGCGAGGGATCGCTGTACCTGGCAGTGGTCATGGATCTGGCCAGTCGACGCATTGTCGGCTGGTCGATGAGCGAACAGATCAAGGCCGATCTCGTGTGCGCGGCGTTGAAGTCGGCGTACTGGCGGCGCAGGCCCGGTCCCGGACTGATCATGCATACCGACCGCGGCAGTCAATACGCCAGCAGACCCTACCGTGCGCTGATTCGTGATTTCCGGATGAAGGCCTCGATGAGCGGCAAGGGCAATTGCTGGGACAATGCGGCGATGGAGAGCTTCTTCAAGACGCTGAAGGTCGAGCGCGTCTACCAAGTTCACTACCCCACGCGCGCGCAGGCCCGCCTGGATATCGTCAACTGGATCGAGGGCTTCTACAATCGAGAGCGACTGCATTCGTCGGTCGGCTATCGGACGCCAATCGCGGCAGAACACCGCCTCATGGCTGCATAGACTGGTGTACGTCGAATCGGAGCGGGGTCTTGGTGAACCCGCCAGAGATCAGTGAACAGATGGCACGCCCCAAGTCAAAGACTTCTGCGACAACGCTAAAGATGACTCCTGAAGTTCGGGTACTTTGGGAGCGCTGTGCAGCCGAGGAGCATCGCAACCTGACTAACATGTTCGAAGTCATTGTCCGCGCCGACGCCGAGACGCTGCGCAGCCCGACGGCAGGCAGCTCGAAGTTAAGGGCGGCGGACGAATGAGTGCGAGCCTCTTCTTTGAGGGCGACCGCAGTCGGTTCTTTCGGCCGCTGAACGGCACTCGTCGTGAGCTGGTGGTCGCGTGCCTACGTGCGCTCTATGAACGACTGCATGGGCCGACCGCCGATTACTCGCATAACATGACCCGCGATGCGTTGCGGGAACTTCTGTTCCCGGTCGTGCACGACTACCTCGACCGCGCTGCACCGGAGGCCGAACAGGACGAGTTCAACGAGCCTGAAGCCAACGACCCGCAGCAACTCACGTCGCTGCTCATGCGTACGCTGCTGCTCGATGGCTGGCTTGAACAGTTCGCCGACCGCCACGGCCTTGTCACCGCGTTCCGATTCTCCCGTCCTGGGAAGCTGTTCTCAGAAGCTCTGTGGGCCCTGGACCGTCCCAGCCGGAGCCGTCAGCGGAACATGCGTGGCTGCCGCAATGCTCTGGATGCGGCGCTTTCGACACGTGGCGACGCGCATGACCTGATGGACGCCTATGAGTACGCCGAAAAGGTCATCGAGGACCTGACAGAAGGCATCGACTACTTCCAGCAGCTGGTGCGCCACCTCATGCGGAGCGCGTCTGTGCACACGCAGTGGAGCGAGTTCGTCGAATTCCTGGACCGCTTTCAACGCGAGTATTCCAAGCAGCTCACAGCAGACGACGCTAACCTGAACCGGCAGGCTATCCGACAGAACATCGAGAAGTTGCGCGCCGTCACCGAGCAGAAGTTCAAGCGGATCGACGAGCAGCTTTACGATGTCGCTCATTGGGCGGTCAAGGAGTTCACAGGTCCGTCGATATATGACTGGCTGCTCGGGCGCATCGAAGACATCGTCGATGCGGCATGCGAGTCCAAGCAGCCCGGTTTCTTGAAGGCGATGGAAAGCTACCTCAAGCGCCTCACAGGCCTGGCGTTGCAATCGATGATGCTGCGTTCAGGCCAGACTCGCCATTCGTACCTCGCGGCCATCCAAAGCTGGCAGCGTCGTCCGAAGCTGACCAGGACGCGCTGCTGGCGCGAATCGGGAGCAGCTGGCCACTGCCGAGGTTCGTGTCCTCGATCCGTCGAGTTTCAAGCTGCGCCCGCCACGCAGCGTCGTAAGGCGGTGACGGTGACCATTCGGCCCCGGGCAACTCGTGAAGAGCGTCTGGCAGCAGCGATGGCGCGCGCCGAGTCCGAAGTGTTCTCGATTCCAAACGAGATGGTCGCCGAGAAGTTGCGATCCGACCTACGCCTGTTCCGTCACCCCATCCGCCTTCAGCGCTGCCTGCTGAAAGTGCGAGGACGTCTTGCGTGCGATGCAAGCCGTTGAAGCGCGCGCGGCGCCACTGGTAGCGATCTCACTGTCCGCAAGCTGACCACCCGCATGGACAACACGGTCTACATTGGAAACGACTACGAAATCGATCTCAAGAGATGAGCATATCTACTGCTGTGCGCGACCAGCTTGCCGTCGCCAACATCAAGGCCGACCGCTTCCGAGAGATCGTTGTCCGGCTGCTGTCATACGGGATTATCGTGCGCGACGAAGACCGCACCGAACAAATTCTCTACGACGACGCCCGGCGCGTCGAAGCCCTCCTTGAGGACTACTTCGAGGTCGCAGGCTTTCTGCTGCACCACGATTCGACGAACCAGTTCTACCGGCTCTACGCGCCGGGCGCGGTGGTCGACGGACTTCCGCAAGACACCCTGGAACCCGTGCCGTCCCTTCGCGCTCGTGTCTCGCCCGACTTCGTGGCGACTGCGCTAGCGCTGCGCTTTCTGTACCAGAACAAGCTCAACAATGGCGACATCCAGTCGCAAGGCGAGGCGCTCATCAGCTTCGAGGAACTGGCGGCGACCATGCAGACCCAGCTGAAGCGCTCGTTGCCCGTCGGCTCCACCGACAAGATGGCACTCCTGGCTGAACTCAAGCGCCACCGTCTGCTGCGCTACGCTGCAGGCTTCACGATCGCCAATGAAGATGCCCTGCTCGCCATCCGGCCGACCATCGTGGGCATCGTGAGCAACGATTCGCTGGCCGCTGCGCTCGACGCGGACGGTGTCATCGAGCAGGAAGCCACAGTCGGAGAGGCCGACCAATGAAGCTGGACAAGCTTGTGCTGGCGAACTGGGGGCAGTTGCCCCCAGGTGACTACGAATTCAGCAACATGACCGTGCTGACCGGCCCGACGGGTGCCGGTAAGTCCACGATGCTGGACGGTCTTCAGACGATCATGACTGCGGCCTACCAGGGCATCGTTGCCTACAACCCTGGCCAGGAAGAAGTGCAGGCCGGCCAGCGGCGCGGCAAGTCCAAGCGAACACTCGAGTCGTTTGTCTGCGGCGCCGAGTACGCCCTATTCTCGCGCCCTGACGGTGCTCATGGCTACGTGGCCGCCGTGTTCCGACCCGGCCCCAATGAGGGCCCGGCAAAGCCATTCACTGCTGTGGTCGCCGCCGCTGCCCGCGCAGACGGCTCCGGCGAACGGCGCATGGCCAAGCTGGAACGTCTGGAGCTCATCATCGTCGACGAGGATGCGCTGAATCTCGATGACTTCCTCAAGGACGCTGCCAACAGCGAGTGGGTCGCTGTCGAGGACATTGTCAAGCGCCTGAAGGCGAAGTACCGCAAGGTCACCAGCTATGAGAGTCACAAGAAGGATTACCTGTGCGCCCTCTACGGGCGATTTCGTGGCCGAACGAGTGTGAACTGGGATGAGACCCAGAACGCCGCCAAGGCGTGGAGCCAGTCGATCGCCTACAGGCCCATCGGCTCCGTTCACGACCTGGTGCGCGACGACATTCTGGAGTTTGACGGCAAGCAACTGCAGAGAGAGCATCACGCGCATCAGTGACCTGATGCGGCAGGTGAGCAATCTGCGCGAGGAAGGTGCCCGAATCGCCGCCACCGTGGAGCGGCTGCGCACCTTGAAGTCGGCGATCGCGGACACGACCGCGGCATTCGAGGAACAGGTGCAGTACGACCTGCTGGCAGCGCGGATGCACCTCCGCGATGACGCTGCCAGGATTGCCGGTGAGCGCAAGAAGATTGCCGACGACACCGACATCGTCGAGCGCAACACCGTGCTGCGCAATACCGAAAAGGCCCTGCGGGAAGGTGTTGACCGCAGCCGAATTGAGCTGGCCGCCAAGTTGAGTGGCATCGAAGCCCATGGCGTGAAGGAGCGTCTGGAGGACAAGCTCAGGTCGGCGACTTCCACTGCCAAAGGCACTTTGGAAGCGCTCCTCCTCGGGCTGCTGGCTGCAGGCCGGCTGGAGAACGCTGCGCGGACTTTCATCGGCAAGACAATTCCTGAGCAGTTTCTGCGTCTGAAGAAGTCGGTGCAGACGCTTGCTCAGGCTCTTGCCGCCACCGAGCTCGAGCGACTCGGACGGCTTCACACCGCAGTGGCCGAAGCCTCAATCGGTGACGATCCTGTACCTATCAAATTGTTGCAGCTGGTGCCTGCGTTCGAGGGCGCCCATATTGGATTGGCCGAGCTGCATGCCGCACTTATCGGGCCCACAGACAGCGTCTCGACGGCCATCGCCGCTGAGCAATCCACATTGGACGATCGGATACTGACCGAGCAGCGAGCAGTCAACGAGCTGGCCGAGCAGAAGCGACACTTGGCGGCTGGCGGTGGCAACTACAGCCGCGAGACGACCCTTGCCATCGATCGCATCCGGGAGGAACTGCCCGAAGCCAACGTCCAGGTACTGTGTGACCTGGTTGAGCCTCGCTCGGAGGAGTGGCAGCAGGCCATTGAGGGCTACCTCGACAACGCCCGTTTCAATCTCATCGTGAAGCCTGAGTGGGAGGCCCCCACCATCGATCTTCTTCACCGCGCGAGCTCGCGGGCCAAGGTCATCCAGGGGAAGCAGTGCCTGGATCGAGCCGACGCAAGTCGTGTACCGCGTGACTCCATCATTCACGAACTGCATACCAACCACCCAATTGCCAAGGCCTACCTTATCGAGCAGTACGGCACCGTGATCAAGGTGGAGAACTCGCAGCAGCTCCGAACGACCGCCCGGGGACTGACCAAGGATGGCAAGGGAAGCGGCTCGCGGACGATGTTCGTCGGCGAGAAGCGTGATCTCGTATTCGGTCGCGCAGCCCGAGAAAGGACGCTGAGGGAGGTGACAGCGAAGCTCGAAGCTGCGGAAGCTTCGTTCGGCCGCTTGCGCGAGCTGGGGAAGGTGCTGGCGACCCTGCGCGGCGCGTTGACGCAGTTGCACGAACCGAGCTTCAACGCTCGGCCGCTGCAAGCCGCCGCGACTGACATCGACCACGCGCGCCGCTCCTTAGACCAACTTGATCTGACAGAGGTCCGTGCGCTCGAGGCGCGGCTCGAGGAGATTAAGAAGCAGCTGGTCGAGCATGACGCCACCATCGAGTCGGCTGCCAAGGCCATCGCGCTTGCGGACAAACGCACAGAGGAATCCGAGAAGGTCATCAAGGGCGTCGAGGGCAAGCGCGGGGACCGTCTACTTGAGCTCAAGGCGCAGATTCAACGCCTGGAAAGGCTGTGTGAGGTGAACGCTGAGCGCACCTACACGGTGATGTCCGAACAGGTCGACGACTTGCTGGGTTCCGGTACGCTGACGGCAACCGACGTCGCCAGCCGGCGTGACAAACTCAAGACCTTGCCGGCAAACCGCTTGGGGGCAGTGCGTGAGCTGCTGGCCGACTACAACTCGAAGGCGAAGCCCCAGGAACGCTTCCAGTCGGCGTTACCGCATCTATACGATGACCAGGCGTTCGACGCCTGCTACGGTCCCTTGGTCGTGCTGGGCCGGTCAGTCAGTACGTTGCATACCGACTTCGAAGGCGTTGGCCTTTACAACAACCGCAACGAGGTCGAGAAGGCAGAGCGTTCGTTCCACGACGTGTTCACAAAACAGTTCTGCGTCGAGATCAAGACCAAGGTCGATGACGGCGTGCGCACGCTACGCCAGCTCAACGGCGAGCTGCAGAACCTGAAGTTCGGCACCGATCGTTTTTCCATCGACTGGTCGAAGTGGGAGCCAGAGTTTGAGGAGTACTACGGGTTCTTCAAGGCCGTCGCAGAACTGGCGGACTCCCCAGAGACTGTTGACCTGTTTGGTGAGACCGAGCTGTCGCTAAAGCACCTCCAAGTGCGCGACCGGTTGGCGGCGCTGCTGCTGGACAAGGACCAGGAGCGTGCGGGCCGCGATCTCTTGCGCATCGCTGACTATCGCAACTACCGTCGGTACGAGATATGGAACGAATCGGACAGTGGCGGTCGCATCGCGCTGTCGACGTGGGGCACGGGCTCCGGTGGCCAGCTCGAGACACCGGCCTACATCGTCCGCGCCGCAGTTGTGACCAACCGGATGAAGTTGTTCGAAAAGGGAGCGAGCCTTCGGCTTCTGATGAGCGACGAGTCGTTTTCAAAGATGGACGAGATCCGCGCTCGTGCCGTGCTGCGCTATTTGCGCGATAACCTAGACCTGCAGTTGATCAGCGCAATGCCTACCCGCAACGCCGGCGCGCTTCGCCCTGAATTCAACCGTGAGTACAGCTTCAGCCGCGTGGGCGTCGACGGGAACGGCGAGCTGGACTTCATTCTCGAACCCGACGACCGCATCTTCCACAAGGACAAGATGCGTGAACTCTGGGAGGCCGAGCGGGTCCTGGCGCGCGAGCAGGCACGCCTCGAATTCGAGGCACGCGAGCCTCCGGAAGTGCCCCCCCATGTCGTTGAGGCCAAGCAGTGGCAACGAGGCCGCTTTGGCTGGAGTCACCTGAGGTTCTGCAGTTGCTGGGCCTGTTGGTCGACCGGCTGGACGCCGCCGACCTGCGCGGCACCAAGCCTCAGTCGGTCGCACTGACCGAGAAGACCTGGCCGGCGCTCTACACGGCAACCTTCGAGTCCCGCAAGGAGGCGCTGTGGGAGCAACTCGGCGAGATGTATCGCTGGGGCTGGATTCAGATCAAGCCTGACGGAGCGGCCCGGGCACGCGCCGGCTACGACCAGTCGCCCAGGGTCACGGTTGTCGACGAGGCCGCGCTTCGGGCGGCTGCGGGTCGCCCCGAGCGGGTGAAGAGCTCGGTCGAGCGATGGCGCGACGCGGTGGCTCAGGGGCTGGCGGCCTCCGATGAGGTCAAGAGGGCTGTAGGTGACTACTGCATCGACACGCCGGATCACACGATGGCTGAGGTCGTCGCGCAGCTCAATTTACTGCCTTCGCTGGCAAGCAAACCCATGCTACTGCGCGAGGTGTCGGCACAACTCTTCTGGGGCATGTCGAAGGTCTTGGACAAGCGCCAAGGACTGGTCGCGGCCATCTTGGGTCTGGACGAGTGCCCATTCCTTGAGTCGCCGATTCAGCTGCAGGTACATCTGCCGCAGGCGGGCTATCGCGAGGTGTTGTTCATCGAGAACCTAGTTAGCTTCGAGGGGGCGTTGCGCTCGACCAATGGCACCTTTGACGGCTTTGCTCTCATCTATGCGTCCGGATTCAAGGGTAGTGCTCAGCGGCTGCGCAGTCCTGCGGGTTGCTCTCTTTTCTACGGCAGTAAGGGCGCCCTGGGCGGCGGCGTGAGAGATACCTTCGAGACGTGGTTGTTCGGACGTAGTGTCGCCCCTGTGTACTTCTGGGGTGATCTGGACTACGCGGGGATGCGGATCCTTGCCGCCCTGCGATCCAGCTTCCCCAGCTTGGCAGCATGGGAGCCCGGTTTCGCCCCGATGCTTTCGGTGCTGCTCGCTGGCCAAGGGCACTCCCCGGAAGCCGCGGACAAGCAAGGGCAGCGTCCGCTGACCGCGACGGGTTGCGCCTTTGCAGATGCCCACCTCATACCGGCTCTGGCGATGACAGGGCGCTGCGTTGATCAGGAGCTGTTTGCACTGTAAGCGACGTGAACTCCTCGAATGTCAACCGTCAACGGCAATCCAAATTTCCTCAGTTTGGCAATTCAAATCTACCGACCCGTTTGAGACGAATCGTCGTGTGAGCGCGGTGCCTGATCGCGCAAGGCCATACCAACGTCGGACAGGCGCCCTATCAAGAGCCCCTGGGCACGACTTACCTCGGCCAGAGGGACCGCGAGCACTGACAGGTCATAGCGCCACTTAGGCCAATCGGCTGTCTGCTAGATGTACGGATGATCTCCGCTCTTCATGCGGCGATTGTTCGCCCGATTCACCGCAGTCGCAAGCCATCCCCCGCGCCTGGTAAGACGAATACCCGAGTACCACTCTCCAAGATTTCACACCCCCAACCCCGCCGAGACCCCCGAGCTCCACGCCCACTGGAAATTGAAGCCGCCCAGCCACCCGGTGACATCCACGACCTCGCCAATGAAGTACAGACCCGCGACGGCCGTGGCCTCCATCGTCTTCGAGGAAAGGCCGCGGGTGTCCACCCCGCCCACGGTGACTTCCGCCTTCTGGTAACCGGTGGTGCCCGAGGGCTTCACTTGCCAGTCGTGCAGACCCGCGGCGAGGGCGCGTACTGTTTTCTCGGGCAGTTCGGCCAAGAAGCGTGTCGCTCCCATCGCCTCGCACCACTGCTGCGCGAACCGCTTCGGGAGTACCTCCGCCAGCACGGTCGCGGGCATCACGCGGGACTGTCGCGCCGGTGCCAGCAGCGCGTGGGCGTCGTAGCCAGGACAGACCGGGGTCGGGTCTTGCAATCAAGCATCTTGTAGTCCTTCCGACACTCCCGCCCTCGCCGCACCAATCTTTTTCGGCGTACTCGGCACGACAACCGCGCAAGATCGAGAGCACCACGCTTTCCACTAGAAACGTACCCCGCCTCCACAACGCTATTCCGCCAAATCGTTCAAGACGTAGCTTGTGCTGCGCCCGCCCGCCTCGGTCTTGAGCAACACGCCCCGCTTCATCAGATCGTTGATGTCCCGCAACGCCGTATCCGGAGAGCACTTGGCAATGGCCGACCACTTGCTGCTGGTGAGCCTGCCCTCGAAACCATCAAGCAGCCTGTTGAGCAATTTCCTCTGCCGCTCATTCAGCGGCATCGTCGCCCAGTGCTGCCAGAACCGTGCCTTGATGAACACGTTGTCGAGCGTGTGTTGTGCTTGCTCGACCGCACGGCGAAGCGTGTCAAGAAACCAGACGAGCCACTCCGTGACGTCCATGGTCCGCTTCTGGGTCCGCTCGAGAATGTCGTAGTAGGCCTTGCGCTCGCGCTGAATCTGCGCCGACAAACTGTAGAAGCGTCGTGGGCTGCCATCTGCCCGGGCCAGCAGAAGATCTCCGATGGCACGGGCGATACGGCCGTTGCCATCGTCGAACGGATGTAAGGTGACGAACCAAAGATGTCCGAGCCCGGCTTTGAGCAGCGCAGGCTCCCCCGAGGCACCATCCACCCACTCGAAAAAACGGCCGATCTCGAGTTCCAGACGGTCGGCAGGTGGCGCCTCGAAATGTACGCGCCGTCGACCGGGCGGGCCGGATACCACTTGCATCGGCCCGCTGACGTCGTCCCGCCAGTCTCCGATCCTGATCCTTGAAAGGCCGGAGTACCCGGTAGGAAAGAGTGCGGCGTGCCAGCCAAACAAGCGCTCACGCGACAGCGGAACGTGGCAGTTGGCGGTGGCATCGAGCACCATCTCGACCACACCTTCCACATTGCGGTCCACCGGGGCGAGCGCGCCGATGTCTACGCCGAGCCTGCGGGCGATGGACGAACGAACGGATTCGACGCTGAGCCGTTCGCCCTCGATCTCACTGGTCTTGACGGCATCTTCTGTGAGCGCGACAAGACTGGCCTGGTCGCGCAAGGCCATACCAACGTCGGACAGACGCCCCATCAAGAGCCCCTGAGCGCGACTGACCTCGGCCAAAGGGACCGCGAGCAGGGACAGGTCGTAGCGCCACTTCGGCCAGTCGGCTGCCTGCCAGATGTACGAATATTCTCCGCTTTTCATGCGGCGATTGTGCTCTCCATTCACCGCAGTCGCAAGCCATTACCCGCGCCAGGTGAGGCGATTGCCCGAGTACCACCGTCCAAGACTTCACACCGCCAACCCCGCCGCCACCCCCGAGCTCCACGCCCATTGGAAATTGAAGCCGCCCAGCCAACCGGTGACGTCCACGACCTCGCCGATGAAGTACAGGCCGGGGACGGTCGTGGCCTCCATCGTTTTCGAGGACAGACCGCGGGTGTCCACTCCGCCCACGGTGACCTCCGCCTTCTGGTAACCGGTGGTGCCCGAGGGCTTCACCTGCCAATCGTGCAGACCCGCCGCGAGGGCGCGTACCGTCTTCTCCGGCAGCTCGGCCAGGAAGCGTGTCGCGCCCGTCGCCTCGCACCACTGCTGCGCGAACCGCTTCGGCAACACCTCCGCCAGCACGGTCGCGGGCATCACGCGGGACTGTCGCGCCGCCGCCAGCAGCGCGTGGGCGTCGTGGTCGGGAAGGAGATCTACGTGGAGAGGTTGGCCGGGCTGCCAGTATGACGACGCTTGGAGGATCGCCGGGCCGGATAGTCCCCGGTGCGTGAACAGCAGGTTCTCCCGGAAGCGCGGGCCGTCGGCGCTGACCACGGCTTCCAGTGACACGCCCGAGAGATCGCCGAAGCGGGCCAGTTCCGCGGTGTCGAAGGCAAGCGGTACCAGCCCCGGGCGAGGCGGCACGACTGCGAGGCCGAATTGCTCCGCCAGGCGGTAGCCGAAAGGACTCGCGCCGATCTTCGGCACCGAAAGACCGCCCGTAGCCACCACCAGCGAGCCGGCCCTGAATTCTCCGGCAGAGGTCCGCATCTCGAAGCCGCTGTTGTCGGGCCCCCGAACCACAGACCGGATCTCGCAGCCCGTCCGCCAGACCACGCCGCCGTCTTCGCATTCCGCACGCAGCATGTCGATGATCTGGGTCGCGGACCCGTCGCAGAAGAGTTGCCCGAGCGTTTTCTCGTGGAAGGCGATGCGGTGGCGTTTCACCAGAGCAATGAAATCCGCCGGCGTATACCGGGCGAGCGCCGACCGGCAGAAATGCGGATTGCGCGACAGGAAGTTCTCGGGGCGGCAGTGCAGATTGGTGAAATTGCAGCGCCCGCCGCCGGAGATGAGGATCTTCTCGCCGATCTTCGTGGAGTGGTCGACCAGCAGGACGCGCCGTCCGCGTTGGCCCGCGGTCGCGGCACACATCATTCCGGCCGCACCGGCGCCGATCACGATCACGTCAAAGGTGTTCACATCAGGGCCGCGGCGGAGCGCCGGAAGATCAACGCTCCACCGAGGGACGGGGATGCTCACCCCCATTCCAAGTCATCCCGCGGTCCGGCCCGCGCGGCGACGCAATCCAGCATCTCGATGATCTCACCACTCTCTCTGAAGTCATCACTATCGTTTGAACGCACCGCTGTCCTGCCCTTCATCGCTTGATCAGTGGGCGGCAGTCGGCCCTGCCGAAGACACTCGCACGATTTCACGGCCTGAGTCCAGGCTCCGCGCAGGGGGCTCATTCTCCCGCATATACTTGGCCCACTATTCGAACAACACGACCAAGAATGAAATCACGCCTGACAGTGCTCGCGTTCACTGCCCTTTGCTCCGGCCCGGTCATGGCCGACCCCTGCGACCACATCCGCCACGATCAGCTCAAGTACTCGGAATGCATGCGGAACGACCCTTCCCGCAACACCCCTTCCGGCCGCAGCTACGAAAAGTACTACCAGAACACCCCAGACCCGGAGGAACCGCAGCAGGAGAACTCCTATGACCGGGAACGCCGCCTGAAGCGCGAAGCCGCCGAGGCGGAGCAGCAGCGCAGGGAAAACGAATATCGGGAACGGGAGCTCGTCCGCAAGATGCAGAAAGACGCCGCCGAGCAACGGGCGTTCGAAGCCAAGCGGGCCAATGACCTCGCACGGGTGAAACGGATTCGCGTCACTCAGTTGGCTGCCGTCAATGCCTTGGCCGCCCGGCTCAAGGACCCGAAGTTCGATACGCCGGACACCTACGACGCGATCCTCACGGCAGCGATACCCGAAGTGGACCTCATGGTCGACTGGGCGAAGAAGGCATACGCGCGCTTCCCGAACGAGTTCGCCCTCCGCCATTGGCTGGTCATGCGGTCGAGCTGTCACACGGTGAGCACCGAGCAGAAATTCGACCCCGGCTTTTCGCCATCGAGTCCCTGCATACCGGAACGGAAACAAGCCATTCTCGAGATCCCCGCGGCCGCCCGGCAGGGAGATCTCCCCAACCGCATACTGAACTGTGCCTACCTCCACTTCACTTTCGGCACTCTGGAAGACACGTGGGGCGCCGGCTACCTCTCGGAAGGCAAGGGCATCAAGGCGCACTGGGCAAGTACGGTCGAGGTCGAGAAGATGTACACGGATGTACTGGCGGCCTGCGAGAAAGATCTCGGTGCCGCCCTTCCGGCTGTCAAGGAAGGGCTGTTCAAGATGATGTGGAACCTGGGCAAGACCCGGAAGAACTCGATCGAGAGTTACGAGCCGGGTTACATGTGGCTGCTGCGGTCGCAGGCCGTATGGGCCGGTCGCACGACTATGGAGGCACTGCGCGATCCTGGAACGGCGATACAGGCGATCGAGAAGGCGAATGCGCTCTACAACAAACGTCTCCAGGGGGAATGAGAAGATGAACATCGCCCACCTTCGGAACGTCGCTTGCGGCATTGCCGCGCTCGCGACACTCGCCGGTTGCGCCGACAGCCTGCCCAAGGCCGTCGGACTCCAGCGCGAGAATCGTCTCAAGCTCCAGGAGAACATCACGACCAAACAGGACGTGATCGCCCTGACGGGGAAGCCCGACGACATGCTGGACGTCCCCCGGCTCGCCGTGCCCGCCGCAGTACGCGACCAGTGCATGAAATGGGATCAACGCGCCATCCGCGCGATCTTCTATTTCGACACCTACCTAAACAAGAGCGACAACAAGGCCTGGGAGCAGGAAACCCAGGTCTTTCTCACTTCGGACGACCGCGTCTGCACGTGGGTCGTCTGGACCTGGCTGAAGGGCTGGCACCACGACGAGAAGATGACGATCAAGGGCTGAAGCACACGCCATCACCCATCGAGCAAGCGATGGGTGAAAAAACCAGCAAGACCAGGGTCAGGTCTTGCAACCACGCATTCCGCCTACCCTCCCGGGCTCCCGCTCGGCGATCGCGCCCTCCCTCAACTGCCCATCAGCAGCGGTTCGCTTCGCGACTCACGGAGTGAAGTCCGGGTTGTGAAGCCTTGACCTCCCGCCTAGCTACCGGTGCCCCGCAGTCATCGCCTGGAACGCCCGCCGCAGCCGCTTCACCCCCTCGGTCAGCTTGTTCTCGTCGTTCAAGGTGAAGTTGATCCGCAGCGCCCGCCTATTGAGTCCCGTGGCGTCGAAGACGCTGCTGGGCGCAACGCACACGCCGGCGGACATCGCGTGAGGCAACAGGAGATCGGTGTTGAGCGCGGGGTCGCGCCCGGTGGCCCAGACGAACATGCCGCCGACCGGCACCTCCCAATCGAGCCATTCGGAGACGTGCTCGCGCATCGCCGCACACAACGCGTCGCGCCGCTTGCGGTAGGTATGGACGATGGTAGGCTGGATCTTCTCGATGAGGCCGGCTTCGATCGCGGCGAGCGCGACGCGCTGGGTCAAACCGCTCGTGCACATGTCCGCGCCGAGTTTGGCCCCGACGAGAGCCTCGATGAACTCCGGCGCGGCGATCACCCAGCCGATCCGCAGGCCCGGCGCGATTTCCTTGGACAACGTCCCCATGTAGACGACGGGCCCGGCATAGGGCGAACCCGGGCGTGCTCGCGTCGAGAGGTCGATCATCCGTGGAAGAGGTTCGCCGTCGTAATGCAAGGTTCCGTACGGGTCGTCCTTGACCAGCCACGTGCCCGTCCGGTGGGCAGCGTCGACGAGGGCCTGCCTGGCCTCCACGCCGACCAGGCGTCCTGAGGGGTTGGAGAAGTTCGGAACGGTGTAAGCGAATTGCGCCCCCTGAAGAGCCGCGACCGCGTCCAATGCGGGATCGTCGATCACCAGGTTGCGGAAGATGGGCGAGCGCGGCCGCCAGGCGTCGATGGCGCCGAGATAGGTCGGATACTGACAGGCGATCAGCTGACCCGGTTCGACGAGCACCTTGCCCACGAGGTCCAGGCCCTGCATGCCGGCCGTGGTGACAAGGACGTTGGCGCGGGTGAGTTGCAGGTCGCGCGAACTGAAGCGCTTCGCCAGAGCATCGCGCAGTTCGGGCAGGCCCTCCACCGGTCCGTAGCCCAGCACGTCCTGCGGATGACGGCGGACGACGTCGGCGGCGATGGCCGCAATCTCCTCGACAGGAAACGTCGCGGGCTCGGGAAGCCCGCCGGCCATGTTGATCAGACCCGGCACGCGGCCGGCCGCGAGGAAGGTGCGGGTGATGTCGTTGGTGTCAGAAAGCCATCCAGCGAAGGATGGGCGGGGGGGCTGCTCGGTCATCGACAGGCTCTGGCTCGCAGTGTTTGAGGTGCCGACATTCTATGTGGAACCATTGGCCTCCCCCCGGCCAGGACGATGCGTGCAGTCGTTGCCGCGCTGGCGCTCCAGATGTGCGAGGCCCCCGCCCAGCGCTCGACAAATGCACGCATCACAGCTTCGGATCCGGATCCGCCGTGTTCGCCCCGCCCTCCTGCAGCATCAGCCGATGCATCACGCACGCGGCATCGCGGTATTTCGTGATCGCCTTGTACTCCGGGTCTTCGAGCCAGGCTTCGGCGTGCGCGCGGTCAGGGAACTCCAGGATCACCATGCGGCCCGGATACTGTTGGCCGAGCACGCTGGTGATGGGCTCGCCGCGCGTGAGGAACTTGCCACCGTGCCGGGCGACCGTGGGGGGTGAACGGTCGGTGTACTTGCGGTAGGTTTCCGGGTCGGTGATCGTCATCATCGCGACGATGTAGGCAGCCATGCGGGTCTTCTCCCTGTGAGGGTTTGGGCGTGACGAGGGATTATGCCCGCGGCCACCTTCTGTCTTGCCGTCGGCAGCGTCGGTACCGTGCCTGACCCGGTGCGAGGTTGCACCCCGCACACGCCGATGCCGCCCCGGAAGCCGCGATCAGCGGGTCCCCACGAAAGCGTCGTAGAGCGTGCGATCGTCCGTCAGCACCTCCGAATCGATCGATCGCACCAGCCGTCCTCGTTCCATCAGGTGGGCGCGATCCGCCAGGGCGCTTGCGAAGGCAAGATTCTGTTCGACGAGCAGAACGGCCAGACGGTCGCGTGTGCGGGCGAGCGTCAGCACGTCCTGGATCTGGTCGATGATGGACGGCTGCACGCCCTCGGAGGGTTCGTCGAGCAGCAGCAGTTTCGGCCGCAACACCAGTGCGCGTGCGAGGGCCAGCAGTTGCTGCTCACCGCCACTCAACGTTCCGCCGAGCTTTTTCAGATGCACCCTCAGCCCGGGAAAGTCTTCCAGCACCTCGTCCACCCGGCCCCGGGGCAGGCCGCAGGCGTGCGCTCCCACGAGCAGGTTCTCCATCGCGGTGAGCTTGGGGAAGATCTCCCGGCCCTGTGGGACACAACCGAGACCGCCGCGCGCCCGCACCGTCGCGGAAGCCCGCGTGATGTCGTGTCCGTCGAACTCCACGCGGCCTCCGGTCGCTTGCAGCAAGCCCGCCAGCGCCCTGACCAGAGTCGTCTTGCCCACGCCGTTGGGACCCAGGATCGCCACCACGGTCCCTGCCTCCAGGCTCAGGTCCACGCCCTGGAGTATGGGGACGCTGCCGTAGCCTGCGCGCAGATCGCTAACGTGCAGGAGCATCGCGCCGGCCCAGATACACCGCCCTCACCTGCTCATCGGCATTCATGTCTTCGAAGGTGCCCGTCCTGAACACCTTGCCCTGGTGCAGCATGACGACCGGCGCTTCCAGCGCGCGGATGAACGCCATGTCGTGCTCCACGACCACGAGCGTGTGCTGCACGGCAAGTTCGCGGATGAGTTCCACGGTCCGGGTCCGCTCGGCCTCGGTCATCCCCGCCGCCGGTTCGTCGAGCAGGATGACGCTCGGGTTCTGCGCGAGCACCAGCGCGATCTCCAGCCACTGTTGTTCGCCATGCGCCAACTGCGAAGCGCGTTCGCGCACCCGATGCTGGAGGCCCACGCGCGCCAGCACTCGCGCGACGGCAGCAGCATCGCTCGGACCGGGATGTGCCATGAGTGCCAGCGCGACGTTGTCCGCGACGCTGAGCCCGGGGAAGATGCTCGGCACCTGGAGCTTGATGCCCAGGCCCATCCGTGCACGGCGGAACGACGGCATGGTGGTGATATCCGCCCCGTTCATCCGTATGCGGCCCTGGCTGGGCAGATGCCTTCCGGACAGCAGAGCGAACAGGGTGCTCTTGCCTGCCCCGTTCGGCCCGATCACCGACGTAACCGGGTGTGCGCCGAATTCCAGATCCACGCCACGCAATACTTCCACGCCGCCGAAGCGTTTGTACGCACCTTCGACTTCCAGGCGTCCGCCTCGAACGGGAGCCGCTGCGTCGACCGGAAGCCCGGGGTCCACGCGTCTCTCCAGCGTGGTTTCCCGTGCGTCCGGCCGTTCTTCCGGTACCCGCGCGGGAAGCACTCTCCGGCGCAACGCACCCAGCGCCGGCACGATGCCCCCGGGAAAAACCAGCACCACCAGCACCATCACGATGCCCAGCACTAGCGGCGTCTGCTGCGCGACAATCTTGTCTGCTGCATCGGCCATCCACTGCACGGCTGCCACGCCGACCAGCGCGCCCGACAGCGTTCCGCGCCCGCCGACCATCACCCAGATGGCGACCATGGCGGCCTGCGTGAGGTTGAAGACCGCCGGGTTGACGAACGTGCCCCACGCTGCGAACAGTCCCCCACCGAGCCCCGCGATGGCGGCCGCCACGACGAAGGCCCCGAGCTTGTACCGCCGGACGTCGTAGCCCAGCAGTTCCATGCGCGCTTCGTTCTCGCGAATGCCGGCGAGGATCCGTCCGAATCGTCCTCGCACCAGCACGGCGGTCAGGGCGAACAGCGCCGCGGTGAGCGTGACGGCGAACAGGAACTGCGCACGCATCGACAATTCGCCATCCCCGAGCGCGACGCCCGGGACGGACGGCATGCCGTTGAAGCCGCCCAGCTGGGCCGCGCCGATCGTGTATTCGGGGCCGGCCGTGCTGGACATCACCATGTACAGGATCAGCGTGACCGACAGCGTGACGATCGCCAGGTAGACATCGCCCACCCGGCCATAGAAGGTGACGTAGCCGATGACGACAGCCGAAGAGGCGGCCACCGACGCGCCGATGAACAGGGCGGAGAGCGTCTCACCGCTTTCGGGGAACAGATTGATCGCCGCCACGGCGAAGCCGTACGCGCCCAGCCCGAAGAACGCGTTCTGGCCGAAGCTGAAGATGCCTGCGACCCCCCACAGGAAATCCAGGCTCAACGCCAGGATCGCGAAGCTCAACCAGAGCGTCCACTTGAGCTGGAAGCTGGTGCTCATGAGCGGCGACAACGCAAGAACGACCGCAAGCGCGAGCGCAGGCCAGACGATGCCCGCCCAGGGGCTGCCGCGCAGCGCACGGACCCACCGATTCAGAGCTGACGCGACCACGAGCCGGAAATGCCGTTGGGCAGCAGGCGGACCAGGACGATCGCCAACACGAGCAATGCACTGAGGCCCCAGAGATTGGTGAACAACTGCGAGACGAGATTGCCCACTCCTCCCAGGATGGCGGACGACGCGAGCGTTCCGACCAGGAAGGCCGGTCCACCCGTCACCACGGTCATGAACGCCTGGCCGATGTAGCTCTGGCCTACGCCGGGGCTCACCGCCACGATGGGAGAAAGCAAACCTCCACCGAGTCCGGCGAGAGCGCAGCCGAGCATGAACGTCAGGCGGTTGACCCCCTTCACCTCGACGCCGAGCGCGCTCGCCATTCCGGGGTTCTGTACGGCCGCGCGTGCGAGCAGGCCATAGCGAGTGCGCGTGAACAGCAGATACAACGCGGCGAGGATGCTCACCGCCGCCACCGGTAGGAAGACCGAATACCACGAAACCGTATAGCGGCCGATCTCCACGAAGCCGCCGGGCGTGCCGATTCCGGGCGGGCTGTTGCCGAAGATGTCGACCGCCAGTTGGTAAAGGATGAGGCTCAGTCCGAAGGTCGCGAGCAAGGTGTCGATCAGGCGCCGCCCGTAAAGGGGCCGGATGAACAGAAGTTCCACCAGCAGCCCCAGCAAGGCGCAGCTCAGCGGCGCGCAGGCGATGCCCAGCCAGATCGGCGCACCGGCGCGCACCAGCAGCGTTGTCGTGAACGCGCCGATCATCAGGAACTCGCCGTGCGCCATGTTGACGATGCGCATGAGCCCGAACGTCACGGCGAGCCCGAGAGAGGTCAGCAACAGGATGGCGATGCTCGTCAGTACCGAGAGGGCGACGACGACGACGGCATCCACGCTGCTGACCCCGGACCAGCCGCTCTTACATCTTGGGCAGAATCATGCGATGCGAGTTCTTGTCCTTGCCCGTCAGGTCGCACGACTCGGCACCGACAACCTGAGTCGACGGCTTCACCTGCTTGAACGTCTCCAGGATCTGGAATTCGCGCTTGTCGTTCACGGTGGCCAGATTGATGTCCTGGATGTTCCGGTGCGAGACGCCATCCATCACGATCCGGCCGCTCGGCCCGACGAACGGGATGCCCGTCTCCAGCGCGGCGACGACCTTGTCGAGGTCGGTCGTGCCGGCCTTCTCCACGGCCATCTTCCACTGATGCCAGCCGTTCCACACCTGCGCGGGCAGATCCATCAGCGGTCCCGAATTCGGATAGGCCTTCTTGTACGCCGCCACGAACGCCTTGTTCTGCGGATTGTTCAGTGTCTCGAAGTACGAATAGGCGACCACGATGCCCTTGGTTTCCTCCGGCGAGAGCACCTGTTGCTCGTTGCCGAGACCGAACGACGGCGAGACGATGCGGATCGAACGGTTGAGACCGGCGGCGGCAAACTGGCGATAGAAGGCCATGTGGTTGCCGCCGACCAGATTGGACATGATGACGGCGGGCTTGGCCGTCTGGATCTTGCGGATGGTCGCACCGAAATCGGAGACGTCCAGGGGAATGAACTCGACCCCGACGACCGAACCCTTCGCCTTCTGGACCAGGGACTTGGTCCACGCGGTGGCCACATGACCGTAGATGTAGTCGGCCGCGACGACATAGAAGGTGTTGCCCGCGTTCTTGACGGCCCAGTCCACCAGCGGGCTCGACATCTGCAGGCAGTCGCTGCCCTGCATGAACGTGTACTTGTCGCACTCGCCGCCCTCGTCCACGCTGGGGAAGAACAACAGCTTGCTGTTCTTGCTCAGGATCGGGCGTGCCGCCTCGCGCGACGCACCGGTGATGCACCCCACCACCGCGCAGATTTCGTCGTTGGCACCGATCTCCTGGGCGTAGCGCGAATAGAGTTCAATCTTGGATTGGGTGTCGTACTCGTGCAATTCGAGTTGACGCCCCAGTACACCGCCCGAAGCGTTGATCGACTGGACCGCCATGCGCGATACGTTCATCTCGGCAGCCCGTAGATGCTCAGGCCGCCGGTGACATCGAACATGCTGGCGACGTGGATGGGACCGCTCTTGCTGGCAGCCCGCGCGAACGGCGCCTGCGAAAGAGCCATCGCACCGGCCACGCCGGCCGAGGCTTTGAGGAAACCGCGGCGAGACGTGCTGCTGAACGAAACGGCGGGTAAAGCGCTCGATGAGCGGGGTGTGTACTTCACGTTGAATCCTCCGGTGGTCGTTTTGGTTTTCGTGTGCAACCTGGGACGTATCAGGGTATGACTGCCTAAATTGCCAGCATCCTTCTCGGCGGCGGTCGCGAGTGCCCCGGGTCGATATTGCCAGAGCATCTGGACGCATCGGAAGCGTTACTTTCGTTGTTGACGCCCACCTGACCTCGCGGCAGAGTTCCAACGAAGGCAGTCCGAGACTGGCACCTGCACACCGGGTGCCGGTACAAGCGAATCCGACTCGAAGGAGACATTTCGTGCAGAAGGTGGGAACAATCAAGGAAATCTGGCGCTATCCGGTAAAGGGGATGGCAGGCGAAAAGCTCGACGCGTCCACCATCGGCGCCAACGGCGTACCCGGCGATCGCACCTGGGCGTTGCGAGATACGCAACGCAAGGAGATCCAGAGCTGCAAGTTCCGCCCCCAGTTGCTTCAATGCGTTGCGCGCGCGAACGGCGACGGCAAGACCGTGAGCGTGACGTTTCCCGACGGGAGCACCCTTCGCAGCGACGACAACTCGGTCCACGCCAGACTGTCCGCTCTCACGGGCCACGAGTCCACGCTGGAACCGCTGCGGCCGGAAAGCGATGTCGAGTTCTATCGCCGCTACAAGCCCGCCCAGGGTACGTGGCTGGACGAACTCTCCGCCACCTTCGACCGCGAACCGGGCGAGCCCCTGCCCGACTTCACCCACATTCCTCCCATCCTGGTCGATCACGTCTCCGTACCAGGCACCTTCTTCCTCGTGGTGCCCATGCACGTGGTGACCACGGCGACGCTGAGCCACCTCCAGTCCCTGAACGGCAATGGCAACTGGGATCGCAGGCGCTTCCGCCCGAACCTGGTGATCGAGACGGATCCCTCGATCACCGGGCTGGCCGAACAGGAGTGGGTGGGCAGGAAGATCGTGATCGGCGACCTGACCATCGACTGCGTGGGCGGCACTCCGCGCTGCGGCGCCGTCACACGCGCCCAACCGGACTTCGGCCCCGACACGTCGATTCTCCGGACCATCGTTGCCAAGGCGGACCAGAACGTCGGTGCCTACGGACTCATCTCACAGCCGGGGGCGGTGCGCGCCGGAGATACCGTCTACCTGGACTGACGGCCCCCCGAATCAGCAAGAATCAGGGTCAGGTCTTGCCTTTTGCCTCTGCAGAGCCTGGAGGTTCGGGGATGCGGGGTGTTCACTCTTGCAGACTGTCCTGGAAAGGCAGGACGCAAGACCTGAACATCCCGCCACGCATTGCGAGGGCGTGACTCCGGCCCTTGCGACGTTTGCCTGGACCGGCCGCCTCACCCGCCGCATTGCCGCGAGCATCAGCAGACCGCCGCCTACCAGGAGGTCCGTGGACGGCTCGGGCACCGGTGCGTACACGATCGACAGCGTTTCCCGTCCGTCGGTCAACTTGTGCTCGAGGCCGAACGTGCCGAACCCCGGCGCAGCGAAGCGCGACGTGTCGAGCACCACGTCCCCATCGTCGAAATCCTGTAATGCATCCGCTTCGAAGACGGTCCAGCGCCACGCTTTCGAGGCATCGAAGTGCGCCAGGATTCCCGGCACATCGTCGGGAGAAAGCGTCACGAGTTCAAGGACGAAGGGAGCGTCGCCCGGCCGAATATCGAAATACGCGGTCCCGTTCACGGACCACAGGTCGAAACCCGCTCCAGCGAGACCTGCCGCGTCGTTGATCTCGACCTCGTAGGCGCCGCCGGCACCGAGCCGCGCATCGCCCGTCTCGGCCCGACCGGGAGAGCTGCCCGGCGCGAACGTACCTCCGCTGATCGAGACGAAGTCGAACGTTCCGGTGCCGCCGGCGCGGCCGCCGCGTCCGACAATCACCGCCGATTCGACAATGCCGTGGTTGACGAGGGAACCATCCGACAACTCGATGAAGTCACCTGACACCTGCGCGCCCCTCGCCACCTCCAGGTAGGCACCGCCAGCCAGTACGACGGGCGTGCGCAAAGTCGTCATGGCCCCTGTTGTCAGATGCATCGCTCCGTTCAGGCGAACACTCGACAGCTGGCTCTCTCCTCTCAGTATGGCGTCGCCGCCGCGCTGGATCGTGAGCGACCTGAGCTCGGTCGTTCCGCCACCGGCGTCCAGTGTTCCTGCGAGTGTCCCGTTCTGCCACAGCAACCCCGCAGTCGAGATCACGCGTGCGCCCTCCGCGACCACCGTGCCCTGCCACGAGGCGGCGGAATCGTCCACCCGGTGCCCCCGACCATACAGCGTGCCACCCGACAATTGCATGCCGTCCCACCGAACGGTGCCGGTCGCGTCGGTATGGAAGGACTCCCCCTCGTGTGCCGAGTAGGCCACAGACGCGAACTGGACCGTGCCGCCGTTCATCGCGACGAGTTGGCGCGAGGCAGGATTCCGGAGCACTTCCATGACTGCGCCTCTTCCACTGACGATCGTCCGTCCGGTGTGCGCCGCGCCATCGAGTTTCACGTAGGAATCGTCACCCGTGAACGCGACACTTCCCGCTCCGGAGGAGCCGTCGTTCACCTCGCCAGTCAGCTGGAGCGCCCTCGAAACGGGTACGAACGGGCGCAGCCGGATCGTCCATGCCACCGGGGCCGAGAAGACGTCCTGCCCGGGAAGTGCCTCGGGATCCGAGAGGTCGACCCTGGCAAGCGCGTGAATGGATAACGAATCACCCGTGACGAGCGTCGCCCGGTCCACCTGCAGTTCGCCACCGGAGCCCAGGGTGATTCCGTCGGTGAACTCGCTCGCCGCTCCGTCCGCGAACTTGGCGATCACGTCCGGACCGGTCAGCGTCAGCCGATCGCCCGCCACACGGGTGCCGGAGCCTCTGACATTGAGCAGCGCCCCCATATTCACCACGGCACTGCCAAGGTCGGAGACGCGCGCTCCTTCCGCGATGTCGATGAAATGCCCGGCACCCGTCACGGAGAACGAGGAGGTGCCCGACGGCACCTTGGCATCGAACTCGCCCCTGATCAGCCGCACGCCCGCGCTCTTCACTTCCAGGCTGCCGAGTTTCATCTTCGTGCCATCGGCCGTGCCCTCCAACGTCTGCACACCCGCCCCTGCCTCCTTCAGAAGTCTGACCAGCCCGCTCGTGAAGCTACCCTTCCACACGCCGTCTCCATCCCCTTCGAGCACGACGGCCGAACCTGGCGCGGCAAGGTCGAAGGTCCCGTCGAGCGCACCCACCGCAACCGCCGCCCCCGGATAGGGAAAACTCACCTTTCCACGGCCGGAGACCGCCAGCGTCGCTCGCGCCAGTGTTCGCGGAGCAACGATCAGTTCCCCGTCTTCCACCTGCACCCGTCCGGGAAAGAGCCCCCTTTGATCGAAGAGGCTCAAAGTGCCGCCGCCGATCTTGCGCACGAGGCCGCCTGTACCCGTAAGCAGACCGGAGAACGAGGAGGTTCCGGCGCCGGCGACCGGTGCGATGGTTTCATCACCGAGGATCAGCGTGCCGCCAAACATGTTGATGGCACCCGCGTGGCCGAACGCCTGGGACGTGTCCACCGACCGGAAGCGCGCGGTGCCGCGGTTCGCGATCTGCAGTTTGACTTCCGACGTGGCCAGTGACGCGGAATGAAACTCGAGGACGGGTGCCGCGAGTTCGGTCCCGGCGCCGACGAAGACCTGGGCCGAAGCGCCGTCGACGCTGCCGATGCGAAGCGCCTGCCCGGCGAACACCTGGCTGCCTTCACCAGACAACGACAGGACCGCCCCGTTGCCATCGGTCCCCACCGCTATGGTCCCCCCGCCCACCGCCGGCGCGCGGTTGGCCCGCAAGGTGGATCCGGACTCGACGGAAATCCGCCCGCCATCGCTCACGCCGATCCATCCGGACGACGTGAGCGACGCAGAGTCGCGAAGCGTCAGGGTACTGCCTGCGCCGATCTGCACGGCAGGCTCCACGGGGGCGATGAACGGATCGACCGCCAGTTCGGCATTGGCGACGGTGACATCCCCCAGCACGACATCGAGAAACGACAGCGTGGAAACCGACGCGGGGCGAACGGCGCCGCCGATCTCGACCGAGGTCCTGGCGCTGGCGCCCACCCTGAGGCTCTGCGCCCCGAGTCCCGAGGAGAATGTGGACAGCTGAGACGTCAAGCCGCCACCGTCCAGTTCGAGCGAGGCAGCCCCGAGATCCTGCCGGCTCGCCGCGCGGATCGCACCGACCCCCACGCGGCTCAGGCCCGGGGCTTCGAACCGGGTAGTGCCCTCCAGCACGAGTGCCGTGCCGCGCAGCCCGTCCTGATTTCCCGCACGCAGCACGGCCCGGTCCGCCACGATATCGCCTTCGAACCTGGCGGGCAGCGACAGCGAGAGGGTGCCGCCCCCCGTCACTCGAATCGTTCCTTCCGGCGTACCTGTTGACGCGGGAGTATCGAGACTCGACCCGATCTTGGCCGACACGCCCTCGGCGAGCCGGATCGTGCCCCCGCCCGACCGGCTGATTCCGTCCACGAACCCGAGACCGCCGCCCGTGAGCGTGTAACCGGTACTCTCGAAGAAGATCTCGTTCAGGGACCGCGTGCCCTCGACGGCGACGACGCCCGCGATCCCGCCGAATGTGGCGGCGGAATTCGGGCCATCGACCCACACGGAGCCCTTGAACAGCGGATCGGGGAAGGGTGGAATGCCCGCCGGCGTCCGAGCCCAGAGCGAAGAAACCGCATCCCAGGTGCCTGCTCCGCCTGTCCCGGCCTCGCTCCCCTGGGGATCCCAGTAGAGAACATCTGCCGGGGCTGCCGGAACAAGAAGAACCAGCGACACGGCCACGGCAAGCCGGCGCGCGCACCCGGGAAAGCGCAATGGGCTGCGTTTCATGAGAGGTCTCCCCGGCCATGGTTCCCCGGGCAGCCTCGCATGCCGCGAAGCCCGGTCCGGCCTTTGTTGCGGGAAGTCTACCGCCGCCCATCCTCCAAGGCACGGCAAAACTGCACAGGGAAGAGACCCGGATAGGCCGGTTGCGCCCGCCCCCTCCAGTTACATCACCACCGAGAAGTTGAACTTCTGCGCGGAGGGCGCCTCCCGATTGACGAAGACGATCACCTCGTCCAGTTCCTTCACCACCTCGGATTGCTGATTGCTCAGCAACCCGAACCGGACGTTCTTCTGCACGACATGGTCACGCAATGCCTGCAGGTAATTGACTGCCTCCTTGATCGGCATCCACACGCCCTCTGCTGCCATGAGTTCGTCCGTCGAAGTCATGCCCGCGGGCAGATCCTTGTCTTCGAGATTGAACCGCTGATCCGTCGTGTCGCAGATCCCCACGAAAGATGGCAGGCCGAGCGATGTGGCGATGGAATCGAGCTTTGCCGCATGTTTGTACAGCGCGAAACAATCGCCTTGATCGGACTTGACCTCGCCGGCGGCGAGTACGTTGGCCCACAGGACTGTGCTCATCGCGTGCTCTCCCTGGAGTTCGATGTTCGTTCTACGACTGCGCTTGATGCACCGAAGATGTCAGACGGCACGCGGCTCCGCACGCATCCACCGACACCCCAAGCCGGATCTGGGGACGAGCCGACGCCAGTTCCTCGCATCGCACGCCGCGGAGCCCTTCCCGGTTTCCGACTGTATCGCGATCCGCGTACATTAGTCGGTACCTTGCCTGCGTTGCGGCATGCGCAACTTCGATGGGAGAACAACGATGAAGAACGTCGGCGTGATCGGCCTGGGTGCCATGGGCATGGGTGTCGCCAGGAATCTTCTGCGCGCAGGTTTTCGGACCCATGGCTGCGATGTGCGTCAGACGGCGCTCGACGAGTTCATCGGACACGGGGGAATCGGCCATTCCACGCCGGCGGCCCTGGCCAGGGAGTGCTCCGTGGTGATCCTGCTCGTCGTCGACAGCGCCCAGATCGACGAGGTGCTCTTCGGCGAATCCGGTGCGGCCCCGAACCTCGCCCCGGGATCCGTGGTCGTCAGTTCATCCACGGTCGCGCCCGCTTTCACGGCTCGCGCAGGGGATCGCCTCGCGGGGCTGGGCCTCCGGCTCATCGACTCTCCGGTCACGGGAGGTATTTCCGGCGCCATGAACGGCACACTGGCGCTGCTGACGTCCGGTCCGGAAGAAGCCTACCTCCAGTGCGAAGACGTTCTGAAGGCCTTCTCGTCCAAGATCTACAAGTTCGGTCCGGAACCTGGGCTGGGCTCCAAGATGAAGGTCCTCCACCAGCTGCTGGTGTGCTGCCACATGGCCGTATCCGCAGAGGCGATGGCCCTGGGGCTGCGCGAGAACGTCGATCCGAACGTGCTTTACGACGTCGTGACGCATGGCGCCGGGAACTCATGGATCTTCCAGGAGCGCATCCCGCGCGTCCTGGCCGGCGACTACAAAGCCAGGACGGCACTGGAAGTTCCGCTCAAGGACATCAGCCTCGTGATGGAAACGGCCAAGTCATCTAACTTCCCGCTGCCGATGACTTCGGCCGCCTATGAGATGTTCGCAAAGGGCATCGGCCGCCGGCCTGGGGAAGGAAGACGACGTCGCCTTGATCAAGACGTTCCCTGGACTTCGCCTGCCCGGCGAATCCTGACGCAGCGATCGCTCCATGGAGGGAGTCCACGCAATGGCGGCTTGTGTGGCCTTTCGGTGCATCCATTCCCCGGCCCGATTCGTACAATTCTCCATTCGACGACGAACGCCCCGTGCGACCGTCCCCGGGACGGGGACGAGCCGCGCAGCTGGCCCTCAGGAGTACCGATGCCCTACCCGCAGATCCCCATGATCCCGCCCTCCGAGATCACCCCTCGCGCTCTTTTCGACAGCCGCCGCAGCTTTCTTCGCGATGCAGGGCTGCTCGGGGCCGCAGCCGGACTGTCCCTGATGGGCGTTTCTCCTCGTGCGCACGCCGCCTTGCAGAACGTCGGCAGGAGCCCCTTCAGCACCGCCGAGAAGCCCACCGCCCACAAGGACGTCACCACCTACAACAACTTCTACGAGTTCGGCACGGGCAAGGACGACCCCGCCGAGCGCGCGGGCAGTCTCAAGACCCGCCCCTGGACCGTGACGGTGGACGGCGAATGCGGCAAGCCCCGGCGTTGGGACGTGGACGAACTGCTCAAGCTGGCGGCGCTGGAAGAGCGCATCTACCGGATGCGCTGCGTCGAAGGCTGGTCGATGGTGATCCCGTGGGTGGGCTACCCGTTGGCTGAACTGTTGAAGCGTGCTGCACCTTCGTCGAAAGCGAAGTACGTGGAGTTCACCACGCTGCTGGACCCCGCACAGATGCCGGGGCAGAACCGGGCCGTGCTCGCCTGGCCCTATATGGAGGGGTTGCGGATCGACGAAGCCATGCATCCGCTCGCCATCCTGTGCCTGGGCCTCTACGGCGACGTGCTGCCCAATCAGAACGGCGCACCGGTGCGCATCGTGGTGCCCTGGAAATACGGATTCAAGAGCGCCAAGTCCATCGTGCGCATCCGCTTCACGGCGGAAGAGCCGCGGACGGCCTGGAACAAGGCGGCGCCGAACGAGTACGGGTTCTACTCCAACGTGAATCCAAACGTCGACCATCCCCGTTGGAGTCAGAGCCGCGAGCGGCGCATCGGCGAGTTCGGAAAACGCGACACGCTGATGTTCAACGGATACGCCGAACAGGTCGCCTCGCTGTACTCGGGTATGGATCTCAAGAAGTACTTCTGAAGATCGACCGGAACCTCCCGGCGGCCGACGGGCCGCCGCCTGAACCGCATCGCAATGCCCTCGTCTCCCGGAAAGTCCGCCGTCGGCTGGATCAAGGCCGCCGTGTTCGCGCTGTGTCTTATGCCTCTCGGCCGGCTCGGCTGGCTTGCCTCCTCCGACAGCCTGGGCGCCAATCCGATCGAACACATCACCCGCGCGACGGGCTGGTGGACACTCGCCTTCCTGCTCATCACGCTGACGGTCACGCCAGCACGGCGCCTGCTGTCGATGCCCTGGCTGCTCCGGTTGCGCCGCATGCTCGGGCTGTTCGCGTTCTTCTACGCCTGCCTGCACTTCACGACCTACCTATGGCTGGACCAGTTCTTCGACTGGGCGGCGATGCTGAAGGACATCGCCAAACGGCCGTTCATCACGGTGGGCTTCACCGCCTTCGTGCTGCTCATACCGCTGGCCGCGACTTCCACCAATGCCATGGTGAAGCGGCTCGGTGCCCGACGATGGCAGGCGCTGCACCGCACGGTTTACGTGATTGCGACGTTGGGCGTCGTTCACTTCTGGTGGCTCGTCAAGAAGGATGTGACGGAGCCGGCGTGGTTCGCCGCAGTGCTCAGCGCATTGTTGTCGGCGCGAATCGCCCCTCTGCTCCTGGCACGGTATCGCAGCTAGGGGGCCGGTCTGGCTTGCCCGCGCTTCACGCGTGCATTGCGCGACAGGGCGGGGTCCAGAGACAGGGCGGGGTCCGGTCTTGCGTCTTGCCTGAGGATCCGTTCTGCAGCCGGTACTTCATGCGAAGATTCGCAAGAAGAGCAATCAAAGGACAGTAGCCAGACACGATCTGGGCTACCACCGCATTCCGACTGCTTCATCAAAGGAGATTCGGATGTCCTCGTTCGATGCGACGTCACGGTCGCGAGGCCGGCGACCCTTGTTCCATCGGGACAGGGGATCTCCCTGGTGGTTCATTGCCATGGCGGTGCTTCTGTTGCAGTGGAGCGTACCTTCGTCAGGTGAGCCCAACCAGTGTCTGGTTCCCTGGGAATGGCGTCTTCCTCCGAGTGTCGTTGACCGGAGAGAAGGCCCGCTGGGGAACTACCTTTGGCTGAGAGACCGGAACGGGAATCGTGTCGACGACTTTCTGGAGAATCTGGAGAGGCTTCAATTCGAACTGAGAAAGAGCAAAGGGGCGGAAGCTGACGTCGAGCATATCGATCTGATCATCGCTCTGAACACGTGTCAGCCGGAGCAGGAGATCAGGAGGATGCTCGAAGAATGGGACGCCCGGCCCAGGTCGATCTACATCGCGCGCTACGTCCCGTTGATCGTCCTCGAGGCCGTCACTCCTTACGTCGATCTGCTTGCACGAATCGCCCGGGACCATCGCGTTGCAATGATCGAATGGGCCGAACCCATGCGTCCCATGCTCGCCAAGGCGATGCAGACGATACGCTGGAATCCCGCGCCATCCCCCTACACCAAAGGCATGTCCGTCGCGGTCATAGACACTGCAGTCGCGGGGCAGCCGACCAACCGCGCTGCTGTGCGATCCGGCAATGCCTCGGTCCCCACGGCTGAAGGCTGCCTCGCCAACACCTGGGTGAAGGAATCCCTCGATGCCATGTCCGAGAACAGCCCCTGGGTACCGGGACCCATTTGTCCTTGCAACGACAGCGACTGCGCACACGGTACTGCCGTAGCAGCCATCCTGGCCGGCCACATGGACTCGTCCAAGTCACGCCACCCAGGGGTAAGTCCCGGCACTTCGATCATGAGCCTGCGTGCATGCACCGCGAGCGATTGCGATGTGCCCGCCATCTTCCGGTCCCTGGAGGCCGTCCTTGACCGGCGCAAAGACATTTCACTCGTCAACATGAGCGTGGCCGGGTGCATCGACGATGACGGCAGGAGCAGCTATGCCCAGATGGTCGACAGAGTCGCCGCCTCGGGCATACCAGTCGTCGTCGCCCTCGGAAATGCCAGAGGGTGTTCCGTTGATCAGGGGCAACGACTCGTCCCGCGTCCGGCCTCCGCAAGCCTTGCCATCGTGGTATCCGGTGTCGACGATCGTGGTGCCAGGCCGATGCCATTCGACCAGAACCTGCGGGGTCCACGCTGCGATGGACTAAGACCGGACATCGCCAACGAACTGAGCCGCAAGCCCGACATCATTGCCCCGGCAAAGGAGATCGCGCTCGGCGACAGCAATGTGCAACTGGACGGCGTATCGTTTGCTGCGCCATTTGTCACTGGAGTCATTGCGGGGTCCGTGAACCACCGCTCCGGCGCGCCCTCAGTCTGTGCAATCAAGTGTGCCATCAAGGAATCATCGAGGCGGACACTCCCCGACCATTCCGCGGGAAAGTGGCACGACGAGTACGGCCACGGCCTGCTGGATGGGGCTGCACTACTGCAGTCGCTGCAACTGGGGCAGGCGTGCAAACCCTCCAAGGCATGCGAGGAACGCGTTCGAATGGTGCTGCAACAGTCGCCGCCCTCCCGCGACGACCTTGAGGCATCGTCCTGTCGATGAGGTCGGCCAAGCCCCCGACAATTCAGGGTTTGGCCGGCGTCTTCGGCATGGGGCATGGGTCATCGTTCTGCGCCCTTCTACCCTTCTGCACATCGGCACTGCGCGAAAGACTCCGGAAGCGCGCCAGACACGAGACATGAACTCGATGCCTTGGTCCCTGGCAAGGCATTCCTGCAGGGAATCGAGATCGACGCGTCCGCCACCCTGTGCGTTGCGGATCTTGCACGCAAGGCCGCCGAGCCTTTGTCACCCGCAGGCCGCTGCCGGCTCAGACGAATTCATATGGACCGGGAACTCGCCGACGCTTCCAATGCCCGGGCGATCCCGTCGGACAGGTCCGGAACCTGAGTGACGTCCGGATCGTCCTTCAGCCACTCGCTCGCAAAGCTGGCGATCTTTCCGTAGGCGTTGTCTGAATAGTAGACGGGCACCCCCCGCAGCCAGCTCAGGATCACGGCATGCAATCGATCCGTCACCACGGCCCTGCCGCTCTCGAGCAAGGCCATTCCGCGCTCGAACCGATATCTCGCAAGGCGGTTCGCAGAGGCCCGCACGAGCCGGTCGAGCGTCGGCTTCAAGCGTGGGCGCCTGGAAGAATCGATCCCCTGCAGCCTGGCGTAGAGGCTGTGCGCGAATCCCCGGTCCTCGCTGGTCCAGTCCGTCACGAGCACCTTCTCGCCCGGCACATCCAGGGGCGCTGACGGACCGCACCTGGACTCCTTGTCCGTTCTTCTCACGACCACCACATCCCATCTTGCCGCCGAGGCATCGCCACGCACGTTCCGCGGAAGACAGCAAGCCATGTCCGGAACCATGACGGCCCTGTCTCCGGAAATGCGACGAGCGATCTCGAGACTGGCGGGGTCTCTTGCGAACAGATGGAAGTCCGGGTGCTGACGGAATATGGCGGTGGCCCGGTCTTCACGTTCCCGGTCAGCGAAGTGAATCGACTGGGGCAGCTGAACCACCCTGTTCCGGGGAAGCATCGCGACGACCCTCTCCCTGAAGACCTGGTGCGCTTCCCACACGTCGCCAAGATTCCCTCCGCCGCTCAGCAGCACCACTCGTTCCCCCGCGTCCCTGAGCACCGTCTCGATCGAATACCGGGAGATGTCGCCGATGGCCGCGATGCGGCGGCCGAGCTTCCTGAGCAGATGTACCTGGCCCAGCCATATCGCGCTGTCTCCGACATTGGCGTAATCGGGGAAATCGAGCAGCAAGCACTCGCGGTCTGCAGGAATGAGCCGATCGAGCATTCCGCGCATCTGCCCGATGCCGTCTTTCAGGTGTTCCATTTCGCGAGTATCCGCCCCACCGAGGTCTCCAGATCGCAGAGCGCGCGGACGCGATCTCTCGTCCAGCCGCCCGGACAGCACCAGGCGTACCTGAGCGCCCTTTCCAGCAGTTCTCTGTACCACCACCGAGGGACACCGAACCACCGGGCCGCGTCCTCGCACGGCTCCGTCAGGGAACAGGTCCGTCCCAGACCGCGGAAGTACTCCGCGACATACCGTTTCGAAAGCCGTTCAGCCGGAATCCAGTGCCGCACTCCCGCCTCCGGCACCCACCAGCCCTCGTGGCCCGCAGCCAGGATCCTGCGTACCACGTCCACCTCCTCTCCCAGCACCACACGACGCCCGTTTCGCCCTAGGGCAGGATCGTAACGATGCATTCTCTGGACATCGGTCCGGACGCAGAAGTTGGCTCCGTAGGGAACCGCGTTCGAACCGGCGTTGAATGGAATCGCGGTGTGACCGAGATCGCGTGCCGCGTAAGCCGAAGAGAGCAAGTCCCAGTTCTCGACGATCCATACCGGCGGATCCGACTGGAACCAGGGCGCGATCGGCCCTCCGAACACTGCCGCGTCGGGATGCCGGTCGAACGCGGCTTCGTACGCCTGCAGCCAGTTCCCGTCCACCAGCACGTCGTCGTCGGTCCAGAGAATGTAACTGCCCCGGGCGTGATCCATCGCCGCGTTGCGCGCATTCGACAAGCCCAGCCGATCCTGGCGGGCACGGCGCAGCGGAAGACGGCCCGTGTGCCGTTCGAGCACCGTGTCCGTGTCGTCGGTGCACCTGTTGTCGACGACAAGCACCTCCCAGGCGCGCCTTCTCGGAACCGCGATCTCACCGAGTCTCCCGAGCGTCCTGTCGAGGAGCTGCGACCGGTTGTGGGTGCAGATGGCGATCGTGATCACGGTGCCGCTATGCCGCCAGGTCTGCGAACGTTGCGCGGCGAGCTGCTGCGCCTTCCGTTGCACGCTCTGAGGGGTGCAAGACAGAGACGGTCCTGCCGGACCCGCTCATCACGTTCGACCATCGAACGACGGCCTTGGCAAGGCATCTCCGGAAAGTCCCCTGCGCCGTGCATGCAGATTGCCGGTCGGAAACCCGGGAACGTGCGTCCTGCCGCCGCGTCGCCATCGATCCGCATCCAGGCAAGCCGCTCAGCGCTTCTTCGTGCTCACAATCTGAATCGCGATGCATCCCTCCTCAGGGCATCCGCCATGTTCGAGAGCCGAGAGGCCGACTGCGCCGTATTGACCGCCACGGAGCTGTTCTCCTCGCACATGCGTGCGATGCTCTCCACATTGCGCGCGATCTCCTGCATGGTGATGCTCTGTTCGTTGAGCGTGTGCGCAATGTCGTCCACGGCCTGGCCGACCTTGCCCGATCCGTCCTGGATCCGGGTCATGGAACTTCCCGCGTGATGGGCCGTTTCCACGCCTCGGCTCACCCGTTCCACGCTGTTGTTCATTTCCGCCGTCGCTCGCTCCGCCCCGCTCTGGATCCGGCCGACCATCTCGGCGATCTTCCGCGTCGATTCACCCGTGCGTTCCGAGAGCTTCCTGACCTCGTCCGCTACCACCGCAAAGCCACGCCCCTGCTCGCCTGCGCGCGCCGCTTCGATGGCGGCGTTGAGTGCCAGCAGATTGGTCTGGTCCGCGATATCCCGGATCACGTTCACGATGACGGAGATCTCCTTGGAGTAAACGCCCAGTTCCTCCACCGTTCTCGCGGAACTGCTCACCGCATCGGCAATATGTTTCATCTCGTTGGCGGCATCGTGAACCACCGCGCCGCCTTCGCGAGACACTTCACCCGATTCCGCCGAGATGCGCTGGGCGATCCCCGCATGTTCGCCCACCTGGTCGATGGAGGTGGACATCTGCTCCACGGTCGCCGCCATGTTGGACGCGGACTCCGACTGGTCCTGCACCGCTCGTGCGGCGCGTTCTGCGGATTCGTTGAGCTGCGCCGCGGCCGTGCTCACCTCGTGCGCGTTCCGGCCAATCGAATAGATGATCTCGAAGAGATTGTCCCGGGTACGTGTGAGTTGCGTGATCAGGTCGCCAAACTCGTCAGCTCCGGCATGCGGCAATCGTCGAGTGAGATCACCCTGGCCATGTCCGGGTGGCCTCGGTGATCGCATGCAGCTGGCCAACAACGGTCCGGCTCAGCCACATGGTGATCGCACAAATGGCCAGACTCCCCACCACCATGATCGCCCAGAGGGCCGTGGGACTGGCATCGGCGCGCCCCGAGATGCGCCAGGACTCCAGGCCGACACCGAGGATGCTCAGCAGTGCCAGGCCCGCCATGCCCCACAGGCGTGAAGCGATCGTCAGATCGTCCAGGCGTTGTCCAACTCTCCCCAGCAACCCGGCCTTCAGGAGACGCCCTCCGGTCAGGCGTACAGCACACCTGCCTGTGCGCATCTCCCGATAGAGCGTTTCCGCGGTATCGATATCGTCACGGGATGGCCGCTGACGCACCGACATGTAACCGCCATCGTCCTGCGGCGTCACGCTGGCTCTCACCCAATAGTGATCGCCATCCTTGCGCCGGTTCTTCACCATCGCGCTCCAGGGACGGCCCGACTTGATGGTGGCCCAGAGGTCCCGAAACGCCTCCTCGGGCATGTCAGGATGCCGGACGATGTTGTGTGCCTTGCCGAGGAGTTCGGTCTCGTGGAACCCGCTGGATTCGATGAAGTCCTGGTTCACCCAGGTGATCCGACCTTTTGCATCCGTCTTCGAGATGATGGCGACGCCATCCTTGAGGACATACTCGCGCTGCGTGACTGGCTGGTTGTTCTTCATGGTTCTTCCCTTGGCGTGCCGCGTGTCGGGCGTTTTTCTTGCAGCTTTGTTACAGGAAGTGTGCTACGGATGGATCGCGCTGCAACTTGATAGAACCGGTCGCAATTTTCTCATTTCTTCGTTTGACACCGCCATTATTGACACATCCGTGACTCTGTCCGGTTCCATTCCGCACTGATCGGCGCCCCACTGCGTGCAGGTATCCCTTCCGCCAAGGGTTGTATGGCTCCCTCGCCGACCCCGCCTCCCTTGTGGCGACCGCCCGGACATGCGGGCGCCCTGTCACTTGTTCCGCATCACACGGGCAGACACACCCCTATACTCCGCCGAGTCGCACTCCCGGTAGGGGAATCCTTCGTGAAGCTTCGATTCAGCCTGTTTCTTTGGTTCGCCTCGCTGTGTCTCGATGCCTTTGCGGCCGAGCCCCTTCGTCTCGCCTTCATCAACGGAATCAGCGGAACCTTCGCGATCCAGGGCGACGAACAGTTGAAGTCGCTGCGCGCGGCGGCCGATCTGGTCAATGCAAGAGGCGGCGTCCTGGGAGGACGGATGCTGGAGATCGTCCCCTTCGACAACAAGAACAACCCGCAGGAATCCCTGATCATGCTGAATCAGGCGCTGGATCAGGACATCCGCTATGTGCTCACGACCGTGTCCAGCGTCGCGCACGCGTTGAGCGAAGCCATCGCCAAGAACAACAGCCGGCGTCCGGACCGCCGGGCCGTCCTGCTGAACTTCAACGCGCTGGATCCTGCGCTGACCGAAGCCAAGTGCAATTTCTGGCACTTCCGCTTCGAAACGCACGCCGACATGCAACTGAGTGCCCTCACCGACGTGCTCGCGAAGCAGCGGTCCAGTCGCCGCGTCTATCTGATCAATCAGGACTACGCCTACGGCCAGGCCGTGAGCCGGTCCGCGCGAGAGATGCTCGCGGCCAAGCGCCCGGACATCCAGATCGTCGGCGACGATCTGCATCCGCTGGGCAAGGTGAAGGACTTCGCCCCGTACGTGTCGAAGATCCGGGCCTCCGGCGCCGACAGCGTGATCTCGGGCAACTGGGGCAACGATCTGTCGCTGCTCATCAAGGCGAGCAAGGACGCCGGACTCGACGCGACGTACTACACGTTGCTCGGCGCGTTCTTCGGATCGCCCGCCGCCATCGGTGCGTCGGGCGCCGACCGCATGAAGACCACGCATGGATGGCACATCAACGCCGCCGACGGCACGTGGGAGCCCCGTCTCGTGCAGTCGCGGTCACGGTACACGGCGGTCTCCGACATGGCATACATCCCGGCTTACCGCGTCATGGACATGCTTGCCGCCGCCGTCACGAAGACCGGCAGCGACGACCCGCTCAAGGTCGCCTATGCGCTGGAAGGCATGGAATACATGGGTCCGACGGGCCGGTCGTGGATGCGCGCGGACGACCATCAGATGATCGGTCCGATCTACCTGATGAGCTTTGCCAAAGCAGGCAGTCCGGGCGTGAAGCACGATGCCGAAGGCACGGGCTACGGCTGGAAGACCGACGCGATCATCGAAGCCAAGGACAACATCCCGCCCGTGAAATGCCAGATGGAACGGCCCGCCAGGCCCTGACCTCGGGGACCGACCGGCTCGCGACTTACCGCGCGAACCTTCGTGCACCTGCCACGCAGGCCACCACGATCAGCGTGGCGGCCAGCATGAGCGCCGACACCTGTTCGTTCAGCAGCGAGGCCGCAAGCGCGAGTCCGAAGAACGGCTGCAGCAACTGCAGTTGCCCGACAGCGGCGATCCCCCCCAGCGAAAGTCCCCTGTACCAGAAGACGAAGCCGATCAGCATGCTGAACAGCGAGACGTAGCCCAGTCCGATCCACGCGGGCGTATCCACCGCTGCCAGCGAATCCGGCATCCGGAGCAGCATGAGCGGAATCATCACGGGCATCGCCAGCACGAGGGCCCACGAGATCACCTGCCATCCGCCCAGCTTGCGGGACAGCTGCGCACCTTCCGCGTAGCCGAGTCCGCACACGACAACGGCCGCCAGCATCAACAGATCGCCGGTGACCGATGCCGACAACCCCTGCGCCAAGGCGAATCCTCCCACCGCCGTGGCGCCCAAGATCGAGAAGAGCCAGAACGCAGGGCGAGGCCGCTCGCCGGCCCGGAGCACGCCAAAGAGTGCGGTCACCAAGGGCAGCACGCCGATGAACACGATGGAGTGCGCAGACGTCACGCGTTGAAGCGCCAGGGCCGTGAGAAGCGGGAAGCCCACCACGACACCCATCGCGACCAGCGCCAACGGCAACAGATCCTGGCGGTCCGGCCTCGTCCGATGTCCCATCGCCAACAGACCCGCCGCGAGCAGTCCCGCGATGACGGCTCGCGCGGCCGTCAGGAACACCGGTTCGAAGTCCATCACGGCCACCCGGGTCGCGGGCAACGACCCGCTGAAGATCACCACCCCTGCCAGCCCGCTCAGCCACCCGCTCGTATCCCGCCCCATCGCATCCTCCTGTCGATGGGCATTTATCCGTTTTCTGGCGAGGCACCGCCAGTTACACTCGCGTACGGTTTCATCGAACTGTTATGGATACAGGACCCATACGGATGGATGCTCGCACCAGAAGACCCGGCCGGGAACCCGCGCGGACGGTGGCGGTGATGTCGGCCATCCGCCAGCGCATCGCCACCCGCAATCTCCTGCACGGAGACAAGCTGCCGTCCATTCGCGCCCTGGCGGCGTCCATGCAGGTGTCGACGTCGACGGTCGTGGAGGCGTACGAGCGCCTGGTCGCCGAAGGCGCCATCACTTCCCGCCCCGGCTCCGCCTTCTACGTGGCCGCCAAGCCGACCCCCATGTCGGTCGCCGAGATCGGGCCCCGGCTTGACCGCGCCATCGATCCCTTCTGGGTATCGCGCCAGTCCCTGGAAACCGGGGATTCCGTGCTGAAGCCGGGTTGCGGATGGTTGCCGGCCTCGTGGCTGCCCCAGGCGTGGTTGCGTCGCGCGTTGCGAACGCTCGCGCGTGCGGAGGATTCCGCTCTGGCCGACTACGGCACGCCGCTCGGTCTGCCGGGCCTGCGGCAGCTGCTCTCGCGCCGCCTCGCGGACCGCGGCATCGGCGTGCCGCCCGATCAGATCATGCTCACAGAGTCGGGCACCCAGGCCATCGATCTGCTGTGCCGTCTGCTCATCGAACCCGGTGACGCGGTCCTGGTCGACGACCCGTGCTACTTCAATTTCCAGGCACTGCTGCGGGCACACCGAGCGCGGATCGTGGGCGTGCCCTGCACCGCCTCCGGCCCCGACGTGGAAAAGTTCGCGGCCGCACTCGCCGAGCATCGACCCCTCCTGTACATCACCAATTCAGCCATCCACAACCCCACGGGCGCCACGCTGTCGCCCGTCACTGCTCACCGGCTGCTCAAGCTCGCGCACGACGCGGACCTCACCATCGTCGAGGACGACATCTTCGCGGATTTCGAGCACGTGCCGTCACCCCGGCTCGCCGCGCTGGACGGCCTGGAGCGCGTCGTTCACATCGGAAGTTTCTCCAAGACGCTGTCGGCGTCCGCACGCGTCGGCTACATCGCCGCGCGCTCCGACTGGATCGAGGGCCTCACGGACCTCAAGATCGCCACCTGTTTCGGCGGCGGCCAGTTCGCCGCGCAGCTCGTGCTGAGCACGCTGCAGGATGGCGGGTATCGCAAGCACCTGGAAACGCTGCGGCAGCGCCTGTCCCACGCCATGTTCGACGTGAGCCGGCGGCTCGAGAAGCTGGGTATCGTTCCCTGGCTGAGACCGCAGGCCGGCATGTTCCTCTGGTGCCAGCTTCCCGAAGGCTTCGACGCGGCGGCGCTTTCGCAATCCGCACTCGCGCAGGACATCGTGCTGGCCCCGGGCAACGCGTTCAGCCTGAGTCAGACGGCCACTCGCTTCCTTCGCTTCAACGTGGCGCAGTGCAACGATGATCGCTTGTTCCGCTTCCTGAGGGATCAGATCGGTTCGCGGTGAGAGACGCCGCACCGACAGAACGTATGCTCGTTCCGCGCTGCGATTCCCCAGCTGCATCGCTCCCGCCGGGCAAGCGCACGCCCAGGATTTCGTCGCCCCTATCCTCCTTCCGGAGCCCGCATGCCTGCCGACTTCTCGTACGACCCCGTGACCGCACTCGACGAAGCGAAGGCCACCGGGGAGGCCGCCGCGATCTTTGCGGACATCCGCGAGACGATGAGCCTCCCGTTGGTCACGTCCATCTGGCGGGGGCTTGCCGGCATGGACGACAGCCTTCCGCGCGTGTGGGCGGCGACGAAGCCCCTCTTCCTGTCCGGTTTGCCTGAAGCAGCGCTGACACGCGCGCTGAGCGACGCACTGCTGCCCCGGCCCGAACCTCTCGTCCCCGTCCAGCTTTCCTGCATCGGCTTGGATGGGGAGGACGTGCAGGCGATCCGCACAATCCTGGCAGCGTACAACCGGTCGAACGGAATGAACCTGATGGCGCTGGCCGCCCTGATGAGCGCACCAGCACAGACGCGTTCGGCGCCCGCGGCGGCTCCGCCGCCATCGCCGAAGTGGCCTCCGTTGCGACCGCTGGCCGCGAGAGAGGCGATCGCCGACGACGTCTGGGGAGATGGTGAGGCACGTGAATTCCTTCGGCGCACCGGGCGAGGATTCAGCGGTTGCAACCCTGTGGCGCCATCTCGCGCACTGGCCCGCGCTCCTTGCGCTGGTCTGCAGCGCGTTCACGCCCCTGCAGTCCCGCGGGGAGATTCAGGCCGCGAGCGCCCGCCTGGCGGGGCTCGCGCTTGCCGAGGGCGCGCGCATGGCCCACCTTCGTCCCGCCAGGCTCGACTTCCCGCCGCTGGCCGTCGCCACGATCAGGAACTACGTGGAAGACCCCATGCAGGTCTGCCGGATGGTCGTCCTCGGTCACGCACTGGAGCAGTGGCTCGCGCCCTGAACGGGCCGTGGCAACGCCGGCTTTCGCGGGCCACCCCCGGGGGTCGGCTGGCCGGACCGCTCAGGGATCGCCGCCCGCAACGAAAACGGCCTCCCGAAGGAGGCCGCAGCGCGTGGGATCCTGCGCGGGTCAGACGTCCCCGCCCCATTTGAACGGACCGTACAGACCCTGCGCGATGTCGAGACGGTCGCGCTCCGCTCCGCCCAGCCACATCTGCACGATCTTGTAATCGCGCATGTACTTCTCGATGTGGCTCTCGTAGGCATAGCCCGCCGAGCCCATGAGCTGCATGCCGCGGTTCGTGACCATCTCGGCCGCATCGCCCGCGAACGAACGCGCAGACGAGAACTTGGCCTTCATGTGCGCCTCCCACGGGTAACCGTAGACCTCCGGGTGCATGACCTGGTAGGTGCAGCTCAGGTAGTACTGCCGCGAGATCTCGATGGCGCGGAACATCTCGGCGATCGTGCCGGCGAACAGCGAGCGTTCCCGCATCGGCTTGCCGGCGATCATGCGGTTGTTCGTCCAGTCGAGCACGATCTCCAGCACTGCTTCGGACAAGCCCGTGAGACGCGCCGCACCCGCGAGCCTCCCGAGCCCGATCACGTAGCCCTTGATGAGCTTGGAGCCCTGGCCGGGCTGGGTATCGATGCGGTACCGCTTGGGAATCCGCACATCGTTGAACCAGATGTCCGTATTGGCTTCGGTGAAGCTGAAGCCCATCTTCTGGTACGGCTTGGAGAACGACAGTCCGGGCGCATCGGGCGGTACGTAGAAGATGCCCACGTTCTCGTCCCCGCCCGCCTTGTCCGTGATGGCGCAGACCCAGTAGCCGAGATGGCCGTTCATGTACTCGCTGCGAAAATTCTCGGCCTCGCCCGCCGGACCGGGCCACAGCTTGTGCCCGTTGATCACGTAGTGGTCACCGTCGAGTCTGGCCATCACCTTCATGGTCCTGTATTCGAGCGCCGGATCCTCGACGTTGGCCCCGCCCGCCGGCTCCGTGATGGCGAAGCAGGCGGTCCACACTTCGTCCCCGGCGATACGTGGCGCGAACTCCTCGATGAGATCGTCACGTCCCGCCGCGAGCATCACGGACACCGCCCAATGGAGCTTGCCGACCTTCGTGGCCAACCCGATGTCGGCCCGCGACAGTTCCTCGTTGATCATCTGACGGACCACGGGCCGGTAGCCGAGGCCACCGAACCTGGTCGGAAGGATCGCCTTGGTGACGCCGAACTCCACGAGCTTCGCGTAGAGGCGATGGAGTGTCTGTTTGGCGAGCTTCTCGTCGCGATGCCACCCGCCTTCCAGATCGTGCCGGTACGGCATCAGTTCCCGGTCGACGAAGGCCCGGAAGTGCTCGGCGATCTCGATCTCTTCGGACGTGCAGAAGGCCAGGTTGTACTTGTGGCGTGGATCGAGCAGCCGGTACCCGCCCAGACCGCTCGGTTTGGGCTGCTGCATGGCGCCCGCGTGCATGTCCATCTCGCTTTCTCCCTGGTGTTGCGATCGATCGGCAATCGTGCGGGACGATATCAGCGCCGGCGCCGGCGTACCAGACCCGCCATCATCCCCAGACCCGTGATCAGCAGGCCCCAGGTGCCGGGCTCCGGCACGGCTGCGGTGGCCGTGTAGTCGCTCAGATAGACGGCATCCGAGGTGTAATCGATGAGGAACGAGCCACTGCCGTCGGCCGTGAAGACACGGTCGCCGTCGGCAATCCCATCGAACGTGCCCAGCACCGACTCGGCCGAAATGAACGCGAACGTGCCACTGGCGAGGCCGGCAAAGCTCGACAGAAGCTTCACGTCCAGCGTGCCGTCCAGCGACAGGGCGCCGGTCACACGCAAGACATCGTATTCAGTGCCCGCGGCCAGACCGGCGATCTCGCTCTCGAGGGCCGCACCGTCCTCGAGGGCGAGATCCCCTTGGATCGTCAGCTCACCGGGTGAGGCCCCAGGCGCGATTCGTCCACGCGCACGCATGTTCGAGACGCTGATACGGCCGCCTCCACCGATGGCCCCGTCCGACTCCAGTTGCCCCAGCACCTGAAGTGAGCTTCCTGCCCCGACGAAGATCTGCCCCGAATTGACCAGGTTGCCCATCGTCGTGAAATTGCGCCCGCCGGTGATCCTGAACGTGCCGCGGTTGTCCGCCAGACCGTCGATCGGCGCAAACGAGGAGCCTCCACCTTCCATCCAGACACTGCCGCCGTTGACCGTCACGATCGGGGCACCCGCCACCACGATGGCGCTGTTCGCCCCGACATGCCACGTGCCACCGGTCAGCATGGAACCCGCGATCTGCGTGACCCCGCCCAGCAACTCCAGCCGGCCGGCCTGCACGTTCACCACGCCCGTATTGTCGAACGCGTGGCCGGTGATGCGCGTGGTGCCCGCGCCGCTCTTGAGATACGTGCCGCCGTTGACGAAGTTCCCGCCACTGCCGCCATAGGCGCGATCGATGTCGCTGACTCCGGTCGTCTGGTCCAGCCACAGCCCCGCGTTCTCGATCCGGCTGCCGCCACCTCCCCGGATGGCACCCGCTTGCCAGTCCACTGTGCCCTCGTTCACCAGCACCCGCCGATCGAGGTCGTGGTTGCCCCCGCCCGCGATCATGAACACCCCGTCGGCGGCCACCCTTGTGACACCCGCGCCGTTCAGGGTGCCCGCGCTCCATCGGTAGCTGCCATGCAGCGTGTGACTGCCTCCGAGCACCCCACCCGCAATGTCGAAAGCCGTCGCGGTCAGGTGGCCCGTGACGTTGGCCGTTCCAAGGAGCTTCACCGCCCCATCGAGCGTCACCCCGTCCTCGAAGGTGTGGGTCGAATGGATCTCCAGCAGCGCTCCGGCCGCCGCCTCCATTCGCGATCCCGCCTCGTGCGTCGTGTTCCCCGCCAGCCTCAGAACACCCGCATCGACCTCGAACACCCCGCGGTTACGCAGCGTGTGCGCGAATGTCGTGATCGCGCCTCCGGTCTTGAGATAGGTGCCGTTGTTCACCCATTCGCCATCGGCGCCTCCGTAGGCCCGGTTGAACTCGGAATTTCCGGAGACCCGGTCCAACCACTCCCCGTTGTTGACCACGGTCGTGCCACTGCCCCCCCGGATGTTGCCGCCCTCCCACACGACCGTGCCGTCATTCACGAGCGTACGTCGATCCAGATCGTGATCACCGGCGCCGGCGATCGTGAACAACGCATCCGCGATGACGGTGGTTCCCGCGCCGTTGAGGGTGCCGGTTGTCCAGAGGTAGTTGCCATGCAGCGTATGGCTGCCGCCGAGCACGCCTCCGGCAAGTTCGAACGCCATCGCCGTCAGATTTCCCTCGACGTTGGCGGTCCCCAGGACCTTCACCGGCCCCTCGAGCGTCACCCCGTCCTGGAAGGTGTGGGTGGACCGGATCTCCAGCATCGCCCCTGCGGCCACCTGGATGAGGGAGCCCGTCTCGTGAACCGTGTTCCCGGACAACCGCAGCACACCGGCCTGCACCTCGATCAGGTTCCGGTTGCTCAGCGAATGGTTGAACGTGGTGATCACCCCGGTGGTCTTGCGGTACGTGCCGTTGTTCACCCAGCCACCATTGGCGCCGCCATAGGCACGATTGAACTCCGCATTGCCGGCCAGCTGGTCCAGCCACAGACCGTTGTTCTCGATGCCGGATCCACCACCACCGCGAATGGAGCCACCCTCCCACACGACCGTGCCGTCGTTGACCAGCCGACGCTGATCCATGTCGTGATCGTTTCCGCCAGTGATCGTGAGCGTCGCGTCGCCGCCGACCGTGGTCGTGCCGGCGCTCTTGAGGCTGCCCGTGGTCCAGCGGAAATCGCCGTGCAGCGCGTGCGTGCCGTACAGCGTGGATCCGCTGCCGATCTCGAAGTCCGTGGCAAACAGATGGCCGGAGATGCCGGCCCCACCGTACAGCTTCACGGGGCCATCGAGGTGCACGCCATCCTGGAACGTGTGATCCGCGCGCAGTTCCAGCAGTGCACCATCGACCACTTCGATCCGCGAGCCCGTCTCGTGGACCGTCGACGACGACAGCCGCAACACACCGGCCTGCACCTCGATCAGGTTCCGGTTGCTCAGCGAATGGTTGAACGTGGTGATCACCCCGGTGGTCTTGCGGTACGTGCCGTTGTTCACCCAGCCACCATTGGCGCCGCCATAGGCACGATTGAACTCCGCATTGCCGGCCAGCTGGTCCAGCCACAGACCGTTGTTCTCGATGCCGGATCCACCACCACCGCGAATGGAGCCACCCTCCCACACGACCATGCCGTCGTTGACCAGCCGACGCTGATCCATGTCGTGATCGTTTCCGCCAGTGATCGTGAGCGTCGCGTCGCCGCCGACCGTGGTCGTGCCGGCGCTCTTGAGGCTGCCCGTGGTCCAGCGGAAATCGCCGTGCAGCGCGTGCGTGCCGTACAGCGTGGATCCGCTGCCGATCTCGAAGTCCGTGGCAAACAGATGGCCGGAGATGCCGGCCCCACCGTACAGCTTCACGGGGCCATCGAGGTGCACGCCATCCTGGAACGTGTGATCCGCGCGCAGTTCCAGCAGTGCACCATCGACCACTTCGATCCGCGAGCCCGTCTCGTGGACCGTCGACGACGACAGCCGCAACACACCGGCCTGCACCTCGATCAGGTTCCGGTTGCTCAGCGACTGGTTGAACGTGGTGATCACCCCGGTGGTCTTGCGATACGTGCCGTTGTTCACCCAGCCACCATTGGCACCGCCATAGGCCCGGTTGAACTCCGCATTGCCGGCCAGCTGGTCCAGCCACAGACCGTTGTTCTCGATGCCGGATCCCCCGCCACCGCGAATGGAGCCACCCTCCCACACGACCGTGCCGTCGTTGACCAGCCGACGCTGATCCATGTCGTGATCGTTTCCGCCAGTGATCGTGAGCGTCGCGTCGCCGCCGACCGTGGTCTGCCGGCGCTCTTGAGGCTGCCCGTGGTCCAGCGGAAATCGCCGTGCAGCGCGTGCGTGCCGTACAGCGTGGATCCGCTGCCGATCTCGAAGTCCGTGGCAAACAGATGGCCGGAGATGCCGGCCCCACCGTACAGCTTCACGGGGCCATCCAGGTGCACGCCATCCTGGAACGTGTGATCCGCGCGCAGTTCCAGCAGTGCACCATCGACCACTTCGATCCGCGAGCCCGTCTCGTGGACCGTCGACGACGACAGCCGCAACACACCGGCCTGCACCTCGATCAGGTTCCGGTTGCTCAGCGACTGGTTGAACGTGGTGATCGCCCCGGTGGTCTTGCGGTACGTGCCGTTGTTCACCCAGCCACCATTGGCACCGCCATAGGCCCGGTTGAACTCCGCATTGCCGGCCAGCTGGTCCAGCCACAGACCGTTGTTCTCGATGCCGGATCCGCCACCTCCACGAATCGAACCGCCCTCCCACACGACCGTGCCGTCGTTGACCAGCCGGCGCTGATCCATGTCGTGATCGTTGCCTCCGCTGATGCGCAGGACGCCGCCCGACTCCGACTGCACGACACCCGGGCCCCTCAGCGACGCACCGGTCCACGCGAACAGACCGCCGTCTCCCACGCGAACGGTGCCACTGCCGCCGAGATTGAAGGCTTGCGCAACGAAGGTGGACCCATTGCCCACCACGAATTCGCCGTCGACGGTCAACGAGCGGTTCGACATCGAGAAATCACGACCCTCGCTCACCGTGAACCGGCCGCTCGCCGCGACCGTGTCGAGCGTGTCGAGGACGCTCTGATTCGTGCCACTGCGAAGGTAGGAACCGGCCCCCGCCAATGTCACGTCGGCGGCGATGGTGCGGATGCTCTGACCTTCGTGATGGAGTGTGCCGCGCAGGTCGTATCTGCCGCCGGTGAGCGTGCTGCCGGCCAGGTTCGAGAACGGGCCGAGTACGTGCAGCGTACCGGCGGTGACCTCGACGGTGCCCGTGTTCGAGAAAGCGCCGCGCAGCGATGCGTTCTCGTTCGCGCCGTCCATGACCAGGCGCCCCGCGTTCGCGAGCGACGGGAACAGCGTGCCGCTGCCCGAGATCTCGAACACGCCACCGGCCAGGTTGGTGAAGCTGCCCGGACCGGCCACGTCGCTGCCGCGCCAGGCGATCACACCGGCGTTCGCGATGCCTGTTTCCAGGACCTTGGCGCCACCCGGAATCATCTCCATCCGGCCACCGGACAACACCGCAAGGCCTCCGCCCGCGATCGTGCCGCCCGACCACAGGAAGACGATCCCCGTATTCACGTGCTTGGCGTCGCCGCCGCCAAGCAGGCCCGACTGCAGATGCGTCGAAGGAGGCAGGACGAACGGAGAACCCGCGTTCAGCAACAGATTGCCACCTTCGAGAACCAGCCCGCCATTCAGCGCATACGAGCTGCCCGCCTGGAAATCGAGCGTACCGCCCGTGATGCGCTCCGAACCCATGGCATAGCTGGCGCCATCGCGGAACACGACCGTCCCGCCGGTGAACAGGGCCCGTCCCGGGCCGATGAGGCTCGCATCGCGGCCGTGGAAGTCGAAAGTGCCGCCCGCGAACTCGACAGCGCCACCGGAAAAGACGTTGAATGCCGCGGTGCTCTCGCCGTTGCCCGACAGACGCAGCGTGCCGGCGCGCAGCCGCACCTCGGCCTGGGCGTCGAAACCGCCGGAGAAGTGCGCCACCTGGTCCGGAGCGAACAGGTCAAAGCGGCCCTGAGCCAGCAGGTTTGCCTGGAACGCCCCGCCGGTCAGCACCGAGAAATTTCCGGTATCGGCCACGTGCAGCAGGCCTCCACCGATCACATTGCCGGAGTTCCACTGCGCCTTGTCCTGCACCAGGACTTCCCGTTCCAGGGTCTTGTCGTCCGGCCCGTCGATGAGCAGCCGCGTGTTGCCGCGCAGCGTCAGGACGCCGGGACCGAACAGCGTGCCCCCGTTCCAGTCCAGATCGCCGGCCGTGAGATCGAACGGATCGGATCCACCGAGACCGCCCGCGTTCAACGCAACGGTGCGGCCGTAGCTCTGGGCAGATCCCGTGGACAGTTCGAGCACCGTGCCCTGGATCACGAAATCTTCGGGCAGCGTCATCGCGCTGCCGGCGAGGAATCGCACCGAACCGCCCGTCAGCTGAAGCGGACCCGTGAGCGTGAACGCACTGCCCTGGCCGAACGTCGTGAGGCCCGACGCGAACGTCATCGCTCCCGTGCCCGCGATGCCCGATCCCGTGCCGTTGAAAGTCCAGGAGATCCCGGCGAAGGTGAGATCGCCGCCGGCGTCCACGTCGAATCGCCCCGTGTGCAAGCCGGAGCCGCGGAACGTTGCAGCGGCCGGATCGATCAGCACCTGCCCGTTGTTGTTGAATTGCCGTGAAAGCGTGTACGAAGCGCCGCCGGCAAACTCCATGGCCGCGCCCGTCGCGATGCTCGTGTTGCCCTCACCGGTCGCCCCCCCGGTCAGGCGCATCGTGCCGGCATTGACGAGCAGCGAACCGTTCTGGGTGATCGGGCCCGAGTAGGTCTGGGTACCGGCGCCTTCCTTTGTCCATTGACCGCGATTGACGACCGCGGGTGCGAAGCTTCCCGTGGCCGAGGCTTCGAAACTGCCGCTCGACAGATGGGTGATCGTTCCCGTGCCGGCGACGTCGCCCTGGCCGTTCCACCGGAAACTTCCCGCGTTCTCGAAACTCGTGTCGATCCGGCCGTTCGTCACTTCGAACAGGCCTTCGTTGAGCGTGCTTTCAGCCACGATGCGGCCCCCGACCATCGTGTACCGTCCGCCTCCCGCCACACGCAGAAGCCGTCCCACATCGTGGGTGCCGCCCTCCTGCACGAACAGGCCGGGTGTGTCCGATGCGCCGATGGTCGAGAACTGTTCCACCTGCAGCAGGCCGTCGACCAGGGAGTAGCGGGCCTGGGCACCGCCGCCATCCTCCACGGTCAACTCGCCGGTGATGTGGCTGCCGCCGTACTGGCGAATGCTGCCCGTGACCCGCGTCTCGTTCGTGTCGAGGCGGCCTCTCAACTCCATGTCACCGCGGTTCGCGAGGCCCGAACCGGACAGCTTCACGGTGCGTGCAGCCGCGATGTCGAACGTCCCCCGATTGTCGACGCCATCGGCCGCCTCAAAGTCCGTCAGCAGTTCGATCAGCCCCTCGTTTCTCAGCCGCCCTCCGAACAGTGCGGGCGTCGGGCCGACCACCGTGAACAGCCGCTTGCTCTGCAGTTCGCCCAGGACCGTGCCGTGATCGAAGACGATCTGCAGGGTGTCGAGTTCCCCGCCGTTCTGGTGAATGCTGCCGTCGGGAAGGATGCTCAGTTTTCCGGCCCTGACCGTCCCGCCGGTCAGTTCGAGATATCCGATGCGATGGACGGGCGCCACCGGATTCGCCTGCAGCACGAGGTCCGAATTCCGCCCGAGATCCAGGGTGCCGTCGAACACCGAGGCGCTGTCGAACGATGCGATGCCCAGCCCTGCCGTGAAGGCACCCTGGCTGTTCAACCAGAAGTCGTGAGCGAGCAGTTTGCCGCCGAGGAGCTGGTAGGTCGCCGGCTGGCCGTGCAGTGCAAGCGTGACGCGCCCTGCCACGGTGACGTCGCCCCCGTTGTGCACGAACTCTGCGTGCCCGGTGTTGCCGACGACGAGATCGCGGTCGATGCGCAGGTTCGCATCGACCGCGATCTCGTACCGGCCCGCGCCGAAACCGCTGGCACCGAGCGTCAGATCGACGCCGATGCCGACCCGGCCGCCGGTGTGCGTGAAGGACCCCTGCCCGTCCGCCCCCACCGTCATCGAACCGGTGATCTCGAGCGCCGGCGCGTTGCCCGACAGCCCGACCAGCGTGCCCGTGCCGGTGACGCCCTGATCCCTGCCGAGCAGCACGTCCGACTTGACCGTGAACGGGGCTCCCTCGGAAGAACCTGCTGCGGAGGTGAAGGAGACCGTTCCGTTCCCCGCGGCCCCCACGACCAGCGCGCCTCCCACGGACAGATAGGATCCGGCATCGAACGTGCCGTCGCCCACGGCTCCCGCCAGTTCACCGAAGGTGAGTGCACCGCCCATCAGCAACGAACTGCCGCTGCGCAAGTGCAGACCCCCTTCGCCCGCGGCTCCCACGACCATGCTGCCGCCCAGACCCAGTCCGGTCCCGGTCATGTCGAGCGTACCGTGGCTGCCGGCCGCCTGCCCCAGGGTGGCCGCGCCAGTGACTGCGATCGTAGCGCCTTGACGCAACGTCGCCGTCCCGCGTCCCTTGCCGCCCAGCACGAGGTCTCCCCCGATGGACAACTGGTCGGCGGCGACGTCCCAGGTGCCCACACCGTCTGCCTCGCGCCCCGCCACGAAGCTGCCCCCGATCAGGAAGCCGCCGGAGGCCGCCTGAACGAGCGTGGCGCTGCCGTGGTCGCCGAGAATCAGATCGTGCGAGAGGCTGGTGCCGCCGCCGGCAACGTAGTTGAGCAGCGCGCGGGATCCCGCCTGGCGGCCGAACACGGCATTGCCGTGGACGGCCATCGTGCCGCCCCCTGCCCACACTCCCTTGCCTGCGTCGCCGACGATCCAGTCGCCGTCGACGACGAGACTGGCGAGCCCGCCGGCCGAGTAGACGCCCTCTCCCTGCTGTCCAACGATCAGGGATCCCCCCACTTCGACCGCTCCCGCGGCGAAATGGCCGAACACCCCCTTGCCTTCAGCGCCGACCACGAGATTGCCGCGGATGGGCACCGAGGCCCCGGCAAAGACGAGCATCGTATTGGCCGGGACGAACGGAAAATCCACGCGCAGTCCGTCGGAGAGCGTACGGAATGCGGTGTACTCGAGATCCGGCGACAGGCCGATGTCCGGCAGCGTCCCGAAGGTGGTCCCCAACGAGGGACTGGGCGCATTGGATGCCGCATTTGCGATCAGGTCCGACAACTGCACGTTAGGCAGGCCCGGCAACGACAGCGGAGGCAGCCCGACTGTCACGTTGCTCCGACCGACGGTCACGTTGCCGTCGGCGATCAGCCCCGATGCCACTCCGACCACGAGCAGGCCCCGTCCTCCATTGCCGACGACGACATCCCGGGTGACGATCATGTTCCCGGCGAGCATCTCGAAGGTACCGGCACCTCCGGCGCTGCGTCCGAGCATCAGATCACGCCCCACCTTGATCGATGAGAGCAGGTCCAGCACCTTGCGGCCGCTGCCCTCGCCCCCATCGCCCACGACGAAGTCGCGGGCGACGTCCACGAACGACGGGCCGTCGAAGTGCAGGGTCCCAGAACTGCCGCCAGCACCCGCGACGATCAGGTCGTTGCCCACGTTCATCAGGCCGCCCGAGAAGTTCATCGTCGCATTCCCGGCCGCACCGACCACCAGGTCCTTGCCGACGTGCAGCCGGCTGCCTGGAAGGCCGACGAACGAGGCCTGGCTCCCGGCCTGCCGGGCGAGCGTGAAGTTGTTGCCCACGGTATGCAGGGAGATACCCTGGATCATCCGTCCGGTGCCCGCATTGCCAAGGATCTCGTCGCGGCCGACGGTGAGTTCGCCGGCAAAGTGCATGGAGCCGACACCCCCGGCGAGATCGCCGAAAGAGAGGTCCCGGTCCACCGAGAACACGTTGTTGCTCATCGCGACCGTTCCGATACCGGCCGCGCCGATGAAGGCATCGCGGACGACATGGGCGCCGGAAGTGAAGTCCGGGCTGGTGATGCTGTAGAAACCCCAGCCGGTGTTCGCGTGGCCGAGACGGAGATCCTGGTTGACGGTGAGGAACCCCCGGTCTGGATCAGCGCGCCGGCCTGCGTTTCTCCGAGCGTGACGTTGTTCGACCGCAGGTGCATGGCCGGCAGGAGCACGTTTGCCGGAAAGTCATTGACGGCGGGGATGGGAATGACGGTGCTCGTCAGCGGCACGAACAGGAGCGGGTTCGTGTCCGTGGAGGCATTGACGGTCAGTGCCTCGAACGTCTCGTCGATGCCCAGAAGCGGCGCGAAAGCGATGCCCGGCCCCTTGTCGACAAAGATGACATCTCCCCCCCGCGGTTCGCCGACGGGCCCCCAACCCAGAGGATTGCTCCAGAGGATCCCCGGAAAGTAGTCGGAGACGTGCTTCGTGCCGGCAACCGCGGGCACCGCGGCGGAGAAGGCTCCGGCGGCGATGCTGGCCTGCAGCAAGGCCGACAGCGCCTTGAGCCGCGAGGCCTTGTTTAGCGGAGAGATGCGGGTGAGACGCGATGCAGTACGCGCTTTCAATTCGGGTCTCCCTGGGCGCTCGATCTACGGACTTGGCGCCGTTGCCTGCGGGGATCGATCGGATCCTCGATCCTCTCGCAGTCGCAATATCTTTACCAGCGGTGTCGGGGAATGAATGGATCGAGTCGTCACGAAGCAGGAGAAGAAGCGGACCCGAGGCAGCCAGGGTGAGGATGCCCGCCCTGGAACCCGGAGCTGCCAAGTGGCGGCCTGCGACGATCGATTCGGCCGGCATCGACGAAACCGGCGAACGTTCCCGGCCCCGCCCGGCCCGCTCTGCCTCAGGACGCCGTGGGCGACACAGGCCCGGCCCGCCTGCGCAGGCGTAGCGAAAGGAGGCCCACCGTCATCAACGCGAGCGGCGGGGGAACCGGTACCGAACTGACCGGCTGCAGGCTGGAGATCCGGAATCCGAGGCTGCTGCCCTGGGTGTTCGGGTTGTAGAAGCTGCTGTAGTCCGACCTGAGCTTGTCCGCTTCCAGCCACAGGGACCCTCCCCGGGTCACCCGGTAAATGCCGGTCACTTCATCGATCCACTCGATGACGTTGCCCCCCTGATCGAACGTGCCATACGGACTCGCGCTCTCCGGTCCGGCGCTTCCCACGGTGGTGAAGTGCCCCAGCGTTGCTTTCCGTGTCGCCCGTCATCAGCCAGTTCGCGAACCGTGCGGCATCGTGGAAGCTCACGTAGTTGACCGGCTTGTTCGCGTAGTTCTGCTTCGGGGCGTACTTGCTGCCCGCCACGGCCTCCGGAACAAGGTCGATCCCCCCTTTCACGACAGCGAAGCCGGTGGCATTCGTCATGTTGGGGTTGTAGAGATCATGGGGATTCACCCCGGACGGATCGACCGCGTTCAGGAAGGCCGCGTACTGGGCGTTGGTGACCTCCGTCGTGCCGATGTAGTACTCGTAGGGCACCGCGCCCAGGCCGGTCAGAGGATCGGCACCGTTGCCGGCGTTGCCCACCCTCACCATCGCGATGTCGAGCGTCGCCGCTGAAGCGATCGCCACGGGGGCGGCGGCCACGACACCAGCCAGCACGCTCCACGTCGGGCGGACGACCGCCACGGCTCAGCCGCGCCGGGTGCGACGGTGTCTCGCAACGCCCGCCAGGCCGGCCAGGCCGAGGCCCAGGAGCCACACGGGTTCCGGCTCCGGCACGGGAGACGAGAAGACGAAGGTACCCATTTCCGTACCCAGATCGTTGCTCGTGAAGAAGGCGTCGACGATCTCGGGGCTCCACTTCACCTTGCCCGAGATCTGCAGCGACGACGCGCTGCTCACGGCGGTGATGTCGGTCAGTTCGAAGGCCGGAACCGGCAGAGCGTAGTTGTTGAAGAGATACCAGCCGGATCCGCCGGCGGTGTTTCCGGCGCGGCTCGCGTCGTACTTGAGCGTGTAGTCGCCGGTGGCGAACACGCCCGAGAAGTTCCCCATGAATCGCAGGACCCCGCCCAGCCCGATCTGGCCACTCGCAGTTCCTTCGAGATTCGATGGATCGTAGGTGAAGCCGGTCGCCTTGATCGAACGGCCGGCGGGATTGACGACGGACGACCCGGTGACGCTGAAGACCAGCCCCGTGGCGGAGATGGCGCCCGAGCCCGGAACCAGATCCGCGGTCCCCGGTGTGTTGATCTGCACATTCGTCAGCGTGGCGGAGGCCGATGCGTCCCAGAACTCCTCCAGGTACATCGTGGGCGGCGTTCCGGACGGGTTGAACACCATCTGCGCGAGCGCGTCCTCATCCAGGTTCAGCGTGAAACTGCCGCTCGTCACGGTAGCGCCAGATGCCGCGGACGCGGCCCCCAGACTCATGGCCGCGGCAGCGGCAAGACGGACGACGGTTTTCATGAGCGATCTCCTCTTCATTGTTCGATTTGGATTCGGACCTGAAGGCTGTGCTCGAGCATTCGTGCCGGCACGTCGGTGCGGGTCCGGAGGACGCGGAAGCTCACATGACGACCTGCCAGGGTCAATGCGACAAATGGTCGCAGCCGTCCATCCCGTGGGGCTGAGGAGCTGGATGCCAACATCCATGGGGCCTCGGGTACCTCTCTCGCGAGCATCGGCATCGACATCGGCCTTGCCGGGCCTCTGCGCCACATCCTCGATCGGCGTCTCCGCGCGATGAGTTGTCACCCTTCCGCATGACGACTCATCGAATGCCCTTCCCTAGCCTGTCCAGGTCGCGCCCGCTCCGCCCGCAGTGCGGGCCGGTTCCGACTTCTTCTTCATCCTTCCGGAGACTGACATGGACATGGCATCGAGAATCCGCACCTTCCATCTGCCTGCACCGCGCGCGCGGAAACGGCCCGCCCTGACTTCCGCTTCGGCGTTGGCCGCACTCGCGCTGCTGCTGAGCGCGTGCGCAACGGCGCCCAACTCGGCCGGGCGCGGACCGGTCGACATCGACATCAGCCAGAAGGGTCCGGCCGCGGGGACGGGCATCGAATCGCGCGACATCGCGGCGATGACCGACGAGATGATGCGGGACCTCCTGGCCACGCCCGACGTCAGCCGGCGCGACAAGGCGCCTCGGGTCGTGATGGATCCCACGCTCTTCGTCAACGAGAGCTCGCAGACGATCAACAAGAACCTGATCGTCGACCGCCTGCGCGTGGGACTCAACCGCGCCGGGAAAGGCCGCATGGTCTTCGTCTCACGCGAACACGCCAAGGCGATCGACCTGGAGCGGGACCGCAAGCGCACCGGCGCCACGGATGTCGGCACGGCCGGCATGACCGAAGCGCAGTTCGGCGTGGACTACCAGCTCGCTGGCCGCATCGCCTCGCTCGACAGCCGCAACAACAAGTCCGGCATGCAGCAACGCTACATGCAGGTCACCTTCGAGATGCTCGATCTCGAATCGGGCGCGCTCGTCTGGAGCAACCAGTACGAGTTCGCCAAGGCCGCTGCCGACGACGTCGTGTACCGCTGATCCGCCACGGCGCCCCACCGGGTTCCGGAGACCGGGATCCGTCCATTCCATGCAGGAGGAAATCATGAAAACGTCCGCCCCGTTCCGTCCCATCGCCCTTGCCGTTCTCGCTGGTTCCACTCTCGGCCTCGCCGCCTGCGGCGTCGCCCCCGGCGGCAACGTCACGCTCACCGAACGCGATACCGCGCGGTTGAATCCGGTGCTCCAGACATTGACCGAGCCGGAGAGGGTCGCCTTCAAGCGTCTCTACCTCGAAGGCGAACGCAACGCCGCGCTCAATTTCCAGACACTCGGCGTCGCCGCGATGGAGGCGAACCACTTCGCCATCGCCGAGCGCGCGTTCGACGAGGCTGTCCAGCGCATCGAACGCTTCTACACCAACGATGCGAATGCGCAGAAGGCCAAGTCCACGTTCACCGCGGAGTCGATCAAGGACTTCAAGGGCGAGCCCTACGAGCGGGCCATGGCGTTCTACTACCGCGGGCTGCTCTACCTGCGTGCCGGCGACTACCAGAACGCGCGGGCTTCGTTCCTGAAGGCCGACTACCAGGACACGGTCGCCGAGAAGGAGGCCTATCAGGGCGACTTCGGCGTCATGAACTATCTCGCCGGCTGGGCGTCTTCCTGCGACGGCGATGTGGCCAAGGGCAGGGACCTGATCGAAGCCGGCGCGCGCAAGGATGCCAACGTGGCGGCATTGCCGGTCGAAGCACGCTCGCTCGTGATCGTGGAGAGCGGGTCCGGCCCCATCAAGGTCGGCTCGGGCAAGCACCGCGAACTGCTCACGATCCAGGAGCGCCCCGCGAGCGCGGACGAACCGCTGACGGTCAACCCCGTGGCCGACGGCATCGGGCGCTTCGTGAAGGTGGCGGACATCGTCTATCAGGGCACCACGCGCGGGGGCCGGCCGATCCAGGGAATCCTGGACGGCAAGGCGCAGTTCAAGGACTCCGCACAGGCCGTGGGCGAAGTGGGCGTGACGACCGGCGTGGCCGTCATGCAGAGCGGCGCCCTGAGCAACAACGCCGACATGATGAATGCCGGTGCGGTCGTGGGCCTGCTGGGCATGGTGGCGACGCTGGCCTCCGAAGCGGTGAAGCCCGCCGCCGATATCCGCTACTGGCCCAACCTGCCCCGCGACATCTACGTGAGCGCCACCGGCGCGGGCGATCTGCCCGAAACCGGCCTGGACGTCCGGTACCGCAAGCCGGATGGTTCCGAGCACTCGCTGCAGGCGCAGACCTGGCGCGCGGCCGGTCCGTGCGGCATCGCCTGGGGCCGGACCCGGCCCACGCCGCAGACCGCGGATCAGCGCCCGCTGGAAGGATCCCGTTCCCCCAAGGACGAGCAATTCCGCCAGCGCATCGTCGATGAATTCCGGATCGGGGAGGAAAAGGCATGAGCGCCCTCCACAGGAACTCGACCGGCGCTCGCCCTCCGTACGCGCTTTCGGGTGCCGGTGCCCTGGTGCTGATCGCGGCATGCGCCGCGATCGCCGCAGGGTGTTCGTCGCCTTCCAAGCCGAAACTGGTGGTCGAGTGCACCGGTTCGCCGAAGGATCCGGCCGCCGACGGCCCAGCCCTGGTGGGACAGGGTTACGGCCGTGAAAGCTCGCCCATTCCGCTCAACGCGGTCGTGTTCACCGGCAAGGACATTGCGAAGCGCGTCGCGGTGCAAGGGCTCTACGCAGCCCGCACCGACGCTGGCCCCGTGGAAGTCGGCGTGCGGCTCATCAACTGCACCCGCGACACCGTCAACGTCGCGGTCCGGACCAGTTTCATGGACGAGCGGCAGCGGCCCACCGAGAAGCCGACGGCCTGGAAGAATGTCCTCGTGCCGCCGGGATCGACAGGGAACTACAGCGCCCTGTCGATCGGCGACGAATCGGTGAAGTACTACCTGGTGGAGGTGCGCGATGGAACGCTCTGACGCGATGTTGCGGTGTCTTGCCGCCGTGGCCGCCGCCGCGCTTGCCCTGCCCGGCGCGGCGGCCGAACAACCGTTTCCCTACCGCAAGGGACTGCCGAAGTCGGCGGTCCCCGAAGAGACTGCGCTTCCCACCGCGGATGCGGCGGCCGCCGCAAGCTTTGCGCGCTGGAACACCCAGTCCGGGCGTCCCCGGTTCGTCGTCTACTGGGAACGGGAACTCACGTCCGACATCGACCTGCCGGACGGCGACGCTCTCGACATCCACGAGCGCGACGTCGGCAAAGGCACCCTCACCACCCTGGTCGTGCGCAAACGAGACGCCCCGGTACCGACAATGCGGGCTCCGCGCATCCCCGAGCGCGAAGCCTGGCAGATCGAGACGTCCTTCACCGATGCCATGGCCCGCGCAGGAGCACGGCTCGTGGATCGCGCCACCGCCATCCGCCTCAGGAACCTGACCGACAAGGAGGCCCGGACCCAGGCCCTGGAGATGTCCGCTCTTTCGGAACACGCGGATGTCCTGTGCGAGCTGCTGCCGACGCACGACGCACGGGCGTTGATGGGCTTCGGCTTCCGGGTGTCCTGCAAGGATGTCCGCACCGGCGCGGTTCTGGCGTCCACGTACGCGACAGGCGGGACGGCCCGGCGCGAATCCGACCGGCCCACGGTGTCCGGATGGGTTCCGCCGGAACGCCCGGATACCGCGCACCGCAATCCTGTTCGGGTCGGCCGGCAACTTGCGCAGACCTTGATGGCGGAACTGGCGCAGCACCAGCCCTGACGGCAATGCGAAAGGGGACCGAGGTCCCCTTTCGCTTCACTTCATGTGCCGGCAGATCAGCCCTCTCTCCGGACTCACTGCCGAACTCGTCGAGGATTCCGGCGGCGATCCCGGCCCGCCGGGCCACCGCCGCCGGCCTGCCTCAGCGGTAACCCAGCGACACGATCTCACGCGTGGCCTTCTCGCCGAAGGAATTCCGGTACGAGAACTTCACCAGCACGAGCTTTCCGGAGGCCGTGACCGCCCACCACTCCGTCCCGCTTTCCTTGCCGGTGAAGGCGCCGCCCTTCGAATCGGTTCCCTTGATCCGGCCACTGAATCCGACACGCCACGCCTGGAACGGCCCGGGTGCCAGCTTGACCGTCTCGACAGCCTCCACCTCGCGATCCTGGACGACGTCCGCCTTGAACGTCTCGCCCGTGACCGCAAATTCGCTGCGCCACTTGCGTCCCTTCGCGAGAGGAAGGAGGCCGCGTCCGACGCCGGGATCGAACGCGCACTGCTGTCCGTTGCTCAGACATGGTCCGCGCGTCCAACGCAATTCGTCGTTGAAGCCCGTGACTTCGTACGCACGGTCCGCCGTACGTTGGCTCAGAGCGAACCGCTGCCCGTCCGCCGCGGTCACCTCCTCGTCCAGTTGCAGCGTCTTGCCGTTCACGAACCACTTGAAGGAGGCGCGGTCGCCCGCCTCCCAGGGTGCGATGGCTTCCAGCGTATCGGCGGCGCCGCCGGTCAGTGGGGCGAAGGCCGAAACCAGTGCCATGCACAAGAGAAGATGCCGTTTCATTGTCGTGTTCCTCGTGGAAGTGCAGCGCCCCTCGGTCCTCGATCGGATGGAGACGCTGCGTGGGTCGAAGTGATGTTTCAGAAGTACTTCAGTGAAAGCGGTGCGTGCCCCGACGGTCTCACGGAGCCAGCGCACGCAGCAGCCCGACGAGCTGTGACTGGCGATGCGTGCCGGTCTTCTCGAGCACGCGCGACAACTGCGTCTTTACCGTGTTGTGCGATACGCCGCGCATCACGGCGTGGTCCCGCAGGGAGATCCCCCGCAGCAGAGCGAGCGCAAGATCGCATTCGGCCGCCGTCACACCGAACAGTGCGGACAGAACGTCCCGGGAAGGTTCCGGCGGATCGTCCAGATCGTGGATCAGGAGGCACAGGGCACGCTCCGCCTGGACCGTGACGGTTCTTGCCTGGAACAGCCGTGGCAGACCGCGATGGGAACTCCTGAGTGCGCTGAACGACCATTTGTCGGTGCGTTCGCGCTCCCGCGACGCGGCGAGATCGCGCAAAGCCTCGAGTTGCCTCTGATCGCCCGCCGAGACCGCCCTCGCGCGCCCGGTGGCGTCGAGGCGTACCGGCTCTCCCCGATCCAGCATGGCCCGCGCCGTGCCATTGGCGGCCAGGACCGCGAACTCGTCCGAGAGGACGAGCACGCCGAGAGAAAGGGCGTTGGCGAGCAAGCCGAACACAGCGTCGGCGCATGCGCCACCGTCGCGGGCGATCGGCTTCGCCGGCCGGTCCGCCACAGGCACTGCCGGTCTCATGCCGTACCCGGCGATGCCGCGCCGTTCCCGGACCACGGCTTCCGCCGGCGCGTCACCGGTCCGGTCTGCCAACGGCCCGTTCCATCTGTTCACATCCTGCGGCGACGCCGCCCACTGCGATTGCGATGTCATGGTGATTCCCCTCTGCTGCGAGTTGAACGCCGCGGCGTCCGGGGCACGCGTGAGAACGCGTGCCCCGAAATGCCGACTCACTTGGATGACGGGGAAGCCACGTCCTTGGCGTCGGCCACCGGCGCTGGCGCCTCGGGCACGCGGGCAGTCGTGTCCGAAAGGCGCGACGAGCACTCGTCCCGGATCTCGCAGCGCACTTCCGCGGTGAATTCACGGAACCGGATGCTGGCGCGCGCCGGACGGACTTCCTCCGGCAGGACCCACGGAGTACTCGGAGACGAGCACTCGTCGCGGATGTCGCACACCGCGCTGCGTTCGAAGTCGCCGTCCCCGGCAACGGCCTGCACCGACGCCAGGCTGGCGGCAAGCGCAACCACTCCGGCGGCCAGCGCAATGCCGCCGCGCGACGAAAGGACTCGAACGGCCTGTTTCCTGTTGGTCGTGTTCATGACTTCCTCCAAGGGTGGATGAGGTTTCGCGACACCCGGCCGGCAATCGCCGTTGACATCGCGAAACCATTGTTCTGGAGGCATTTGGGGAACTGAATGCGACGGACGTGGGAAACGCGCATGGCATTCGGGGGAAGCGGCATCCCCCGGATGGGGGGTGTGCAGCGGCACCGGCCGCGGGCAATCTGGGAATGGTCTGCAGCGCCCCACGCCTCTGGCTCGCACTGCGGCAAGGCCGGTTGCGCCGGAACGCCCGTGTCCGCGGGGAGTCCGGCAGTGTCACAAGCGTACGGAGGGCGTGAATTTGTACATTGCCATTGGCATTGCATCGCCTGTAACCTTTCCGGCAACAACTCGAACAAACCGGACCGGCCGCGGCCCGCGGGGGAACTTCCCGACGATGTCATCCCTGAACGAAGACACGCGAACGGCCACACCCTTCCCTGACATCGACGGCCAGGATGCTGCTGCGCCTGCGTGCGGATCGCCTGGCCTTCGTGGTGAAACAGGCGAACCGGGCTCCCGTCTTCGCGCTGGTCACGTCGCTCTACATCGTCTATCTCATGTGGGACTACCAGTCCCACTGGAAGCTCGTCGCGTGGTCGGGCGGGACGGTGGGATTGCTGCTCGCGCGATCCTTCGCGTGCAGGTTCTTTCTTCGACTGGACACGCCGGAGGCCGTACGGACATGGATCGGCGTCATGCTGGCGTTCGCCTTCCTGAACGGTGTCGTCGGCGGCAGCGCGGGATTCCTGTTCTTCGACGACGTTCCCGACAATCAGCGTGCGCAGCTCACGATGATTCTCGGGTGCTGGAGCGCGGCGGCCGTATCGACGGCGGGTTATCTGCCCGGCGTCTTCTATGCGTTCCAGGTTCCATTTCTCGCGCCGGTGACGCTGAGCTGGTTTCTGTCGGGCACGGACGAAGGCGTGCCGCTGGGTCTGCTGCTCGTGCTCTTCGGCGTGCTGGAGATGCTCTTCGCCCGCGACAACGGCCGCATGGCCGTGGAGTCCCTGCGGATCAAGTACGACAACATCTGGCTCATCGGCCAGCTGCGGCGCCGGCAGGCCGAGGCCACCCAGGCGCAGCAGGAGGCCGAGGCCGCGAACTCCGCGAAGTCGATGTTTCTCGCTGCCGCAAGCCATGATCTGCGCCAGCCCCTTCAGGCCCTTTCCTTGTTCAACGAGGTTCTGGAGGCCGAGGCGGCAAAGAACTCCGGCGCCGTTCCCAGGCTCGCCGATCTGGCCGCAAAGTTCGAACGATCGCTCTCCGCACTGCGCGACATGTTCGAGAAGCTGCTCGACGTCTCCAAGCTCGATGCGGGGCAGGTGCCGCTCTCCATCGGTCCCTGCGCACTGCAGGATCTGCTCGATCACCTGGAGACGACGCTCGGTCCATCCGCCCGCGCAAAGCACCTCGATTTCATCGTCCATCCGTCTGCCGAGCGCGTCGAGTCGGATCCCCATCAGCTCGCCCGCATCGTGTGCAATCTGGCCGAGAACGCGATCCGGTACACCGCAAGGGGAAGCGTCGCACTCAGAGTGATTCCACGGCGCCGGCATGTCGTCATCGAGGTGAGAGACACGGGCAGCGGCATTGCACCGGCCGAACGGCATCGGGTGTTCCGGGAGTTCTATCAGAGCAGGCGAAGCGAGGCCGAACAGCAGCAAGGCTGGGGGCTGGGCCTGCACATCGCGACGCTGCTCACGGCCATGCTCCACTGCCGGATCTCGCTGCATTCGGCCGTGGGCGAGGGGTCGGTCTTCCGGGTATTCGTGCCCAGAACCTGGCGCGACACGCTGGCGCGATCGCCGAACGATGTCCAGGTTTCCGCTCCGCCGATCGCCACCGAACAGCTTCGCGGCATGGCGGTCGCGATCGTCGACGACGACGAGAGCGTGCGCGCCGCGCTGTGCGCGCTGCTGGCCTCCTGGCAGTGCCGCACCTTCGACGGGCCGGATCCGGAAACGGCGCTCGCCGCACTCGAACGCGCCGGAACCGGCGCCGACGCCATCCTGTGCGACTACCGGCTGGGCCCCGATCTCACCGGACCCGATGCGCTCGTTGCGATGCTGCGGCGACATCCCGGCGCCGTCGCGCTGATCCTGACCGGCGACACGTCAGAGGCACGCCTTCACGATGCGCAGGCCAGCGGATACGCGGTCCTTCACAAGCCGGTCACGGGCCGCGCACTGAGGGAGGCGCTGAGCGTCGCCCTGTCGCAGGCGCCTCCGAGACTCGACACCGCCGCCTGATCGCCTATCGATTCCGCAGCCACGCGCAAGGAGAACAAGACATGCACTGGCTCTCCGAAGGTGCCGAAGTCCTGATCGCCGAACTCGAAAGCGGTTCGCCCCCCCGGTTCGACGTGGTGGTGGTCGGGTCCGGATACGGCGGATCGGTGGCAGCGGCGCGGTTCGCGCAGGGGGGGTTGCGCGTGTGCGTGCTGGAGCGTGGACGCGAATATCTCCCAGGAGAGTTTCCAGGCGACGTGGGCGTACTGCCTCGCCACGTGCGCATCTCCCGGCCCAAGAAGCGGAAGATCGTCGGCGATGCGGATGCCCTGTTCGATCTGCGTGCGGGTGACGATGTGGCAGTCCTGGTCGGCAACGCGCTGGGCGGGACGTCGCAGATCAATGCCAATGTGGTCGAGGAACCCTGTACCGACATCTTCAAGAGCGACAAGTGGCCGGCAGCTTTCCGCGACAGGCCGGATGAGGTTCTAAAGGACGGCTTTTCCCGTGCCAAGGCGATGCTCGCGGCCCACCCAGTGCCGGCCGGTCGCACCTACCGGAAGCTCGCAGAGCTGGAGAAGTTCCACGGAGTGCTGAAGGACGCGAAGATCGCATCGGACTTCAAGCGGCCGAGTCTTGCGGTGCATTTCGAGGATGAGACCAACCCGCAGGGGGTCGCGCAGAAGGCCTGCAAGCACTGCGGTGACTGCATCACCGGCTGCAATCACTGGGCCAAGAACACGCTCACGATGAACTACCTGCCGGAGGCACGCCGTCACGGAGCGCGGTTGTTCACCGGGGCGACGGTCCTGTACGTCAGCCAGCCGCAGGTGGACGGCGACGACTGGACCGTGGGCTTCCGCCAGACGTCGAACCTCAAGGACGGCGCACTGAACGTTCAGTACGGCCTCCGTGCCCGCATGGTGGTCCTCGCCGCCGGCACGCTCGGAAGCACGGAGATCCTGATGCGCTCCAGCGACAAGGACCTCGTTCAGCTTTCGACGGACAGGCTGGGCAAGCGCTTCAGCACCAACGGCGACACCATAGGCTTCGGCTACGACCAGGACGCCGAGGTCAACGCATTCGGCTGGGGAAGCGATCCGGCTCCGGACGAGAGCCAGCCCGTGGGACCGACCATCACGGGCATGATCGACCTGCGCGCGACGAAGTCCGGCTCGCCAAGAATCGTCATCGAGGACGGCGCCTTCCCAGGCGCGCTCAAGCAAGTGGCAGAGGAACTGCTGACGATGGCGGCGTTTCCTCACCAACTGGTCAGCCCGGCCTTGCGGGCGGATGTGCGGCGTCGCGACATCGATCCGCTCGCGGTCGACCCTGCGGCGATGAAGCGTACCCAGATCTACCTGGCCATGGGCGAGGACGACTCGCCAGGCGAGCTACGGCTGCCATTCAGGAACGCGTCCTGGACGGACATGCCGGGCGAGAAGTCGACCGGACCCGACGCCCGGGACAACGCCGCAGAGCCGAGAGACAGGAAGGACGATTGGCCGGCGGAAGGACTGCTCCAGGTCTGCTGGCCCAAGACCCGGCGCGGCGAGGAACCTCGTGCCGGCGTGGCGTTCATGAAACGGCGGCTGACGTCTTGAAACATGCCTCAAGACTGGGCGCGAGTTCCCGTCGAGAACCCGGTCTGGCAGCCACTGCCCAGGACAAGTTCTCCGAGATCCTGAGCGGTCCTCCCATCGAAGGGCCCCTCTTGACGGTCCACCCGCTCGGCGGTTGCGCCATGGCGGACTCCGCCGAACGCAGGGGTCGTGAACGATGTTGGCCAGGTCTTCTCCGGGGTCACCGGCTCCGCGTGTCCACGAAGGGCTGCTGGTTCTCGACGGTTCGATCGTCCCGACCGCCGCCGGGATCAATCCGCTGCTGACGATCACCGCGCTTGCCGAGAGGGCCTGCTCGAGACAGCGGGTCTGGGCCGCCCGTTGGCAGAAACCGGGCGCTGTTGCCGGCCCCTCCGCCCACGTTGCCGCGCCGCCTGGGCCGCCGCCCTATTTCCGGCCGGGTGACGGCCGCGTAGAGCTGCGGTTCGAGGAGAAGATTCGTGGCCCCCTCAGCGGCCAGGCATACCGGTTCATCCGTGGCGAACGCTGGTGGGACGCTCCGCCGCCTGCAACCCGGGAGGAAACGCCCGAGGAAAGTCGCCTCAGGCAGCGCGAGGAAGCACCTCGGACATGGAGGCGCAGCAGGCGCTCTCAGGGGCGTGAGGCGGACTTCGAAATCGAAGCGACCTTGTGCTGGCAACACGACGATCTTCGGGCCCTGACTCAGTTGGCCACCAAGACCGTGCCGCTCACCGGGACGGTCCGGTTCTTCGTGTGAACGGGTTCGACCTGCGGCTCGTTCCGGAGTCCGCCCGGGGCCCGTTCCAGGTCCCCTTCTACGAGGCAGCGGTCGTCAAGGGCTCGCTGCGGCTGATGGAACGGGACCGACGCGCCGCCGCCACCGTGCCCGCCGTGATCCGCTGGCTGCGTTCGCGTGGCCAAGGGGAAATCGCTCAAAGCACTGTTCGTGGATGCTCGCGCGAGGGCGAGGGAATGGGGAAGTGGCTGGGACGCTTGCAGGACATGATCCACGTCTGGGGGCACGCCGGCCGCCGCCGGACGCTGAAGTACGACATCGAATTCTTCGGCCCCGGACGGCGGATGCTATGCACTGAAGGGAACCAAGTGCATCCACTACGCCGGCACCAACCCCGTTCAGGTACCCCTCGAATTCGCCGAACGCCGTTTCGACGAAGTGTGCATCCACAGCACCGAAGCTCCCATCGCATCTGGCCGTTTCTGGGCCGCAAACGCGAAAGGAAGTAGGACCCGGACATCGGGGACTACAACGACAACCTCTGGGTCTCCTCGGCGCCATGCCGGTCGTTCTCGTCCCCAGAAGAACGCCGTCGCTCCTGTGCGGGACGATGACCGCAAAGACCCCCATCGCGTCCGGCCTGCTCAAGGTGGACCTCGTCGACCTGGTCCGGGAACCGTCCACCTCAAATCACGCAGGCAGCCGGATGCCATCCACGGCTGGCTCGGGCTGGGCAGTGCGTGCCTGTACCTGGCCGCGTGATGCTGCAGGGTCACGTCTTCGCATTCCAGGGCGCCGACTACCCCGAGGACCATTGACAGGAAAACAGCGAGCGGCAGCCGCCGAATGCGGCACGACGGGAGCGCCACCGAAGACGGACGCACCGCGCATCACTGCCGATCTGGCCCGAGGAGGTTGCCGGACTGCGAGCATCACGGCGGGTGTATCCGCCGGAACCGGCGGTACGGAGGTCCGCCTCACGCGCTATCGCCACCGGAAGGGCTGGCACATCCCAGCAACCCGTCCTCGTCTTTCACGGCTTCGCGCACTCCAGCGCCATCTTCGCCACATCACGCCTGGCACCGGAGCCCTCGACCCCGGTTGCGAGAACCTGGTCCATCACCTCTGCGATCACGGCTTCGACGTCTGGCTGGTGGATTACCGCACCAGCATCGCCCTGGACTCCTGCAAGGATCGCTGGGACTACGACTAGATCTCCCGGAAGGACGTCGCAAGCGGCGTTCGACAAAGTCGCCCATCAATGCCGACGAAAGGAAGACGCCCGGAAGGCAGGGGGCGGACGACGTCTTGGCGCTGTGACGTCCTGGCCCGTTGCATCGGCAGGGCGAACTGCACGTCGTCTCACCATGGGCGCTGCTGAACGATGTTCTGAAGACGCGCGATGGATGGAGGATCCGCAGAGCAGTCTTTTCGCAGGTGGGGCCGTTCGTTCGCGGATCGGACTCGAACCAGCTGCGGGCCGAGTTCGTCGCCCTGTTGCGGGACCTGCTGGACGTCGACTACATCGATCTATCCGCCAATCGCCCCAAGGACGAAGACTGGCTGATCAGCATCGCCGACCGCATCGCCTCGACGTACCCTATCTCCAAACAGGAACGTGCTCACCACCGTTCGCTCTCCGGGCGTGTGGAATGGACGGCACCGACGGGACCTCGCGGAGTCTCGACCCCTGCCGTGTCGCACGCCGAACTGGGCGACGAGTGCATTCCCCGCTTCGATCTCGCCACCTGTCTTCGGACCGCTATCGCCCTGGGCGAGAACTGGAACCACGCGAATCTTTGACCAAGACGCATGCATGAAGCGCTCGGAGAGCTCCTTGGCCCGGCCAACATGCGCACGTTCGAGCAGATCCAGGATTTCGTGCAGAAGAAGCGACTGGTCGCGAAGGAAGGCATCAACGTGTACTTCACAGAAGACAAGATCCGTCAGCACTACCAGTTTCCCATGAAGTTCATTCATGGAAAGGACAATGCCGTGTTCGACCATGCCACCTCCGGGGACTCCTGCGTCAGGATTCAGCGTGCCCTGGGCAAGGAGTATCCGGTTCTCTATTCCCGGATCGATGGTTACGGGCATCTCGACAACTGGCTTGGCAAGCACGCGTATCGAGACGTGTTTCCCGAGATCAGCCAGTTTCTTCTGGGCGCTCACGACCCCGATCTCTCCGCGCACACCGTCTCGAGGCGGCGGCGGTTCTTCAAACCGTGCGCCCTCGGCCCGATCCTCGGCTGGACCAGAAATGTCGACGGACCGCTTCGTCCGCGTCTGGTGGGAACCCGACGATGTCCCGTGTCGAGGATCAGGTAGCAGGCACGATCATGCTGTTCGAGAAGACAGAGATTCACTCCTCCCCGGCGCCGTGTCTTCCAGTGCGACATTCGAAGCGTCACGGTCGACTCGGTGCTGCTCGGCAAGTACTGCATAGCGGATATTCCGGCCTGCCATTTCCGCTCCGGCAACCGGATTGCGTTCGGCAGCACCGTCCTGCTCTCGGACGTCCAGAGGCCTGTCGGACAACTGCCCGGCGGACAGCCGGAACGCAACCGTGTGCTTCTGCCCAGCGAGATCGGTCCGCTGGGGAAATGGTTGGAAGCAGATTCCATCTGTCGCGGAGGTCCGCACGCGGACTACGAGTTACCCATCCATGACCCGGAAGACCGTCTAGCGGAAGCCTCGCTGTCGGACTTCGACACTCTCCAGCGCCACTTCGCCAATGCCGACCGGACACGGCTCTTCGTCGGTTCTTGCCGGTATGCCGGAACATCCTTCGAGCGGGACCTTTCGACGCGCAGCTTCGAGTCCACGACGGCAAGCCAGGCGCAGCCGGACATGCCTCGTCTTCTCGGGGACACCATCTACGCCGATGCCACCGGCGGCGTCGCGGATACGATGAGTTCCCGTCAACGGGTCGTGAAACGGTGGGTGGATGTCCTGGGCCTCGAGGCGCTGTCCGCGATGATCAAACGCACGCCGGTCGTGATGGGTATCGACGATCACGAACTCTGGGAGGACTTCGAACCTACTCACCTGGGTGCAGTGCGATCGGAGTCCGAGGACATACTGGGCGATGTGAAATGGGCACGGCGGGCGTTTCACGTCTATGCGGCGTCACATTCCGGCTTCGGCCCCGAGCCTCCGCAAGACCCCTCTTGCCCGGTCAGCCCGTGGACAACAGCGCGGGTTTCAGCCATAGGTTCGTCCTGCGCCGATTCCTCTTCCAGCTCGACACCCGCACCACCCGGCAGTCCCGCCCCGCGGGCAGCGATCCACGTCAGCACCGGATCGTGAGCGACGCGCAATGGCACGAATTCAGGAAGTGGTTGATCGAAGCGCAGAGCGAGACCGGAGACCGCCCCAAGTTCGTCCTGAGCGGCAGCGTGATCGCGCCCTTCCACCGCGAAACATCCCGCTACCGGGATTCGTCCGGGCGGGACATGTACCACTACACCCGGCGCGACGACAGCTGGCAGGGCTATCAGAAATCGCTGGAGGACCTGGTGGACCTCATCGTCGAAAATGGCATCCAGAACGTCGTCTTCCTGTGCGGCGACTACCACGCGTCCATGACCACCACGCTCGAATTCGGCAGCGGCGATCCCGCCGAGAACCACAAGGCCAGGTCGTTGCGGGCCTATTGCGTCGTCGCGTCGGGGCTCTACTCGCCGCTGCCCTTCGCCAACACACGGCTGGATGAACTCGTCCACGACACCAGAGGCGATACCGTGTACGGCGGCGACCGCCGCTACACCGTCAGAACCTGTGCAGGCCGGACTCTCGACTACAAGATGGACAACGCCACCGAGAAGTCGGGCTTCACGATCCTGGATGTGGAGAAGACCGGCCAGGGATGGCGGTTGACCGTGGACGTGCGTGACACCAACGGCGCCCAGGTGAAGATCAACACCTATCCGCTATGACCCGGGCCGGGGCACCGGCCCAGTCGCGGAGACTTCTCATGTCTTGCGGGGCACGGGCGGGGCGCCGCCTCCATCGGTCGACGGCATCCACCTCACGCCCGACAGCGCGATGAGCACTGCCGCCTCCGTCCGGTTGCATGCACCGAGCTTCTCGAGGCTGGAGCTCACGTAGCCCTTCACGGTCTGTTCGTCCAGCTTGAGCCGGTTCGCGATGCTCTTGTTGGGCAACGCGGCCACGAGACAGGACATCACGTCCCGCTCGCGATCGGTCAGCGTGGCCCAGCGTTGCGTCACTTCGGTGACCCGCTCGCCGTAGGTGCTCTCCGCCACTGCGGGCCTGGCACCGTCTGCGAACGCCCGCTCGCCGCTCCGGCTCCAATCGCGCAGCACGTCCGGCGGCACGGGGAATCCGCCTTCCAGCGCGTACTGGATGTCGTTGCGCATCTGCTTGCCGGACGACTTCTTCGAGATGAATCCGCTGGCGCCGAGATCGATGGCCTTGACCACCGTCGCACGATCGTCGTGCCCCGACACGACCACCACGGGCCAGGACTCCCGCTCCGCCCGGAACTTCTCCAGCGCGGACAACCCCGCCCAGCCGGGCAGTTCCAGATCGAGCAGCACCATGTCGATGGAGTCGAGCGATCCGGCGACCCGGAACGCGTCCTCGAGCGTGCCGGCCACGCGGATCTCGGCATCCGGATACATCAGGCCCACCACCGCCTCCATGCCCAGGCGGATCAGTTCGACGTCGTCCACAACCAGGAACTTCACGGCTGCCCCGGGGGCCAGGGAAAAAAGTTTCACCCCCCGGGGATTTTTGGGCCCGGGCTTTTTGGGGCCCGGGGGGGAATTTTTGGATTTTTTCTTGGGGGGGGGGGTTGGGGGGGGGGGGAGGAAGAGGTTGGGGGGGGGGGGGGGGGCCCGGGCCCTTTGTTTTTGTGGGGGGGGTGGGGGGGCGATGGGGGGGGGGGGGGGGAAATCATGGGGGAGAGGTTTGGGGCCTTTTGAAAAAGGGGGGGAATTTTTTTTTGGGGTTGGGGGCGGGCTTAAAAAACAAGGGGGGGTTTTGGGATCCCTACTTCGGCCGGATCATCTCGAACAGGCGGCTCACCTCGGTGTAATCGCCGCGATACCCGCACCGCGCGAGCAACCGCGCTCCGGCCGTATCGAAGATACCGTCCTTCAGGAACGCGGGATCCAGGTGCACGCCCACCACCTGCCCGATGGTCATCCACGCCTCCAGCTCCGCGCCGTCCATGTTCCGGAGCCTCACGACCTGGACCAGCCTGCATTCCATCGCGGCCACGGCGCCCGCCACGCGCGGCGCCTTGACCAGCACGCACGGCGCGGCCTCCAGGCCGGCAAGCGCGAACTCGTCGACGTCGCGTGGAACATTGGCGGCCGTCGCGTTCATCGCCTGCGCATGCTTGCCACCGACCACGTTGACGACGAACTCGCCGCGGCCTCGATGTTGCTCACGCTGTCCTTGCGCCAGCCGGTGGTGCTGAAGTACACCATGGGTGGCGCGTCGCACACGCCGTTGAAGAAACTGTAGGGCGCGAGATTGCGTTCGCCTCCTGGTCCCAGACTGGAGATCCAGCCGATCGGGCGTGGCGCGACGATCGCCTTGAACGGATCGTGCGGCAGCCCGTGGCCCTTGGCGACTTCGTAGAAATAGTCGGACATCGTCCTTCTCTGTGGGGCCGCGGTCGGCCGTTTGCCGGTAGGGCGGCTTGCCCGACGATCACGCGATCGGGCACCGCACGGAACCGGTGCTCAGGCGAAATCCTCCGGCGCCAGCACGATCGGTGTGCCGTGCGGCGTGCGCTCGGCGGCGTGGTGCCAGGCATCCTGGTAGCGATGCAGCGTTTCGTCCGTCGCCACGCCCTTGTCCCGGACCAGCGACTCGATGGCGCGAAGCCAGTGCTGGTAGTACGTGTTGCCCGCGTCGGGGTCGCCCTGGGCCTGAGCCGCCTTGATCTCGCGACCCAGCGTCTCCGCCCACTCGTTCCAGGTGAACAGGCCCTTGCGGTGCAGCGCCAGGGTGATCGCGAAGGCCTGCGCCTGCCAAGGCTCCTCGAAGACCGGGTTCCGCTGCGCTTCGGGGATGGCGTCCAGCGATTCGCGCACACGCGCGCTCATGGGTGCCTCGCGCATCATGTCAGACCGCCTCCAGATAGGGTTCGAACGCTTCGATGCTGACGATCACGCTCGGGTCGGAGTCCGGCCCCCAGAGATCGGTGCCCTGCATCACTACGGTGTAGAGCCACTGCGGATCTTCTCCCTTGCCCGCCACCACCGCATCCGGATACACGTGAAACCCCTGTACCCGTTCGATCACGCCCACCTTGTCCCGCGCATAGCGAGGCAGACGCGTGTGTCCCACCGGATGCGCGTTGATCGTCCGCACCCTGTCGCCGGGCCGGAAGCGGGCTTCGCGAGTGGCATCGCGGCCGAAGGGGCCCCTGATGTGGGCCAGCGGCGCCTCCGCCAGCGTCATCGTGCGCTGGACCGGCTTGGCAGGACCGAGCGAATGACCCGCGTCCAGCTCGGCCTGGGTCACGTAACCCTTCTCGAGCGCGCTCTGGACAATGCCGAGGAACCAGCGGTGGTAGTACGACACCATGAGATACACCGATGCCGGGAGACGCTCCTGCGAATCGCGGAACATGTCGAGGTTCCAGGCCCGCGTGTACAGGATCGTCCGCACCAGCGCCAGCACCCTGCCTTCCCACGCCTCGTGGAAATAAGGCTCGTTCGTCTCCGGCACCACGGGCCCGAAGCCCTGCATGCCGCCCATGTCGTGCACACCGTTCATGCCTTGACCTCCCTGGGCGGCAGCGCCAGCCCCGTGCCGATCATGCTGTCGCGTGTGACCAGTGCGGCCAATTGCTCCTCGCTCCAGCCCTCCGTTCCCTCGGGGCGCCGCGGCAGGACGAGAAAGCGCGTCTCCGCGGTGGAGTCCCACACCCGGATGCGCATGGACTCCGGCAGCGTCACCTGAAAATCCGCCAGCACGCTGCGCGGATTCATCACCACCTTGGACCTGTAGGGCGCCGACTTGTACCAGACCGGCGGCAGGCCCAGCACATCCCACGGGTAGCAGGAACACAGCGTGCACACGACCATGTGGTGCTCGTCCGGCGTGTTCTCCACGGCGATGAGATGGTCGCCGGTGCGGGGCAGATCCCCGCTGGCGTTGATGGCCGCCGTGGCATCCGCGAGCAAGGCCGCCTTGAACGCCGGATTCGACCACGCCCGGGCGACGATCTTCGCGCCGACGTGCGGCCCCACCTTCGTCTCGAAGTGCTCGACGATCTCGTCCAGCACCGCCGGATCGATGTAGCCCTTCTCCGTCAGCACTGTTTCCAGGGCCCGCACGCGGACCTGCATCTCGGACAGGTCGGACCCTTCGTGATCGTGATCGTGGTCGTGGTCGTGATGGTGCTCGTGGTCGCTCATGGCCTCTCTCGTCGAATCTGTCTGCGGAACGGCCGCGTCGTGATGCACTGCCGCGCTGCCACCCTCTGTCGCGGCCGTCGTCCGGAGGCGGGGAGGACCCGGCCACGCCGGAGCCCGCCACCGCGAACCGCCGCCCTTCGGTTCATGGAGAGGGTAACCAGCCGCGCGACTTCGGGCAACGGATTCGCCTCCCGGCCTTCAATCCGGGGGCGTCTGCCGCGGGTCGTGAAGCCGGTTCAGGAACTGCCCCACTTCCTGATAGCGCCGGAAAGACTCGCCATGGCGAGTGTGCAACGACCGGTCGGGCACCAGCCGGCGCTCCCTGACCACACTGACCTGCACCGCACTCTCCACGCTGGAGAACATGCCCGCGGCCACTCCGGCCAGCATGGCGGCTCCCAGGGCGGAGTCCCCATTCCTGACCGTGCAGGTTTCCAGTTCCAGAACATCCGTGATGATCTGCGACCAGACCGCGCTGCGGGTCACGCCGCCGGACATGACCGCCGAGCGCAGTTCCGCGCCGCTGCCCCGGAACATGTCCAGGCAGTCCCGCAGGGAGAACGCCACGCCTTCCATCACGGCGCGCACCATGTGCGGCCAGCCGTGGCGCAGGTCGAGCCCGGTGAAAGCGCCCCGCAGCGACGGATTCCAGTACGGCGCACGCTCGCCCTGCAGATACGGATGAAAGAGCAGACCTTCGGCACCCGGCTCGCATGCGTGGGCCAGACGGTCCATCTCCTCGTAGTCCAACGCCCGCTCCTCGCTTCCGCGCAGCGAACGCCCGAGGTCCCGCAGCCATCTGAGCGACGCCGCGCAGGCGTTGGTGCCTGCCTGCTGATAGAACGCTCCGCCGACCGGATGCGGGTAGGTGATGACACCGGGGCTCCACCGGGGCCTCTGCATCACGGCCATGATGCCGCCGGCCGTTCCGACCCTGACCATGCCTCCATCGCCGTGCGACAGCAGTCCGCAGCCGATCAGTTCTGCCGCCGAATCCAGCGTGCCCGCGATCACGGGAATGCCCTCGGTCAGGCCGAACCCTGTCGCCGCCCGCCTGCTCACCCGGCCCACGACCTCCAGGGGTGCCGCAAGCTCGGGCAACGCGCTGTCCGGAAGACCGCTCAGCCTTACGAGTTCGGGCGCCCACGACCTGCGCGCGGCATCCCACATGAGCGTCGCGGCAGCAGCGCCATGATCCATGCGCGGCACCCCGGTGAGGCAGAACGAAAGATAGTCCTTGGACGACAGAAACGTGCGGGTCCGCGGCAGCACGTCCGGTTCGTGCTGCCCGATCCACCGCAGCTGCGGCAGCGTCCATGTGCACCCCGGCTCGTTGAGCGTGAGCTCCTGCAGCGTGCCACCCAGCGTCTCGCGCAGGCGCTCCACCTGCTCCCCGCTGCGCTGATCGCTCCACAGGATCGCCGGCCGGAGCACGCGGCCGTCATCATCCAGCAGCACCGGAATGTGCGCGGCCGAGCAAAGCCCCACGGCCTGGATGCGCGCCATGAGTCCCGGCGCCGTCTGCCGCAGTTCGCCCAGGGCGCCGCGCAGTGCCTGCAGCCAATCGCGCGGGTCCTGCTCGGCCCAGCCGGAGGCCGGGCTGTGAGTCGGATACGAACGCTCGGCCGATGCCCGCAGCACGCCACCCTCGTCCAGCAGCACACACTTGAGACTTCCGGTACCCAGATCCACACCCAGGACACAACGGTCCGATGCGTTCATGACGGCTTCAACCCCGGGCAGACAGCGGCCGAACGTTCGCACGGCGCGGGGCCTTTCGGCAGCCCATCGTGCGGGGGAAGCAGGACGGCCGGCCCGGGCGGCCGAGCTCGCGCTGAGTCGCCTCTGCACCTGGCGTGTCGTGCCATGCGATCATCGCGGCGCCCGAGTTCCGCCCGCCACGCACTCCCCGTCCCCCCATGCCCGCTTCGCCCATCGTTCATTCCATCGCTCCCTTCGCGTGCGCGTGCACGTGCGTCGTTCTGGCGTTTTCCGGCCCTGCCCAGGCCGATCCTCGCCTGGACTGCACCATCGAACAAGGCGGAGAAACGCAGCAGATCCGGACCGCCCCGGTCGCCGACCCCTACACGGTCGCCCCCGTGGACATTCGCGGACGGTTCCGCTTCAAGGCCGTGATGATCGGCGACGAGCGGCACGTCGACTACATCCATCTGTACACCTATTTCGTGTCCGACGGGACACCCGTCCTCGTGCACCAGGCGAGCCATCACCCGCCGTTCGCGGTATCCGTCGACGGTTCCGCGACCCTCACCGGACTCCAGCGCGTCTACTCGCCGGTGCTGGGCCGCGAGATGACCTACCGCTGCGCGCTGACGGACGCCGCGCCATGATGACGCGTGCCCTGGCCGCTTTCTGGTTGCTGCTGGTTGCCGCTCTCGCGCAGGCGCAATCGACGCCCGGACCCGAGGTCACCCTCATGTTCGTGGGCGACATCATGCTGGCCGACACGCCGGGAAAGGTGATCGCCCGCCGCCGCGATCCCTTCGCGCACTTCGCGCGCCTGCTGTCGCAGGCCGACATCCGGGTCGGCAATCTCGAGTGTTCCGTGGCGCGCTCCGGGCGTCCGGCACCGGACAAACCCTACACGTTCCGGGCGCACCCGCGTGTGCTGCGGACCCTGGCGCGGCACTTCGACGCGGTGTCGGTCGCGAACAACCACTCCGGCGATTTCGGGCCGCAGGCTTTCGCCGAGACTCTCGAGAGACTCGAGCGGCACGGAGTCGGATATTTCGGCGGAGGCCGCACGCTGGCCGAAGCGCACGAGCCCCTGATCGTCGAACGGCACGGCCTGCGCATCGCGCTTCTGGGATACGACGAGTTCTTCCCACGCAGTTTCGAGGCCGACGCCGACCGCCCGGGAGTGGCGTGGAGCGAGGACGAACAGGTGGTGCGGGACATCCGTCGAGCCCGCGAGCACCACCGCGCAGACATCGTGATCCCGTTCATGCACTGGGGGTGGGAATACGAGTCGCTGGCCGCCAGCCGCCAGCGCCGCCTGGCGCGGCTCATGATCGATGCCGGCGCCGACGCGGTGATCGGCGGACATCCGCACGTGGTGCAGGATACGGAGACCTATCGCGGACGACCCATCGTCTACAGCCTGGGCAATTTCGTGTTCGACGGATTCAGCGACGCCGACGCGAACACCGGATGGGTCCTCGAACTGGCGGTCGGCCGTCAGGGCGTCACGCGGTGGAAGGCGCGGGAAGCGCACATCGATCGCGAGGGCGTTCCCCATCCCTCCACCGCCCGGCCCCGGTGCTGGGCCGCCGGAACGGATCGTCCCGGACTCTGCATCGACGACTGATGCGGGCACCACCGGATTTCCGGCAGGATTCCAGTAGCCATTCCCGGCGAATTATTCGCCGCCGGCCCTTCAACCGCTGATTCGTAAGCTATTCGTAAGGCCTTCGGAGGCATACTCGAATCAGCTCGTCTCCTCCCCCTCGGGCGCCGCTCGCAAAGCGCGGGCGGGCGCTCGACCTGTCGGCCGCCGCTCCGCGGCGCGCCGCATTCTTTTTTGGACGGGAGCAGCGATTGAACTTCGTCACGCCGCGGTGCAACATTACGGCCATCATCCAAATGACGCATCGCAGGTCGAAACCACCATTGCGCAGTGCGGCGACAACGCCCTGCCGGCCAGACTTCGGAGTGTCGTGCGCGCGACCGTAGTCAAGGCGCCGGCATCTTTCGTCCAGCTCGTGCCGGCGTGGCTGGCCCGCTGCCGATCGCCTGCCGCGACATCGCCGCCGCCAAACGGAACACAACGCATCCATGCCGCATCTCGCCTTGTTTCCCACGCCCGTGTCCATGTACGAGATCCCGGACACGGCCGAGCTCAACCGTGAACTCACCGAACGCCTCACCGCCGAATCGCTGTCCACCCCTTCGGACCACCGCAGCAACGTCGGCAGCTGGCATTCGCCCACCAATCTGCACACGCGCACGGAGCCCTGCTTCCAGCGGATCCTCCGGGAAATTCTCCTGAGAGTTAAGGAGACCTCCGAGGCTCTCGCCAAGGAAGCGGGCCGCACGCTGCCCAACCTCAACTACCGGGCACATGCCTGGGCAATGGTGATGCGAAACGGCGACTACACGCTGCCCCACGATCACTCCGAAGTGCACTGGGCCACGGCCTACTACCCCGATGCCGGCGACGCGAACGAGAGCGAGTTCCCCGACTCCGGGCTCATCGGATTCGTCGATCCACGTCACGGCGGCCGGCCGATTCCGGGGCTGGATCTGGTCGGCAAGACCTTCTACGGCAAGCCGCAGAACGGCCGGCTCTTCGTGTTCCCCGGCTGGCTGCTCCACTACGTCAACGCCTATCGCGGCACGCGGCCGCGCATCGTGATCTCCTGCAACGTGGTGTTCAGCCTGGCGTAGCCCGACCGGTCGCGCGGCGCATGGATCTTGCGATCCTCCGGACGCCGCGTGACAAAACGCCGGCCTCCCCACAGAATCCGGCGTCTTCTTCCGGCGCGTCGCGGCACCCGGCCGCACGGCCCATCACCAGAACATGAAGGAATACATGTACGACGTCGACGGCGTGTTCATCGCCGCGCTGCTGCTGTTGTCGATGGTGATCGCGGTGGACGGCGGGGCCCGTCTTGGCAGGCGACGCGCGGTGCAAGCGAGCGAGGCCTTCAAGTCGCACGTCAACGGGATTGCCGCCTCGCTCGTCGGCGTGCTCGCGCTGTTGCTGGGATTCTCGTTCTCGCTCGCGCTCCAGCGCTACGACTCCCGCAGCATTGCGGTCGTGGAAGAAGCCAATGCGCTCGGGACGGCGTATCTGCGATCGCGCTTGCTCCCGCCGAGCGTCCGGGAAGACGTCCGCCGGACGATGCGCGAGTACATCGATCTGCGCGTGCGCTCCAGCGGCATCTCGCTGGACCACCACGAGACACGCAGGACCGCGCTGGCCGAGGCCGGCAAGCTTCAGAATCGTCTGTGGGATCTGGCCGTTGCCGCTGCGGACGAAGCCCCCAACCCGGTGACCACCGGGCTCTTCATTCAGTCGCTGAACAATGCCATCGACGAGTTCGGGCGCCGCGACGCCTCGCTGGACCGGCACGTGCCGGAGTTCGTGCTGCTCCTGCTGTTCGTCACCTTCCTGATGGCAAGCGCCATCGTCGGATATTCGGCAGGGCTCTCCAGCCATCGGGCCTCCTTCGTGACCTACGTGCTCGTCGCGTTGATCACCGTGCTCGTCTTCGTGATCCTCGATCTCGACCGGCCGCGCCGCGGCTTCATCCGCATCAGCCAGCACAGCCTGCTGGAACTGCAGGCCGCCGTGCATCAGAATGAACCGCCCGCGTCCGGTGCCGTTTCGCCCGGACGTTGAATGCACCCCCAAAAATCTGCGGGAGGTCGTCATGCTCACACTCAGACCCTGGATGCCCCAGGACCGCGGGACCGTGCTGCGCATCGTCAACGAAGCCGCCCGGCGCTATTGCGGAGTGATTCCCGAGGACCGCTGGCGCGACCCCTACATGCCCGGCGAGGAACTGGACGACGAGATCGCCTCGGGCGTGGAGTTCCTCGTCGCGTGCGATGGTGACGAAACACTCGGACTGATGGGCCTGCAGGAACGCGCCGACGTTGCGCTCGTCAGACACGCATACGTCGCTCCGCACGCGCAGGGGCGCGGCGTCGGCACCGCGCTTCTCAACGAATGCATGGCCTCCACGGGCCAGCCGGTGCTCATAGGCACCTGGGCCGCCGCCACCTGGGCCATCGACTTCTACCGCCGCAACGGCTTCACTCTCGTGCCCGCACCCCGGAAAGATGATCTGCTGCGGCGTTACTGGTCGATTCCGGACAGGCAGATCGAGACGTCGGTGGTGCTGGCGGATGGCGCTGGATGCAACGGGGCTACGGCGTTTCGGTCAGCCCGCAACCCACGGGCGGACCCACCGGGTCAACGCGGGCCCGGATTTCACCATCGGGCGGGGCGGCACACGGCGCTCGTCATCTGGATTCCTGGCAGCTCTAGCCCCGCACGGGGCAGTTCCCGGGGACCGGCACGACCCAACGCAAGCTCTTCGCTTCCGTGACCGCGGCCTCGCTTCAGCCTTCCCGCTCTTCCATCGATTCCAGCAGCGCCTTGAGGTCGGACAGATCCACCGGCTTCAGCAGGTGGCGGTCGAACCCCGCCTCCTGCGCCTTGCGGCGATCCTCGCTCTGTCCCCAGCCGGTGAGCGCGACGAGCATCGCGCCGCGGTCGGAGAACTTGGCCCGGATGGTCCTGGCAACCTCGTAGCCATCCATCCGGGGCATGCCGATGTCCAGCAGCACGACATCCGGGACGAACTCCTCGAACGCCTGCAGTCCTTCCAGCCCGTCGCGGGCGACACGCGTTCGGGCGCCGAACATCTCCAGCAGCAGGGCAAGGCTCTCCGCCGCATCCGCGTTGTCGTCCACGATCAGTATCCGTTTCTCGCGAGCACCCACGATGTCCCCATCCAATTGCGCCACGGCCCCTGCCGCCTGCACGGCGGCGATCGGCAGTCGGACGACGAACTCGCTGCCCTGGCCGGGCCCCGCACTCGATGCGACCACGGTTCCGCCGTGCATCTGTGCCAATCTGCGGGCAAGCGGGAGGCCGATGCCCAGGCCGGCCTTGCCGCCTTCCGGCAGCTGGGGACCACGATTGAACATTTCGAAGATGCGTTCCGCTTCCGCGGCAGGAAGACCCATGCCGTTGTCGCGCACGGCGATGCTCGCCATGTGATCTTCGGTCCCGGCACGCAACGTGATCTCGCCATCCGGCGGCGTGTAGTTGGCTGCGTTGTTCAGAAGATTGGAAAGAATCTGGGACAGCCGCACCGGGTCTCCATCGAGCCAGACGCGCTCCTCCGGCAAGATCACCTGCAAACGGTGCCTGGCCGCGTCGATGAGCGGCTTGCTGGTCTCCAGAGCGTGCCGGACGATCTCCGCCAGTTCCACGCGTTCGATGCGCAGTTCGAGCGTGCCCCGATTGATGCGCGACACCTCCAGCAGATCGTCCACGAGCCGCACCAGGTGCCGCAACTGGCGGTCCATGATTCCGAGGGCGGCGCCGGCGGCATTCCCGCTGGCCGGACCCAGGCTCAGCACATGCAACGCATTGCGCAACGGGGCCATCGGGTTGCGCAGTTCGTGCGAGAGCGTGGCGAGAAATTCGTCCTTGCGCCGGTCCGCATCCCGCAAGGCCTCCCGGGCCGCCACCCACGGCGAGATATCGCGGAAGTAGCAGACCACGCCCTGGCGTTCACCCGCGATGGGAATGCGGTGGATCTGCCACTCGTAGATCTCGCGGACCTGGCGGTCCACCCGCACTTCGTCGTGCTCGGCGGTATGGTGCGGCTCGCCCGTCTGCAACGTGTGGCGGAACTGCCGGATGATCTCGCGGGCGTAGGCCTCGGGCCACAGGATCCTGATCACCTGCTCGAAGTCACGGCCGATCAGGTCCGGGATGTCGCCGAACACCGGTCTCGCGACCGGATTGACGGCGGCGATGCGCATGTCGTCGTCGACCAGATAGACGCCCAGCGGCGCATGCTCGAACAGCGCCTCGAACTGCGACAGCGCCTCCGCGGCCTTGCGGTGCGCCTGCGCCGAGTTCACCAGGGCGCCCACCCGGACCAGGAGTTCGCGCGCATTGAACGGCTTGACCAGATAGTCGTCCGCGCCCTCCGAGAGTCCTTCGATGCGCGCCTCGTTGCCCGCCCGGGCCGACAGCAGGATGACGGGGATGGCGCGCAAGGCGGGGTCGGCACGCAACTCGCGGATGAGGCCGAAGCCGTCCAGGCGCGGCATCATCACGTCGGACACGATCACGTGCGGCAAACGTGCACGCGCCGCCGCCAGTGCGGCGTGTCCGTCCGTGACGACTTCGACGTCGTAATGCTCCGCGAGCAGACGGCCGGCGTATTCGCGCAGATCGGCATTGTCGTCGGCAAGGATCACCCGCGGGGCGGGAACGGATCGGTGGGCGCCGCTCGGAGCGGGTGCGCGGTCCGCCAGCCAGCTCATGACCTCGCTCACGAAGTCTCCGGCGCGCGGCGAAGCGGCGGGTTCGCGCAGCGGCTCCTTCACGTGCTCGGCAGGCAGATGCGCCCGGCCCTTGGGCAGCGACACGGTGAAGGTCGTCCCCCGCTCGAGTTCGCTCTCGACCCCGATGCTGCCGCCGTGCAGCCGCACGAGTTCCTGCACCAGGGCCAGCCCGATGCCGCTGCCTTCGTGACTGCGTCCATGCGTGCCTTCCACGCGGTGGAAGCGCTCGAACATCCGGGGCAGTTCGTGCCGGGGAATGCCCACACCGGTGTCCGCCACCCGCAGCACGAAGCGATCGTCCTCGTCCCTCAAGCGGATCGCGATCTGGCCCCTGAACGTGAACTTGAACGCGTTGGAAAGCAGGTTGAGGACGATCTTCTCCCACATGTCGCGGTCGACGAAGGCGGGTTCCTGCTGCGTGGGCGTGTCCACGACGAGCCGGATGCCACCGCTTTCGCAGGCCGAACGGAAGTTGCTGGCCAGTTCGGCTGTGATCCGCCCGATGTCGGTGGGTTCGAACGTGGCCTGGGCGCGCCCGGCCTCGATGCGCGCGAAGTCGAGCAGCGTGTTCACCAGCTTCATGAGCCGCCGCCCGTTGCGCTCGACGACGGTGAGCAGTCCCCGCGCTTCCGGCGGCACACTGCCTTCGGGCTTCGACAGCACGTCTTGCAGCGGCCCCAGCATGAGCGTGAGTGGCGTGCGGAACTCGTGGCTCACATTGCTGAAGAACGTGGTCTTGGCGCGATCGAGTTCCGCCAGCGCTTCGGCGCGCCGGCGTTCTTCCTCGTAGGCCCGCGCATTGGCGATGCCCGCTGCCACCTGCCTCGCCAGCAGTTCCACGAACGACGCGTAGCCTTCGTCGAACTTGCGGAACGGATTGAGACCGATGACCAGCAGACCCGCCATGCCCCGCCCCGCCGACCCCTGCAGAGGCAACAGCGCCATGCGCGTGGGCGGGCGGCTCCAGGCCCCGCAGGGCAGCAGGCTGGCGGGTACCGGCGGATCGGCAAGACGCATCCTCCCCGTCTCGGCCACGCGCTCGCACGGCCAGAGAGACGCATCGGCCAGCGACTCCGCACCGGGTGTGTGCGCCACCGGTTCGAACCGTCCTTGGTCGTGCAGGAAGATGAGCGCGAACGCCACGTCGTGCGGATTGGTGTTCAGCGCCTCCACCGCCTTGGCGCATGCGTCCGCCCAGTTTCTGGCAGCTCCCTGGCGGGCCCCCAGCGTACTCAGCAAGGCAAGTTGCCGTGCACCGATCACGCGGTGGGTGTCGTCGCTGTTCGCGCAGATCAGCCCTCGCGGCACACCGTCGTCGTCCGGAACCGGGCTGTAGGAAAACGTGTAGTACGTCTCCTCCGGGTAGCCGTGCCGCTCCATGACGAGAAGCTGCGACTCCACGTACGTGCCCTCGTCGTTGCGCAGCACGTGCTCGGCCATCGGCCCCACCACGTCCCAGATCTCCCGCCACACCTCGTGGAAAGGCTTGCCCAGCGCCTCCGGGTGCTTGCCCCCGATGATGGAACGGTACGCGTCGTTGTAGAGGTAGGTCAGATCGGGTCCCCACCCGAGCCAGAAGGGCTGGCGCGAGGTGAGCATGATGCGCACGGCGGTCTTCAGGCTGCGCGGCCAGTCCTCGGGTGCGCCCAGCGGCGTGGCGTGCCAGTCGTGACTGCGCATCAGCGCGCCCAGTTCGCCTCCACCGTCCAGGAAGGACCGGCCCGCGCTGGCGCCATTGCCGGACCCGCTCACGAGCGCCTGCCTGTGGCGGGAAAGCACGCGGACGACGGCGCCGGCCGCCCGGGCCTTGCGCCACCCGCATCGGACGCGCACCAGGGCATCATGCAGTGCGTGAGCGGCCCGAGACCTGGGCGATGAGCCGTACCATCCGGTCGATGTCGTAGGGCTTGACGACGTGGGCCGAGAACCCCGCCTCGAGAGCGCGGCTGCGGTCCGACTCGTGTGCGAAGCCGGTGACGGCCACCGCCGGCACGTCCGGTCGGAGGCAGCCCTCCTCGGCTCGCATGCGCCTCAGCACGGAATAGCCATCCTCGTCAGGCATGCCGATGTCCAGGATGACGACGTCCGGCTTCCACGCGCTGCAGATCCTGAATGCCGACTGGCCGCTCTCGGCCGTGCGAACCTGCGCGCCTTCCGAGGCCAGCACCTGGGACATGAGGCTGCGTGCGCTGGCCTCGTCGTCGGTGATGAGCACCCGAAGTCCCGCAAGCACTCCGTGCGTCCCCGAAGACACCCCGGATGCCTCGTCGCGCGAGGCCGGCGAAGCGCTGCCGTTCGTGGGCACCGGCGTCATGGGCAGGACGACCGTGAACGTCGCGCCTTGTCCCAGGCCCTCGCTGGATCCCGTGACGGTGCCGCCGTGCAGTTCCACCAGGTGCCGGACGATGGCAAGGCCCAGTCCCAGGCCGCCATGGCGCCGGGTGGTCGATCCGTCCGCCTGCCGGAACCGCTCGAACAGCAGCGGCAGGACTTCCGGCGCGATCCCTTCGCCTTCGTCGCGGATCGTCACCCCGTACCGTTCCCCCTGCCGCGCCCCCGTCACCTGGACGCGCCGTCCCGATGGCGTGAACTTGATGGCATTGGACAGCAGGTTCACGAACACCTGGTGCATCCGGCTCGCGTCGAAGTACAGCGGTCCCGCGGGTTCCACCGTGGACGTAATGCTGACCTGCTTGGCATCGGCCGACAGCCGGACCGACTGGACCGCCCGGTCCACGATTTCGGTCAGGAGCACCTGCCCGCGCTGCAGTTCCAGCTTGCCGGCGATGACGCTCGAAATGTCCAGCAGGTCGTTGATGAGCTGGTTCTGCAACTGGGCGTTGCGCTCGATCGTCTCCACCGCCTGGGCCTGCTGGGCCGAGTCGAGCTTTCCGGTGCGCAGGAGATGCAGCCAGCCGAGAATCGCGCTCATGGGGCTGCGCAGTTCGTGCGACAGGGTGGCGAGAAACTCGTCCTTCAGCCGTGCCAGGTTCTCTGCCTCCCGCCGGGCGGCGTGCTCCACGCGCAACAGCTCCTCGCGATAGGCCTCGGCACGCTTGCGGGCCGTGATGTCCACGACCACGCCGATGAACCGCGTCGCCTCGCCGGTCACGTCGCCGTGGGTGCGCCCGTAGGGAGCAAGCCATCGCTCGGTGCTGTCGTCGGCGCGAACGATCCGGTGCTCCTGGCTGAACAGCTCGCCCGTGCGGCGCGCCCGGTCAGAGGCTTTCATGACCGAGATCTGGTCGTCGGGATGGATCCTGCGGCGCCACATCTCCCACGTGACCGGCGCGGAGGACGGCTCCATTCCCAGCAACCGGAAAAGCTGCTGGCTGAAGTGCGCCGAGCCGTCGCGCATGTCGATGTCCCAGGTCGCGATGCCGGCGCCCTCCGTGGCCAGACGCATCCGCTGCTCGCTTTCCACGAGATCGAGCTCGACGGCACGCAGCCTCAGGAGCGTGCGCACCACCGTGAGCAGTTCCTGCGGCTCCACCGGCTGCGCCAGGAAGATGTCGGCACCGCTTTGCAGGCTGCTCGCTTCCGTTTCCTCGTGCGCCCGCGCCGTCGCCGTGATGTGCAGCACGGGCAGGCGGATCGATGCGGGATCGGCGCGGATCTGCCGGCACACCTCGAAGCCATCCATGTCGGGCAGTTGCAGGTCCAGCAGGACCAGCTGCGGCCGGAACATGCGCACGGCGTTCAGGGCATCCGTGCCGTTGCCGGCTTCCATGACGTCGAAGCCGGCCTGCCGCAGGATCCGTGTCTTGGTGTAGCGGCCGATCTCGTCGTCGTCGACGTTGAGGACGAGATCGGCCTTGCGTCCCGGGCTCATGGCCGCGCCTCCACGCCGAGGATGGACGACACGTGCGCCAGCATCAGCGTTTCCGCGTCGCGCTTGTCCAGCACGGCCCTGGCGCGCCGCGCGAGCGTCTGCCGCTCCTGGTTCGACAGATCGCGGCTGGTGGCGATGAGCACGGGGATATCCCGCGTGGCCGGATCTTCGGACAGACGCTCCAGCACCTGCTCGCCGCCGATGTCCGGCAGGCCGAGATCCAGCACGATGAGCCGCGGCCGGGCCGCCTGCGCCGCCTGCAGCCCCGAACCGCCGTCGGTCGCCTCCAGCACCTGGTGACCCATCGCATCCAGCATGCGGCGCATCATGTAGCGGGCCGCGGGATCGTCGTCGATCAGCAGGATGCGCCGGCCGGTGAGGCCGTCCAGCTGCGCAAGCAGTTCCGCCGGTTCGAACGGTTTGATCAGATAGGCATCCGCGCCCAGCGAGAAGGCCTTGCGCCGGTCGTCCGTGGTGCTCACGATGACCACGGGAATGTCCTGCGTGACGGGGTCCGCCTTCAATTCTCCGAGCCAGTGCCAGGTCTGCTCGCCACGCAGCAGGAGATCCAGCACGATGGCGGCCGGACGCATGTGGGCGACGGCCTCGTACGCCTGCCGCAGGGTGCGGGCGCCGACCCACTGATAGGGAAAGCTTCGCAGCAACTTCTGGTACACGAGCTGCGCGTTCTCGTCGTCTTCCACCACCAGCACCGGCATGCGCATCGCGTCGGTCCGCATGGCCGCCACCGGGGCGTCCGCCTCGCGATGCGCCGGGTACTTCACCGGAATCGTCGCTTCGAACACCGACCCCCTGCCGCGCTCGCTGCGCACCGAGATCGTTCCCCCGAGCAGCGTCGCGAACTTCTTGCACAGCGGCAGGCCCAGACCCGTGCCCTTCACCCGCCGCTGGTGCGGTCCCTTGACCTGGGTGAATTCCTCGAAGATGAATTCCTGGTCCTCGGGCGCGATGCCGATGCCGGTATCGGCCACTGCGAAGCTCACCTTGTCCGTTCGCGGCTCGTAAGCCACCGTGACGCGGACCTCGCCGCGTTCGGTGAACTTGAGGGCATTGGAGATGAAGTTACGCAGGATCTGCGAGACCTTGGCCTCGTCGCTGAAAAGCGCGGGCACGCCCTCCGGCTCCTCGAAATGCAGCTGCACGGATTCGGACACGAGCAGCGGCCGCAGCATTCCGCGAAGCGCGCTGAAAAGATCGGGCACGGAGAACTCCGCGGGCTGGATGTCGATCTTGCCCGCCTCGATCTTGGCCAGGTCCAGCAGGTCGTCCACGATCTCGGTGAGCCCCTCCGCGCACTTGCGGATGAAGTGCACCTGCTTCTCCTGTTCGGGCGTGAGCGGCCCGTCGCTGCGATCGATCAGCAGGCGGGACAACGCACGGATCGAATTGAGCGGTGTGCGCAGCTCGTGGCTCATGTTGGACAGGAAGCGCGACTTCATCTCGTCCGCCCGGCGCAGGTGCATCGCCTTCTCGTCCAACTCCGCATACAGCGCGACGACCCCCCGGTTGGTGTCCTCCAGCTCCCGGTTGAGCGTCACCAGTTCGTCCTGCCGCTGTCGCACTTCCTCGAGTGCGCGCAACAGCTCGCGGTTCTGCTGTTGGATCTCCTGCAGGGGCGTGGCCGGCGGATTGGCGGCCAGTGCATTGGCCAGCGCGGCGAGATCCGTGCGCCCGAGGACAGCCGTCCCGGGGGGCAGGATCTTCTTCAGCGTGACGTCGGTGCCCTCGCCGGGCGCCGAACGGATGCCGAACTGATCCATGAGGCGACGTGCGCCCAGAATGCCCAGGCCCATGCCCGTGGAGGACCGGTACCGGCCGTCGAGTATGGCGTTGAGGTCGCGTATTCCCGGGCCCCGATCCGCGATGCGGACGATCAGCAGCTGCGGCGCGCTGGTGCCCTCCAGTTCGAACTCGACCCGCCCCTTGCCGGCGTAGCGGAAGGCGTTGCGCGCGATCTCGGATACTGCCGTGGCGATGCGCGTCTGGTCCTGCGCTTCGAAGCCGAGCAGCGCAGCGACCTGCCGCGCCCGCTGCCGGCTCGCGACGACGTCCTGCTCGTGATCGATCGCGAGGGAGATCAGCCGTTGCGTCATGGAACCTCCGTGCCGAGGTTGCGGATCACGACGATCGTGGTGTCGTCGCGCCCGCGGCTGTGATCCCTGAACAGGGCACCGGCAATGAGAGACGGATGCCGCGCCACCAGGCCCGGATAGGCGGACGGGTCCCAGCGGGACGTCATGCCATCCGAATAGGCATACAGGAGCGCTCCGGCGGGAAACGGGAAATCGAACGTCTGGAACTTGCGCACCTGGTGTCCCAGGATGCCGTTGTGCGAGGCAAGGCTGCGGGAAGTGTCGCCGACGCAGACCATGCAGCCGATGTTCCCTACCCCGCAGAAAGCGCCGGTTCCTCCCGCGGGACGCAAGTCCACCACTGCAGCGGCAGCGCCGCGGGTGGGCCGCAAGGCGAGGTGCACCGACTCGAGACAGTCCTGCGGGGAAGTGGCGCCCGAATTTTCCACGACTTCCGTTGCCCGCCTTGCCGCCTCCGCCGCCTCGGGCCCATGGCCCAGCCCGTCGACCACGATGAGCCGATGGCGGCAGCCTGACGCATGGAGGCCCCAACTGTCCCCGGACACGAGTTCGCCCTTGAGCGGAACACACACGGCTCCGTACTCCAGATGGCGCGGCGGCGCGGGCGGATCATCGCGCCACACGACGCAGCGCAGGATCGTTCCCTCCCCGCTCCGGGAATGGATCTGGAGGTCCGAGGCGAGCCGTGACAGCGCGCCCATGCCCCAGCCCGGCGAGCCCGCGGTGGAGTGGCCGTCCCGCATGCTGGCGGTGACGCTGGCCATGCCGGGCCCCCGGTCCAGCGCCAACACCTCCACTCCCCGCGCCCGGGCGTCGGAACGCCGCTGCAGGACGAGCGTGCCGTTCCCGGCGTGCTTGACCATATTGGACACCGCCTCGGTCACCACCAGCGCCAGGACACCGGCCCGTTCCTCGTTGAAGCCCATTGCGCCGGCCATGATCGAAGCCTGACGGCGGGCTTCCGCCACGGCGCTCCCCTCGTCCACCGAGAGTGCGATGCCGCCGCTGCTCATGCGCGCCACCGCGTGATGGTGATCCGCGTGCCTTGTCCCGGGATCGAGTCGATGTCGAATTCGCTCGACAGGCGCTTGGCGCCGCCCAGGCCCAGCCCCAGACCGTTGCCCGTGGTGAAGCCGTCCTTGAGTGCGCGCTCTATGTCGGGAATGCCAGGGCCGCGATCTGCAAAGACCAGGCGCAAGCCCGTGCGTCCGGCGTGCGAGAGCGATTCGATGGTGACTTCGCCGCCACCCCCGTAGTCGAGCGTGTTGCGCGCCAGTTCGCTGGCGGCCGTGACCACCTTGGTCTGGTCGACCAGTCCGAAACCCTGGGCGAGCGCCCTCTCACGAACGGCCTGACGCATGCGGACGATGTCCTCCGAGCTGCGAATCGGCAGAGTCGCGTGATCGGCCACGCCGCCGCTTCCTGCGCCGCGGGCAGAAGTCGTCACAGACGCTGCTTCACTCGCGTCTGCAGCAGTGCCATGCCTTTCTCCACGTTCAGCGCCGTTTGCACGCCGACGAGAGGCAATCCGAGTTCCACCAGCGTGATCGCGACCGACGGCTGCATACCCACCACGACGGTCTCGGCGTCCAGCACGCGGGCCATCCCCGCGATGTTGGCCACCATCCGTCCGATGAAAGAATCCACCATGTCCAGCGCGGAGATGTCGATGAGCACGCCGCGTGACCGTTCCGCCGCGATGCGATTCGTGAGGTCTTCCTGCAGCGCCAGGGCGAGCCGGTCGTGCATGTCCACCTGGATGGTGACCAGCAGGAACCTGCCCATCTTCAGGATCGGGATGCGGTCCACGGTCCTCTAGCCCTCGGAGTGCGCGCCGGCCACGATGCGGGCGCCCGTGCGCTGCAGCGCGACCGCAAAGGCATCCGCCAGCGTCGCCTTGGTCACGACCTCCCCCAGATCGACCCCCAGATGCACGATGGTCTGGGCGATCTGCGGCCGGATGCCGCTGATGATGCAATCCGCCCCCATGAGGCGGGTGGCGGCGATGGTTTTCAGCAGGTGCTGCGCAACCAGCGTGTCCACGGTGGGCACCCCGGTGATATCAAGAATGGCGATGGCCGCGCCCGTGTCCACGATGCGTTGCAGCAGCGTTTCCATCACCACCTGCGCACGCGAGGAGTCGAGGGTCCCCACGAGCGGCAGCGCGACGATGTCGTCCCACAGCTGCACGACCGGCGTCGACAGCTCGAGCAGTTCGCGCTGCTGGCGCACGATGACTTCCTCGCGCCTTCTCTGGTACGCCTCCGTAGTGAACAGCCCCATCTTGTCCACCAGTTCGGTCGTGTACCAGAGGGTGTCGGCCAGCGCCTGACCGTCGTGCCGCAATTTCTCCCGCAGCACCGAGAACAGCGCTTCCTTGAGCGAGAACACGAAGGTCGCCGTTTCCGACGGACTGAAACCCTGGTGCGCGCGGCTCGCCGAGATGTCTTCCAGCATGTGCCTCACATCGGTCCATTCGGTCCTGAAGATGTCGGTGGAGGTGGCATGTTCCAGCGCGGCCAGGAGCGCGCGCAGAAATTCGGTCGACTGCGTGGCGAGCGCCTTTTCGCCGATGAGGTCAGGGCGAAAGGCGGCAGATGCCTTCTGCCGCGCAACCCAGTCTTCCAGAATATTGGTTTCGTGCGCTTCGAGCAGACCGCGCAGCTGCTGCGGAGTGATGGCGTTCATTGGGCTTCCGTGGTGATGAGCGTGCGGAGGAACGGGAAACGGCTGCAGGCGCGATGCACCGGCATACCGTCCGGGAGCTGGCGTGCAGTTTCAGGAGATCGGCCGGACGCCGGCCGGGGCCGCCGGCTTCGCGGCTGCGGCGATCCCGGACCGGCCATGGACATTCGCACGCGAGGGCACCTGCCCCGGCGTACCGGCAATAAAGGAAGGCGAGCGGTGCGCAGGCAACACACGCAAAGCGCAGCGCGTCGCACTCCGGGCCACAGGCCCGGATGCAGAGGCGGATGCATAGGACGACTCGTCGGTTCGGGGAAAAACGCAACGCCCGCAGGATCCCTTCATTTCCGGTCCTGTCTGTCAGCACCACGCCGTTGTCATTCTAGGGAAGACGGCCGTAGTTAGACAAATGACTTCTGTTCAAATTGCAGGAATCCGCGCTCAACACACCGTAACCTGCACCGATCCCCTGTCCAAAAGTGAAGGGACCGCAGAGCACCCGCAATTCGTTCCGATGCGCGACCGGGAATCGCTCCCGACATCACCATTCAGGTCCGCTCCGCCCTGCCGATAACTGCACCATCATCGAGCATCAGGTGCCTTGCCCGCTCACGCGCGCCTCGCCCCGGATGCCCGTGACACGTCGGCCCGACCGGCCGGATCGCCGAACCCCCCGCATGTGTTCGGCCTCGCCCTCCGCCAGGTCCCATCCCCTCCTTCTCCCGGACCCGTTTCCGCCGGGAGCACTCGCCGTCAATCGCTCGCAGCCATGGCGCACCCACACCGCGAACCGCGCGGCGTGCCGTCGCCGCTTCGCCATCGGGACAAAGGGAACAACGATGCTCGGAAAGCTCACCATCCGCCGCAGGCTCGCCTACGGCTTCGGCTTCTTCTTCGCAATGCTGGCCGTCTCGGGCCTGCTGGGGCTCAACCGGCTGTCGAGCCTGGACTCGACACTGGACAGGATCGTGACCGTGGATTGGAACAAGACGGTCCTGGCCAACGAGGCCATGGACCTCATGAATGCGAATGCGCGCGAGACCTTCCTGCTCTTCCTGACGGACGACCGGGCTCCGGTAAAGGAGCGCATCGGGAAGAACGTCCTGGCGATCACCGAGCGACTGGACAAGCTGGAGAAGCTTCTCTATCGCCCCGAGGGACAGTCGCTGCTCGCCGAGGTGAAGTCCCGGCGCAGCGAGTACGTGGCGTCCTTCCACGAGGTGTCCCGGCTGCTGGACGCGGGGCAGACGGCCGAGGCGTCGCGCCGCATGTCCTCGGAGACCGTTCCGCGTCTCGCCGCGCTGCTCGGCTCGGTGACCCGGCTCATCGAGTTCCAGGGCACGATCCTCGAGCAAAGCGGCCGGCAATCGCATGAAACCTATACCACTGCGCGCAACGTGATTTCGCTGTTCCTGGCCATCGGCGGCATCGCCGCCGTGCTGCTCGCGGTCTCGATCATCCGGTCGGTCATGCGGCCGCTGGGCGGCGAGCCCGACGAGGCGAAAGCGGTGGTGCAACGAATCGCCGGGGGCGATCTCACGCACGAGATCGTGCTGCAGCCGGGCGACCGTACCAGTCTGCTTGCGGCCATGCGTGACATGCAGACCAGCCTGCGAAACATGATCAGCGAGCTGAAATCGAACTCCGACAGCGTTTCGGGGGCTGCGCAACAGCTTTCCGCCGCGGCCGTCCAACTCGCCGCGGGCACGGCGCGGCAGAGCGAATCTGCCTCGAGCATGGCTTCGGCAGTGGAGGAAATGACGGTCTCGATCACTCACGTGGCCGAAAGCGCGGACGTCGCCCGCCAGGCCACGAACGAAACCGGCCTGCAGTCGTCCAGCGGACGGCAGGTGATCGGCAACACCGTGGAGGAGATGGGCAAGATCTCGGAAGCCGTGGAAGCGGCGTCCGCGATCATCCACGACGTGGGTGACGAGTCGCAGAAGATCTCCGGCATCGTCCAGGTCATCAAGGACGTGGCGGAGCAGACGAATCTGCTCGCCCTCAATGCCGCCATCGAGGCCGCCCGGGCCGGCGAGACGGGGCGCGGCTTCGCCGTGGTGGCCGACGAGGTGCGCAAGCTGTCGGAGCGCACCGCCGCCGCCACCACCGAGATCGCCGCGATGATCCTCTCGGCACAGAACCGCGCTCAGGCCGCTGTCACCACGATGCAGGGCGTGGTGACCCGCGTGAGCAGCGGCGTGGCGCTCGCCCACCGTGCCGGCGAATCCATGAGCGCGATCGGCGACAGCGCGGAGAAGCTCGTGGGCACCGTGAACGAGATCTCCCGGGCGCTCAAGGAACAGAGCGTGGCGAGCAACGACATTGCCGGCAACATCGAGCGGGTCGCGCAGATGTCGGAGGAGAACAGCGCGGCGACGCGCGCCGCGGCCGAGACGGCCCACCGTCTCGAGAAGCTCGCCGTCGAAGCGCACGAGGCCGTGAGCCGCTTCAGCCTCTAGGACGGGCCGGATCGATGTGCGTGATGGGGACGAAGTGTGGGCAGGCGGATGACGCGACGGGTCGAGCCGCCGTGTGCCGGAGCACACAAGGCTTCCGCCGACGAAGTCAGCCGCCCGCCTTGCCATCGCCCGATTCCCACGGCCACACGATCCGCGACCCTCGAGCAGACCCCCACTCACCGCCATGATCACGATGCCCGGGCTGACGGAGCGCGAACCGTCGGCCGATGAATCCCCCGTGGGTCCCGGCCTTCCCTTGCCGCCCGCCCCACCACAGGAACGCCCCTTCTGGGTGCTCCTGCTGTCCTTCACGGTGCTCGTCCTCGTCATCGTCGCCGCCGGCGTCCTTGCCCACCGCCGCGCGGAATCTGCCGCCAAGGCGGAGGTGCAGACGGTCCTCAGCGCCGTGACGTCCATCAAGATCGCCCAGATCGAGTCCTGGCGCGCAGAACTCCACGACCGCGCGCTGACGCTCGCGACCGATCCCGCATTCGCTCGCGACGTCGACGCACTCGAGCGAAGCGCGCGGCGCGAGACGCCGCGGCTGCGGGACATCGCGTTCCGCCTGCAGGCCCTTCTGCGCACGCGCCAGTTCTCGGCGGTGACGGTCTTCGACCGCAGGGGCCGCGTGATCGATTCGGCGGGAGATGCCGTCATCCCCGCCGACGCCCCTCCGGACGACGGCTACAGCGAGGATCCGGTCCAGTGGCAGGACCTCCAGATATTCGGCGACGCCGGTGCCATCCGCATGGCCCTGCACGTGTGCATCGGGCAGAACGGAAGCGATCCGGCCGCGGCCTGTCCGAGTCTCAGACTCGAAGTCGATCCATCGCAGTACCTCTATCCCATCGTCCAGGCCAATCCCACAGGCAGCGCCACGGCGGAGACGTTCCTGTTCCGGACCGAGGACGAACGGATCGTCTATCTCAACGCGCTCAAGCACCGTCCCGGCCCCCCCCTGGCCCTGCACGTGGATGCGAACCGGCCAGAGCTGCTCGCCGCCCAGGTGATGAAAGGCTACGAGGGAATGCTGGAGGGAGAGGACTATCGCCGCGTGCGCGTGGTCGGCTACGGCAGGAAGGTTCCGGCTTCGCCCTGGTCGCTCGTGTCCAAGGTGGACGCCGCGGAAGTCTATGCGCCGCTTGTCCGGCAGACCCGCACGATCCTGGTTGCCACCCTCTCGGCCGTTCTGCTGTGCGGACTGACGGTCGGATCGTGGTGGCGGCAGCAACGGACGCGCGTGGCGCTGGAGCGGCTGCGGGCGGAGGAAGCGCGGCGCGCGCTGGCCCGGCACTACGGCTCCCTCACGCGGACTTCCAACGACGTGATCCTGCTGGCCGACGGCGAGCGCCGGATCGTCGAGATCAACGAGAGGGCGGCTGCGCAATACGGCGTCCCGCCCGACGATCTCGTTGGCATGCGTCTGCGCGACCTCTGCAGCCTCGATGCGGTCGAGGCGCACGAACTCGACTGGATGCGCTGTGGCGAACGCGGGCTGCTGTTCGAGACGGAACACCGGCGGGCCGACGGCACCGTGTTCCCGGTGGAGATCAGCGGACGCGCGCTGACGGACGCGCAGGGCGTCTGGTACCAGGCGGTCATCCGCGACATCAGCGACCGCCGGCGGCTGGAGAGCCGGATGCGGCTGTACTCCATGGTGTTCGAGACGACCGGCGACGCCGTACTCATCACCGACGAGCGCCAGCGCATCATCGCCGTCAATCCTGCCTTTCTCGAGATCACCGGCTACACGCTGGACGAGGTGATCGGCCAGACGCCTCGCCTGCTCTCGTCCGGCCGGCAGGACCGCGAGTTCTATTCGCGCATGTGGACTGCCATCGCACGGACCGGTCACTGGCAGGGGGAGATCTGGAACCGGCGCAAGGACGGCAGCGTGTATCCGGAGTGGCAGCACATCAGCGTCGTGCAGGATCTCGCCGGAAGAGTGACCCACTACGTCGCCATCTTTTCCGACATCAGCGAGCGCAAGGCAACGGAGGAAAGGATCAATCACCTCGCCCAGCACGATCCTCTGACGGACCTGCCCAACCGGTTCCTGATGCAGGAGAGGCTGGAAGATGCCATCGTGGTCGCTCGCCAGCAGAAGCACCGGGTGGGCGTGATGCTGATCGATCTGGATCGCTTCAAGAACATCAACGACTCCCTCGGACATCCCGTGGGAGACCGCCTCCTGCAGGGCGTCGCGTCCCGGCTCGCTCACGCGTTGCGGCGAAACGACACGGTCTGCCGTCTGGGCGGAGACGAGTTCGTGGTGATCGTTCCCGATGTGAAGGACACCAACTACCTCGGCGCGGTGGCCGACCGGCTGCTCGATGCGCTGGCGGAAGACTTCCACCTGGACGACCACGACATCCATGTGACGACGAGCATCGGCGTATCGGTGTACCCGGACGACGGCGAGGACATGGACGTGCTGATCCGGAATGCCGATACGGCCATGTACCAGGCCAAGGAAAAGGGCCGCAACGGCTACCAGTTCTTCACCGCGGACATGAACGAACGGGCGCTCGAGCGGCTCACGCTCGAGTCCGAACTGCGTGCGGGCCTGTCGCGGCGGGAGTTCGTGCTGCACTACCAGCTCCAGTGTTCCATGGCGACCGGGCGGGTGGTCGGTGTGGAGGCGCTCGTGCGATGGAACAGCCCCAAGCTGGGCCTCGTGCCCCCGGCACGATTCATCTCCGTCGCGGAGGAGAGCGGCCTCATCATTCCGCTGGGGGAATACCTGCTCACGCAGGCGTGCCGTCAGAGACGGATCTGGCTGGACCAGGGGCTTACCGATTTTCCGGTATCGGTGAACGTCTCGCCCCTGCAGTTCCGCGACGACAACTTCGACCAGCGGGTGGCGAACGTGCTGCTCGAGACACGGCTGCCCGCCCGGCTGCTGGACCTGGAACTGACCGAGAGCGCCGTCATGCACCGGGGAGTGGAGACTGTGCAGATGCTGGAGCGTCTCAAGGCGCTGGGCGTCACCCTGTCGATCGACGATTTCGGGACCGGCTATTCGAGCCTCGGCTATCTCAAGAGCTTCCCCATCGACCGGCTGAAGATCGACCGCTCGTTCGTGCGGGACCTGCTGGAAGACGCGAACGACGTCGCCATCGTCCGGGCCATCGTGGCGCTGGGTCACACCCTGGAACTGCGAGTGATCGCCGAAGGCGTGGAGACGGCGGAGCAGTGCGCCCTGCTGAGAAACACCGGTTGCGACGAATGTCAGGGATTCCTGCTGGGAATGCCGATGGAGGCGCACCTGGTTCCACGCGCGTGCGTCACTGCGCGCGACCGGCTCTTCCACGACGCGGCAGCAGACGAAGTGGCTTAGGATCGGCCGGGCATCGGGAATCCGATCGGCACGCAGCGCTCGCCGCAGATCCTGTCCGCCCGCAGCAGGTCCCTTCTCCTTCAAGGAGAAGGACAGGATGAGGATGGGTCGCGCAAAGCTCGGGCGTCAGTCGTCCGGCGTCCTGGAAGAATCCTGCCGGCGTGGCTCAACCCATCCTCACCCCCGCCCCTCTCCTTGAAGGAGAGGGGAGCCATCTGCGCGTCGCGCCTCTCGGATCCCATCCTCACCCCCGCCCCTCTCCTTGAAGGAGAGGGGAGCTATCTGCGCTTCGCGCCTCTCGGATCCCATCCTCGCCCCCGCCCCTCTGTTCCATCCCAGAAAGCCTTCGACTTTCGAGGGGCGCCCGCTTGATCGAGAGGGGAGTGATCTGCGCTTCGCGCACGCAGGATCGATCACGGCGCTCCGTTCGTCCGCGTCTCCCTTTGACGACAACACCATGCCATCACCATTCCCGTATGGCGATGCGCATATGGCCCGGACGATGTCACCGCGCGATTCTCCAATACTGGCGCTATGGAACGACGCGCGCGCAACAAAGTGTCGATTGACTTCGCGATCACGCCTATGTCATCTTGACCAAATAAAAGAAGTCAACGAAACAAAACCTGCAATCGTCGGAGGAGACCGTGCCGATGAAATCCCGGAACGTCGCGTTGCCGTCGCATGTGGTTCCCTCGGGTCTCGTGCGCCGCATCATCACCGATGCAGTCCGTCATGCATTCGGTCCCGATCCCTCCTCCGCTGGCACCGCGCCTCCTCGCCGGCGCCGCATCGAATTCGAATCGCTCGAAGCGCGTCTGCTGCTGTCCGCGGACTTGCTGCCGACGGTGGTGCCACCTGCGGATGCGGCAGAGCAGCAACACGTCGTGAGCGTTTCTGCGGAGAGTCCGTCCGCGGATCCGCTTCTGGCGGCCGCAGCGCAGAGTGTGACCGGTAGCGGCTCCGTCACCGCCCCCGCAGGCCGGGTGACCATCGAAGTTCTTCCGCCTCCGTCGCCTTCTGGCAACGACGCCCCCCAAGCCAGCCCAGCCGGTATCACGGGGTTGAACTACATCGCCGCCAGTGGCAGCACGCTCGACGCGGTGCTTTCCCTGTCGCGCATCGACGGTGTGGACACGGCGCTGCTGCGTGATGCCGCCACCGGCACCCTTCTCGCCTCCCACACGCTCGACTCGTCGCTCGAAGTCAGCATCGTGGGTGGCAGCGGGGCCGACAGGCTCCGGCTTGAATGGACCGATGCCGCGATGGCCTCCCGCCTGTCCGTGCGATTCGCGGGTGGCGAAGGGTCGGACACGCTCGCGGGCACGGCGCTGGACAGCGAATGGACGGTGGACGGGCTCGACCGCGGGCACGTGGGCGGCGTCGCGTTCGAAGGCGTCGAGAACCTGCTGGGCGCTGCAGGCAACCGCGATGAATTCACGGTGCTGGCGGGAGGATCCCTCAGCGGTGGCCTCGATGGGAACACGGGCGGCTTCGACACCCTGGTGCTCGGCCCCGGCGCATTCTCCTCGGTGATCTATCTGGCGACGGGCCCGGATTCCGGGACGATCGAGCGTGACGGCGACCTGCTGAGGTACGCCGGCCTGGAGCCGATCTTCGACAACACGTCGACCACGAACCGGATCATCCGCACCAGCAATCTCACGGACAACGCGCGGCTCACGGACCTCGGCGCGCAGTTCTCGCTCACGAGCCTGGATCCCGTTCCGACGTTCGAGAGCATCACCTTCGCCAAGCCGAGCGCGTCCCTCACGATCAATCTGGGCAACGACCTCGGAATACCGCTCACGGCCGACCGGCTGGAGATCCAGGCGCTCTCGTTCAACGGCGCACTGACGATCAACGGCGAAGGCGGCAACGACGCCGTGACGATCACCGGCAGCGTGAACCTCTCCGGCAATCCGTTCGCCGTCAATACGGAGCAGATCACCGTCGACCCGGGCGTCGTCGTGATGGCCGGGAACATCACCTTCAATGCCGCCGCCGCGGTGGGCAGCATCGGCACCCCGGACACATTCCCTCTGGCCAACGCCGCGGCGCTCATCGCGGTGAACGGTGCCACGCTTACGGGGGGAACCATCAGCCTCACCGCAACCGCGTCGCTCGTCTCCAGCGTCACCAATCCGTTGCCCAATGTTCCCGGCGCGGGCCTGGGCGCCACCCTGTCCGCCGAAGTTGCGCTCACCGGCAACGCGGCGATCAACGCGAGCGGGAGCTTTACCGCAAACGCGACCTCCACCGTCAACGCCACGGTGCAGGCCAATGCCGTCGCACCGGGCGGGCCGACCGAGGTGGCGTCCGCGCTGCCGGCCATCAGCACCACGGCGCGCAGCCGCATGTCGAACAGCGCGACCGTCAGCGCGGGCGGCGCCTTCGCGCTGACTGCGGCCACGAATACCGTGGTGACCTCCACCGCCGACGGTATCGCCGCCACGACGACGGTTGGCAGCACCGTCGCGCTGACCAACATCACCGCCGTCACCGAGGCTTTCATCGAGGACGCCGCCAGCGTGACGGCAGCGGATTCCGTGGACATCACCGCCACGGCCACCGGCACGATCGCCACCACGGCCAATTCCACCCCGGCCGGCGCGACGGCTAATCCGCCGACGCTCGCGACGCTGGACATCGCGACCGCCGCCGGCCCCCAGACCGCGGCGGCGGCCCTCGCCGCCACCATTCTCGACAGCCGGACCCGCGCGTCGATCGATACCAGCGGAGTCATCACTTCCGACAGCACCGTCGATCTGCTGGCGTCCTCGGCTTTCGACGTCGACACGTTCGCCGACGGCACGCCCACCGACAACGCCACGAACAACGGCTTCGCCGTGGCAGCCAACATCACACGCATCGTCGACGAGGCCTTCGTCCAGGGCACGCCCACGATCACGGCGACGGCCCTCAATGTGCACACGGGCGGAGGCAGCACGCTCAATGTGCTGTCCCGTTCCGGTGCTGCCGGCCAGGACGGCCCCAACCCCGGCGTCAACGCGGCCTCCCTCGCCCTCAACAGCAACATCGGCGGCGGGACGATCCAGGGCAACCTGAGCCACGCCTACATCGGTGCCAACGCGAACATCACGTTCGTGGGCAACACCGATGTCGACGTGGCTGCCGTCAACACCACGGTGACGGACGCCTCGGCGGAACCCGAAGGTGCGGCCGTCATCGCGCAGGACACGGGCACGGGACGTTCCGTCGCCACGAACATCTCGGCCTACACGACGCTCGCGTCCGTGGACCCCGGCGCCGTCCTGACAGGCGCGGGGGACATGAGCGTCACGGCGACCGGTACCCAGACCTCGCTCATCTCCGCCCTAGCGGGCGCGCTGGCCGGGGTCAACGCGAGCGCCCAGACCGTGGCGGCGTCCGTCACCGCGAACTCGAGCCTCGTCACCATCGGAAGTGGCGCCTCGCTCGCCCTGAGCGGCACCTTCACCGCGCGTGCCAATCACCGCGCCACCAACGTCGTGCGGGCGCGCGGCGACGCGGCAGCCGCGCAGGACGACACGCCGACCGAGTCCTTCGCGCTGCCCATGGCGGTGAATCTCGCCAACGATGTGGCGACCACCTCCGTGGCCGGCACCATCACCGCCGCCGGTGCCGTGCAGATCACGGCCGACGCGGACGTCGAGAACGAGACCGAGGGTGTCGCCGGTGTGCACGGCGCCGATGCGGCCACGACCACGGCCGGCAGTCTCGTCGGCGACGAGATCGCCTTCCTGTCCAACCGCGCGAACCTGGCCTTCGGCGGGAATCCCGTTCCGCCGGGGACGGAGGCCGATGTCGATATCGACGATCTTGCCGGACTGCTCGACAACCAGACCCAGGGACGCGCAGCCGCCATCGGCGTCAATCTCGGCAATTCGCTCTCGACGGCACAGATCGCGGCCGGCGGGAATGTCACGTCGTCCGGCGGATCGATCACCGTGCTGGGCACGAGTGACGTCGACTCCAGCGCCCTGGGCAGCGCGTCGGCCGTCCTGAACCTCGTGGGCCTGGCGGCCGGCGTGGCCATCGACGCGCAGAACAGCGTCGAGTCCGCCTCGATCGCCGGTGCCGCGAGCGCCCGCGGCATCGAAGTCCGCACCGGTCCGTCCGGTGACGGGGTTCACACGCTGAGCGCGCAGGCCACGTCGGGCACCGGCATCCAGGCGGTGGGAGTCGCAGGCGCCGTGGCGGCGACGTATGCCCAGGGCGGAAGCAACGCCTTCATCGCCGACGGCGCTTCGCTCACGCTCGCCAACGATACCGACCTCACGGTCCGCTCCGACGCCAACCTCGACAACACGACCGATGCCGTCCCGCTGCTCGACGCCGGGACCGCGCTGGGCGTGGGCGCGTCGTTCGAGCTCAATGGCGGCAGCTTCCGCACCCTGGCGGAGATCCGGGACGCCACGATCACGGGGGCCGACGACATCTCGGTGCTGGCCGACGGCCAGTACGACACCGTCGCCGACGCGAGGGCCGGAGCGGCCGCCGACAACAGC